>CAINXC010000649.1 GCA_903854655.1 uncultured Verrucomicrobiota bacterium | reverse complement strand
CGTCGCCCCAGCCCAGCAGCCGCGGTAGCATCGGGCCAAGGATCGCAATGAAGAGCTGTCCTGCGGCGGCCAGACGCAGCCACAGGTCAAGATGTTGATGAATGAAGTTCATGGTGTTGGAGCTTGGGTTGGTTGATAAAGCTGGCTCAGGGCCTCGGGAAGATCGGGATGCTGGAAGGTGAAACCCTCCGCTTGCAGGCGGCGAGGAATGGCGCGCCTGCCAGTGAGGGCCAGCACCGGCTCGGTGCGCATGAAGAAGCAGCCAAAAGGCACGGCCCAGGCGGGCGTGGGCGGGCTCCAAGGACGATGCAACGCCCGGCGCAGCTCCCGCATGAACTCGGCATTGGTCACCGGATTCGGGCCGGTGGCATTGTAGATTCCGGCCATGGCGGGGTCATCGACCGCGCGCAGGAATGCCCGGACCATGTCGGCCTCGTGAATCCAACTGATGTATTGTCTGCCGCCGCCCACCCTGCCACCGAGAAACCAGCGAGTCAGACCTTCCAGCAACCGCAGTGCGCCGCCGCTTCGGCCTAACACAAAACTGATGCGCAACCAGACGCGGCGGGTGACAGGCGTGGGCGAGTCCGCAAAGGCTTGCTCCCATCGCAGGCAGGTTTCCACTGGAATCCCCTCCCCCGCAGGCGCTTCTTCGTCGCAGATGCGATCTCCCGCATCGCCATAGATCGCCAGCGAGCCCGTCTGCACCCAGACCGCCGGCGGATTCAAGCAGCGGCGGATGGCATCGCCGATCACGTGAACCGAATCCACGCGCGAGGCAATGATTTCCCGAAGCGCCTCCGGGGTGTAGCGGCAACTGACGTTCTTGCCAGCCAGATTGACCACTGCATCGGCGCCTTCGAGTTCCGCCACCCACGGCCCCATGGTCCTTCCATCCCAATAAACAGCGCGGGCCGCAGAACCGTCCGCTTCGGGACGCCGGGTCAAAACAACGACCTCATCGCCTCGATCAGCGAGCGCCTTGGCCAGCAGCCGTCCGAGGAAGCCAGTGCCACCGGCGAGTATGATACGCTTGGGTTTCATGGGATCAACGAAGAGCCGTCCAGCCATAGACGGCGGTGAAGAAGACGAAGGCCGCCGTCAGCGTGTGATAGCCCAGCCTGCGCCAGCGGTTGGTGAGGAAGGGCCGTGCATCAAACACGAAGCATTGCACGGCCAGGCGGGCCAGCCAGAACACCGCCATCAGTGCAGCCACCCCACGTGCCAGGGGCCGGCCTTCCAGCAGTTCCGGCGCATATGACAAAGTGATCACGCCGAAGCCGATGATCGTCAGCACGATGAACACGCCATACACCCAGAAGAGCCTGCGCAGGAAGGGGTGCAGCCGTGCCAGCTCATGCTTCCAATCAAGGATGGCGGGCACCTGGACGCTGGCGAGAAGGATGCCGAACTGACCGGCTCCCGCGAGTTGAACAAGTTGACAAGGTGTAATCATGGCAGGGCTCCGATCGCTTGGAAAAATGGGTGGCAGACATTCATCACAAAGGGCGGGTGGAAGAGCAGCGGCAGGGGTGCGAGCAGGAAGACCCAGGCTCGCAGCCGCCAGAAGAGGCTGGATTTGATCGGGCATCCGCGCTCCAGCGACATGGCGATGGCTTGCAGCGCAAAGTAGAGGGTGGGGCCCCCAAAACCTGCACGGGCGGGCATTGAGATGACCAGCTCATGAGCAAGGCCCGATGCAAGGAAGACCGCCCACATCCCCGTCACCGCACCGAAACGGCGGGTCACCGGCTTGAAGAGAACCGCATGGGCCACATCCCGAAAGGCGTGATTCCAGCGCCTGCCCCAGAACTCGGTGACCGAGGCGGCGAGCAGAGGCGCCTGCATCAGCGGTGCGACATCCCTCCCACGGCTGCGCCAGAAGGCCGCCAGCAGAGTGAACACTCCGCAATGCATCGCAAGAATCAGGCCGATCATCGCCACCCATGTTGCGGCGAACGACGACGGCATTTGCCGGGCAATGACAAAGATGAAGGCAAGGCCGACGACCAGATTCGCGATCCCCCTCCCCAGCAGTGACATGCGGCGCGCCACTGGGCGGCTGAAGGCCTGCGAATCGAGCCCCGGCCACAAGAACACAAAGGCGAATACATCCTGCTGTGGCAGCACCGAAGCCTTGGCTGCCAGGAACAGAGCACCGCACAGCAGCCACATTTGCAGCCACGCAGGCTGAGCGTAGGCCACCCCTGCGACCACCAGGGCGAGGCTCAAGGACAGGAGGCCGAAGACTGGCAGCCTGCCGTCTCCCGGTTCATCGCGATATTCCTTCGTGAGCCTGCGCGTGCAGGGAGGTCTGGTTGTGTTTGTATTGGCGGTCATATCGGTTGTTTCTGTTATTAAAGAAATATCAGATCAAAAAAAGGCCTCACCCGAGGCCGATGAGCTTGAAAAGCTTGCCGCCCATCTTCACGGCTTTCAGCAGAACGTTCGAGGGCACCTTTTGCATCTGTTCGATCCAGCCGTTGCCCATCTCGAAGAATTCCAGCATGCCCTTCAGCCGCTCCCTGGTCACGGCGTCCGCGCCGCCGCCCGCCTTGTCCATTTCCTCCACAGCCTCACGCAGCAGCTTGAGCGTGGGATCAATCTCCCGGCGCTTGCGCTCGGCAAGGATCACCCGGAACATCTCGAACACGTCCTTCATGCTCTCGAAATGATCGCGCCGGTCGCCCATGATATGGACCATGCGGACGATGCCCCAGTTTTGCAGCTCCTTCAGCGAAGTGCTCACATTGGAACGGGCCAGTTCCAGTGTTTCGCAGATGTCCTCGGCATTCAGCGGCTTCTCCGCGAGATAGAGCAGGGCGTGAATCTGCGCCATCGTGCGATTGATGCCCCAGCGTGTGCCAAGCTCCCCCCAGTGGAGGATGTACTTGCGGGCGATGGGGGAGAGCTCAGTCATGACGTTAATTTCTGTCTAAACAGAAATAACCGAAACAACGGAGAATGGCAACTCCATTCTTTGATTCTCTCACAGCCACCGGCCAGGGCGGCGCCACCGCCGTTGTCATTCCCTCGGCCCGGCCTCCAGTGCCAGCAGCCTGCTTTTCCTTTCGAGCCCGCCCGCGTAGCCGGTGAGCGAGCCGTTGGAGCCAATCACGCGATGGCAAGGGATGATGATCGAGATGCGGTTGCAGGCGTTCGCCAGCGCCACGGCCCTGGTGGCGGTGGGCCTGCCGATGCGCTGCGCGAGCTGGGCATAGGTGACAGTCTGGCCGCGCGGAATCGCCTGCAGCGCCCGCCACACCGTTTGCTGGAAGGGCGTGCCAGCCAATTCCAGCGGCACGTCGAAACCGTCGGACCTGCCCTTGAAGTAGACATCAAGTTGTCGCTTCACCTCACCGAAAGGCGCATCACTGGCGGTGCTCTCCGCCGGAAGGGCTGGCTGGCGCTTCTGGCCGACGAAGTAGAGCCCGCGCAGATGCGTGGCGGTGCCCAGGAGAAGGACAGGCCCGAGAGGGCTTTCGTAGGTGGTGTGGTATAGCGTATTCATGGGACGGAGGGTTTGCCCAGCCAGAGATGCAGGGCGGCGTAGGAACGCCAGGGTCGCCAGGCTTCGGCGATGGCCAGGGTCTCGCGTTCGCCGGGCATCCGCTCACCGGCGAGGGCCTTGCGCAACCCGAGATCCCCGGCTGGGAACGCATCGGGATGGCGCATGGCGCGCATGGCAAGGTACTGGGCGGTCCATTCCCCAATGCCGGGCAGAGCTTTCAAGGCTGCCATCGCAGCCGCCGCATCACCGCCGGGCTGCAGCGCAAGCCCGCCGCTGGCAATGGCTTGCGCCACATGACGCAAAGCCTCGGCCCTCTTGCCTGGCATGCCAATGCGGGCGAGTTCGTCAATACCGGCCTCCGCGACGGCTTCGGCAGTGGCCGTGGTGATGCGAAGCTCGGGCCAGGGTGTGACGATGCTCTCGCCAAAGCGCTGGGCGAGGCGACCCATCAAGGTGTTCGCCCCGGCGACGCTGACCTGCTGCCCAAGAATGGTCCTGCTCGCCAGCTCAAATGGGGTCCACGCACCTGGCACGCGCAGACCCGGGCGGCCCCTGACATACGAATGCAGAATCGGGTCAGCACCCAGCACCGCGTCGATCTCTCCTGGATGGGCGTCCAGATCGCAAAGCTGGCGGGTGCGTGCCAGCACTTCGGCCAGCACCGGCACAAGCGACGTGGGCACCACCGCGACCAGTGTGTTCGGCCTCTCGCCCGGGCCCAGCCGCATCCAGCCTGAGTGGGAGCCGATGCGGATCGTGCGCAGGTAGCTCTCGCCTTCGATCAAATCCATGCCGGGCGTGAGCCGGTATCGCAGGTAGGCCAGCATCGCGGGCCAGCACAAGGGCGGACGGTAATCCAGGCGCAGGGCAACGGTGTCCTCGGCCGCCGGCCGGCTGCCGCGCAAGGCGGTGGGTGTCAGGTCGTAGCGCTCCTTGAACAGGGCATTGAAGCGCCGTAGGCTGCGAAATCCGGCGCTGAACGCCACGTCAGTCACCGGCAGCGTGGTGTCCTGGAGCAATTGCTTGGCAAACAAAAGCCGCCGCGTTTGCAGCATGGCCACGGGCGAGAGCCCGCATTCCTCCATGAACTGACGGCGCAAGTGACGCGCGCTGAAGCCGGACATCGCCACCAAGTCCGCCACCTCGGCATCCATCATTCCCCTCGCTTGCAGCCGCCGCATCAAGGCATCCACCACCCCGCCGGCACCCGCACCAAGAGGAGCCAGCTCGGGCCGGCAGCGCAGGCAGGGCCGGAAGCCGTCATGCTCGGCCAGCGACGCGGAGGCATAGAACCGGCAGTTCTCGCGCTTCGGTGTTCGGGTGGGGCAGATCGGGCGGCAATAGATGCCGGTGCTGGTCACCCCGGTGAAGAACAAGCCATCGAATCGCGCGTCGCGAGATTGCAGCGCGCGGTAGTGGGTGTCGTCATTGGGGTGCGGAGGCATGGCGGCATCTTATCCAGATGCACGCCATGCGCTCGCCGTTTTCGGCCATGAGTATTACAGCAGTCTCGCCCCTGCTTCGGCCAGCGGGCTGCGCTCGCCTTTGAGCAGCGGCACGTGAGCGGCGCAGGCCTGGCCGCGCATGCGCTGGCGGGTGTACACCAGTCCGTTGCTGCGGCTGTCCACATAGGGATTGTCGATCTGGGCCGGGTCACCGATGAGCACGAGCTTGCTGCCGCGCGACATGCGGGTCACCACGGTCTTGGCCTCCAGCGGCGTCAGTTGCTGGGCTTCATCCAGCACAAAGAAGCGATCCGGAATGCTGCGCCCGCGAATGTAGCAGAGGGCTTCGATTTCCAGCACGCCGCTTTGGATGAGGCTGTCGTAAGGCGTGGCTGGCTGGCCGTTGATGCCGGATGAAGAAGGGGCCTCCGGGCCCTGGAACTTGTTCTTCTTGCGCTGCGGTCCCTGCGTGTTCGCCACAGGCCGCATGAGCAGTTCCAGCGCATCGTACACCGGCTGCAACCAGGGGCGCATCTTGTCCTGCAAAGAACCGGGCAAAAAGCCCACCGTCTGGCCCATCGCCACGATGGGGCGGCTGATGGTGAGACCGTTGTAAACATGCCCGAACACCTGGCTGAGACCGGCGGCGGCGGCCAGCAAGGTCTTGCCGGTGCCCGCCTGACCATAGCAGGTGACGAGGGTGATGTCCGGATTCAGCAGGGCGTCCAGGTAGCAGGCCTGGCCCAGGTTCATGCTCTTGATGGCGCGACCGCTCTGGATGCGGATGTGATCCGGCACCAGCAGCTTCACCAAGCCGCCGTTCGGGTGCAGGCGCGCGGGCATGGTCTGCTTCTCACCCGCCGCGAGCAGCAGGTACTCGTTCACAGCGAACTGCGCCAGACGGGCCGCAGGCAGATCAAGCGTCCCGGTGCTGGCAAAACGTTGCAGTTCGTGCGGGCTGATTTCGACCCGCCCAAGGTCGAAGTTCGACACCTCGCGGGCCTCCACCTTGTCATTGAGGTAGTCCTCGCATGCGATGCCCACGGCGCGGGCCTTGAGCTGCATGTTGAGGTCCTTGGTGATCAGAATCACGGGCGTCTTGGAATTCTCGCGCAGCCAGATGGCGCAGGCCATAATGCGGTGATCCATCTTCTCCAGGCCGGGAAACACGTTCTGGAAACGCTTCAGCGCCGGCCCTTTGTCTGCCGTCGGGTCATAGGTCACCAGCCGCACCGTGCCGCCGCCGGGGTTGGGCACGCCCGTGGTGATCTGCTCGGAGTGCTCGCTGAAAAACTTCGTCAGCGCACGGTGCACCTCACGGGCGTTCGCGCCGCGCTCGGTGGGCTCGCCTTTGAAGCGGTCCAGTTCGCTGAGGACATCGACCGGAATGCAGACATGGTTGTCCGCAAAACGATTGAGGCAGCCCGGATCATGGAGCAGCACGTTGGTATCGAGCACAAAAGTCTTCACTGCGCTCTCCGCCCCGACACCGGTGTCGGGCTTGGCCGCGCTCTTGGACTTGGTTTTCTTGCCTGGAGGCGGGGAAACTGGAGAAGATTCGGGGTCTGTGCGGGATTCGATGGTGCCTGCAAATTGCGGGAAGAAGGGAAGCGCGGAGAGGGAATCTCGGTCCATGTGTGGTGGGGTTAGTTTTGCCGCAGGAGCGGACGACGATCAAGCAGCCGTCTGCCTGATAAAGCAGTGAATGAGCCATGCCTGGGCTGTTCTGCTGACCGTGGAATTTGCAAAATCAGATTCAGAGTCTCAAATATCAGACACCGGGGCAAGCACTGTTTGGTGACTATTCACACTTCCAGAGGCCCTACAAACCTTTGCGCACGCGCTGCCGGGCTCGAAACTCAGCGGGGCCGCAGCCCACCTGCCGGGCAAAGACGCGGCTGAAGTAGTGGCGGTTCGGAAACCCAAAACTGCTGGCAATCTGATCAATGCTTTTGTCGGTCAAGGCCAGAGCTTCGCGAGCCAGACGAACCCGCGCTCCGGTCACATAGGCGGCGGGGGTCTGGCCCGTGTGCTCGCGGAACCAGCGGATGAATTTTTCCACTCCCATCCCTACCCGCCGGGCCAGCAGGGCATTGCTGAAATCCCCCTGCGGCGCGCTGTGAATGGCGGAAAGCAAAGCCATGAGCGGTTCCGGCAGCCGATGAGAAAGCTCCGCCTCCACTCTACTGAAGGCCACATGCAGCAGCGCGGCGACCACGTGATAGAGGCGCTGATCGCGCAAGTCCGAAGCCTCGCCCTGATGCAACCCAACGGCATCTGTGAGCAAAGGCCGAAGCACTTCATCCATCTCGATGATCAGCGGCTCCTGCAACTCCGTGCGGCTGTGCCGGCTGACCGTGAAATGAATCCAGAAGTGCGCGGCAGACACCGGACCGCAGCAGTCGAAAACGGTGTTCGCCGGAATCAGCACGACATGATCAGGCGTCAGCGGGATTTCGCGACCGCCATGACGGATGAAACAGCCAGGACTCGGGTTGTGATAAAAACGCCAGAAGGGGCTGTCCACACCCTCGTGATTCCAGCCCTCGATCGCCGGGCGATAACCCGTCTCGTGAATCAGAAAAGAAGCGAAGCCTGACTGCCCGACCGCAGCCAGATTGACACCGACCGGTGTCGTGAAATTCAAGTATCGACGACGGGTGGACACGGGGATTCCACCGCTACAGACCCGCCGCCAGCCGCAACCGGCGCATGTCGGTGGCGTTGGTGCTGAAGGTGCCGTATTCGGTGATGAGTTCCGTGACCAGCCTGCCCGGCGTCACATCGAAGCCGTCGTTGCGCGCTTCAGTGCCCTCCGGGCAGATGAGCACTTCCTCGCGGCGTCCCTTGGCGTTCAGCCCTGTCACATGCGTCACCTCGCGGGCGCTGCGCTGCTCGATGGGGATGTCCTTGATGCCGTTGCGGATGGTCCAGTCAATGGTGCTGGTGGGCAGCGCCACGTAGAAGGGCACGTGGTGGGTCTTGCAGACCAGCGCCTTCAGGTAGGTGCCGATCTTGTTGGCCACATCGCCGTTCGCCGCCACGCGATCCGCGCCCACAATGCAGAGATCGACCATGCCGCGCTGCACGAGGTGGCCGGCTTCATTGTCCACAATCAGCGTGTGGGGGATGCCGTGCTGCTTCAATTCCCAGGCGGTCAGGGAAGCGCCCTGGCCGCGCGGCCGGGTTTCGCTCACCCACACGTGCACCTTCATGCCTCCGTCGTGGGCCTGATAGATGGGCGCGATGGCGGTGCCCCAGTCCACGCAGGCAATCCACCCGGCGTTGCAATGCGTGAGCACGTTGAGGACTCCCCCACCCTGCTTGTCCGCGAAAACCTCGCGAAACACCCGCTGCCCGTGCCCGCCGATGGCGGCGTTGGTCTTCACGTCTTCCTCACCGATCTGCCCGGCTTCATGCCAGGCGGCATCGGCCCGCAGGTGGGGTTCAAGCCCTTGCAGCACGGCTCGAACGCGATCCAGGGCCCAGCGCAGGTTCACCGCCGTGGGACGGGTCGCAAACAAGGTCTGATAGGCGCTCTCCAGGCCTGCATCAGAAGGGTCCTCCTTCATCGCAAAGGCATAGCCGTACGCGGCCGTGGCTCCGATCAGCGGCGCACCGCGCACCTGCATCACCGTGATGGCGTGCGCGGCCTCCGCCAGCGTCTTCAGCGTGAGCCAGGTGAGTTGATGCGGTAGCACGGTCTGGTCGATGATGCGCACGGCACGCTTGCCGCTGATTTCCTCAATGGCGCGTCGATGTTGGCCTTCAATCTTCATGGGCGGACGATGGTGATGTCGTGCAGCGAATGAAAAGGGGGATGCCGCACATCCTTCGTGTCGCGGTTGCCGGGCCGAATGGCAAGCGCCGTTTGCATTCCTGCAGCCACGGCGGCATCCAGTTCCTCGCCCACGTCGCTGAGAAAAAGGATGTCCTGAGGCGCAAATCCGGAATCTGCGGCAATGGCGGCATAGCTTGCGGCTGTACGCTTGGGGCCGGTTGTCGTGTCGTAATAGCCGGAAAGCAGAGGCGTCAAGTCACCCGCCACAGTGTGGGCAAAAAAGAGCTTCTGCGCGTGGACACTGCCGGAAGAATAAATCCGCAGTTGGACTCCCGCCGCGTGCCAGAGGCGCAAGGCATCGGCAACATCGTCGAACAAGGTCGCCCGCAGTTCGCCGCTTTTGAAGCCCTCCTCCCAGACAAGACCCTGGAGCTGCTTCAGGCCTGTGAGCTTGGCATCGGCATCCATCAGGCGATGAATTTCCGCCACCGTTGCCAGGCCCGTGTCCGCCGTCATTTGCTGCAACGCGGCCCTCACGGCGGGGCGCGCACCGTTGCGTTCCAAAAAACTTTCCGCCCGCTCCCGGGCAAAAGGAAACATCACCTCATGGACAAAGGCCAGCGGGGACACCGTGCCCTCCACATCCAGAAGAATCAAGCCACCGGCAAAGGTGATCATGCCACGGTGATCGCAGGCTGGATGCGGAAGGTGTTTCCGCGCAGGTAGCTCGGCCCCATGCACAGCGGCTGGTATCCGCTGGCGATGGTGCTTTCGGTGTACACCGGCGTCCAGCCCGCCTTTTCGCGAAACAGCCGGATCGCCCGGATGCACCTGTCCGCGCACAGGTCAAACCAGTGCTTGGTGCCGGCAGGAACGTTGATCAGATCGCCTTCCCGCACCTCGATGGCATACACCGGAGCGTCGTCTGGATGAATATGGAAGACCCCGCTGCCCTTGACGATGAAACGAACTTCGTCTTCGGCGTGGGTGTGCTCCTTGTTGAAGCGGTCCAGCATCGCCTGCAGGCCGGGCACCTCGGGCGTCACGTCAATCACATCCGCCGTGATGTAGCCACCACGCGCATTCAGTTCCTGAATCTCCGGGGCGTAGGAAGCCAGAATCTCGTCCGCGCTCGCATCGGGACCACAGCGCCCTTCCACCGGCCAGTTCTCATACCAAATGCCGGATTTGGCCAGGTGATCGCGAATCACCTCGACCTCAGTGAGGACGCGGTCTTCATCAGGAATGCGGAGAATAGCCATAAAAGAAAGGTGAGTTGAGCTGGCTCAGACAGAAAGCAAACGCTGTTGCGTGACGACTTCGAAAAGAAACTCGAAAACTTCCACCTGGCGACGCGCTCCCGCAAGGTCCGCCGCCCAGGTGTACAGCCCGTGCCCGGCGATCAGGAATCCGCGCCGCAGCGGCCGGTCGGGATCCAGCAGGCGCGCCTCCACCTCCTTCGCCAGGGTGGCGATGTCCTGGGTGTTGGCAAAAATCTCCACGTCGATCGAAGTGTCATGCGTGGTCACGCCCTCCAGGCCCTTCAGCATTTCGTAGCCGCTGATGGTCAGCTTGCCTTCCGCCAGATGACGTTCAGACAGCACGGTGCCAAAAACCGAGTGCGTGTGCAGCACCGCTCCGGCGCCCGCCGATCTCGCCAGCACCACGTGGAGCAACGTCTCCGCCGATGGCTTCGGATACTCCGGATGCAGGGACCGGCCCTCGTCATCGACCAGAACGAACTGATCAGGCTCCAACCGCCCCTTGTCGAAGCCGCTGCCCGTGAGCAGAAGGGTGAGCGGATCGCGCCCGACGATGACGCTGTAGTTGCTGCTGGTGCCCAAGGACCAGCCACGCCGCCAGAAATCACGGCCCGCCTCGATCAAGCCCCGCATCGGCAGGGCGTGGGTGTGGATGACGGTTGGATCGGTCAATGGCACGAATTCTGACATGCCCGCATGTAGAGGAAAAAACCGCCCCGGGTCAATGGAAAGAGTGCAACCCGGTACTCCCTTCCCGTCACGGCCGCGCCGCGTGCTTCAAAATGAAATCCACGACCGGCTGCGGATCGTCGAGGCCGTGCGGATGATGGCCTATGCCGGGCTTGTGGATGACTTGAATTTCGCCGCCAAGCTGGTGGTAACGCTGCTCAATGACGTCCGAGTTCTTCGCCGGAAACACGATGTCATCGGCGTCGCCAATCACATGGATGATCGCCACATTCGCCCTGGCGAGCGGCGCGAGGGTGTCCACCGGGTTGCCGCGATACGCCAGCGCCTCGGCGTCATCTTTGAAGCCATAGGCCTTGGTCAGGTTGGCCCATTCCACGGCGCTGCCTTTGCCATAGCCATTGCCACCCAGGACGGTTCTGAGGTCGCAAAGCGGAGCGTCGCCGTAGATCACCGCCACGTCTTCCGGGTGCTCCGAGGCGAAACGATACGCATACATCCCGCCCCGGCTGAGGCCGATCAGCGCCGCCCTTTTCGCCAGTCCATGCGCCACCAGCAGGTCATGGAAGGCCTTGAAGTGTTTCACCGCATCAGGACAGCCGAAGGTGTTGCCGACGACAATATGGACATGGTGAAAACCCGCCGCCAGCAACTGCGGCGCACCACACCGCTCGGTGAAAGCGTCGGGGAATTCCATGCACCACGACCACGGCAATCCCGGCAGCACCACCTTCGGCTCCACCACCCAAGCCGCGCAGCCGTCGGCCTCAAATTTGTGCCGTTTGAAGCCGTGCCACTCGTCGATCTTTTCGCCGGGAAAGGCGGTGTCCGCGCAAACGTGGCTGCTGAGAAGGACGATGAAGGTGAGGAGGGGAAGAAGCCGTTTCATGTTGCGAGATCATGGTTATACTCGCGCGCATCACAAACTTTCAAAATGAAAGAGTTCAGTTAAATATTCAGATTAAGCTGTGCGTTTAGCTTGTGTGATCTCACT
>CAINXC010000648.1 GCA_903854655.1 uncultured Verrucomicrobiota bacterium | reverse complement strand
CAAAGTCCGTTCCGCATGGGTTGGGTCCTGGTCATGTTTGATCTGCCGGTGGTCGCCGATGCCGAACGGAAGGCGGCGACACGCTTCCGCAACGACCTTCTGGATGACGGCTACCTCATGATCCAGTTTTCCGTCTATGCGCGACCCTGCGTCAGCTACGAGGCGCTGGAAAAGCACACGGCGCGTATTGAGCGAATGTGCCCGGAGGCCGGGAACGTGCGCATCCTGTTCATGACAGACGAACAGTGGAAGCGCAGCAAGACGGTGATCGGCAGGAACTACGCCCAGGGCAAACGGGCGGTTGATCCCGACATCCCGAAGCAGATTGAATTCTGGGAATGAAAATGGAGCATCTGTCGGACGTGACCAGGCAGAGGTCCGACAGATGCTCGATCAGTTAAGACTTCACCCCCCGGCGAGGAACTCAGATGATCAATTTACTTTGGTGATGATGAACAGTTTGGGGAAATTTCGCAAGTCCAATTGTAGCAGACCTCGCCGGGGGGTGAAGTCAAAACCATGTTGCGCGCTACGCGCGTCCACTGTGCCTCAGGAGGGGTGGGTGGGCGGGGGTAATTTTTTGTTGCGCGCTAGCGGGTGTTTGGCGTCTGCGCAGTTGCAAGGACAACGCCAAGATGGGGTTGGTCCTGACGATCACCGGCATTGACATCTCGCTGACGTTGCTTGTTGTTTCGTGGTCATGATCACGATGCCCATCGAAAAAGCGCAGGCGAGCTTTGTACAGCTATGCCATGAGCTGGCGGAGTCGGGGGAGACGTGCATGATTGAAGAAGGAGGCAAACCGCTGGTGCGAATGGTGCCCGAGCCGTCTGTAAGCGCTGGGCAGGGCCTGCGCCGCAGCATCATGGAAGATCTGGCGGAGTGGGATCGCACGCATGGGCTGCTGCCGGATGATGTGCCGGATTTCCCTGATGTCTGGCTGGAGCGGACCGCCGGCCTCCTTCCCCTGGCAGCCACGGCCTGGGAGGCGGATTGGAACACCCCTGAAGAGGACGCTGCATGGCGCGATTTGTGAGCGGGTGTGCGCGGTGATCCGTCGTGGCTGAGTCGTGATTGGAACCGGCGGGCCTGCCCCCGCCGCAAACTTTGCCAAGATTGCACACAAACCGGGGCGGCGGTGTCGTTACGGAGAGTGAACGCCCGATTCCCTGCCGCCGCATGACGCCTCGTGACCCCACCGCCGACTGGCAAGCCTGCTTCCGTGAGCTGGCTCCGAAGCTGCTGCTTTACGCCCGCCAGTGGGCGGCCTGCGGCGCGGATGCGGAGGACGTGGTGCAGATGGCCTTCGTCCGCTGGTGGCAGCGTAATCCGGGCGGGGACCGCGAGCATGTGCCGCTGCTCTACTCGGCGGTGCGCAGCATCGCGCTGGACGTGCGCAAGAGCGCCGAGCGGCGGTTGCGGCGCGAAACGAACTCCGATGTGGCCCTGCCGGGCGAAGACGCGCCGCACTTCGATCCGCCGCTGGAGGACCGGGAGAACGCGCTGATGCTGGAGCGCGCGCTGCGCGACCTGCAGCCCGAGCAGCGCGAGGTGGTGACCCTGCGCATCTGGGCCGGGCTTACTTTTGCCGAAATCGCCGCGACCACCGGCGAGACCACCAACACCGTCGCCTCCCGCTACCGCTATGCCCTCAACAATCTCCATCGTGTGCTGGCACCGCACCGCGAGGACTTGGGCGCCGCCCCGGCCGCAGCGCTGGCTTGAACTGTTTTCCCCCATCCAT
>CAINXC010000647.1 GCA_903854655.1 uncultured Verrucomicrobiota bacterium | reverse complement strand
TGCCATCAGATCAAGGGCCAGTACGTCAACTTCGGTCCCAATTTGAGCCAGATCGGCGGCAAGCTTTCCAAGGACGGGCTTTTCACTGCCATCCTTTACCCCAGCGCCGCCATCGAACACAGCTTCGGCGGCTGGACGGTGACAACCAAGGAGGGGCTGGTTGTAGTGGGATACATCGTGAGCGAGACGAGCGATGAGCTGACGCTCAAGATCGCCGGCGGAGCGCAGCAAACGGTGAAGAAAAAGGCCATCACCAAGCGCGAGGAGATGAAGGTCTCGCTCATGCCTCCAGGTCTCGCAGCGACCATCGGTGCGCAGGGGCTCGCAGATTTGGTGGCGTACCTGCAGACGCTAAAGTAGGCGGGGGACTATTTCCCTGCCACCAGTCGCACTCCCGGCTTTTCCAGCCGGATGCGCTGGCTGCGGTAGAGCGTGCCCAGGGCTTGCTTGAAGGCTTTCTTGCTGGCCCCGAAGGCGGCACGTATCGCATCGGGCGGACTGTCATCATCCAGGTCCAGCCGGCCGCCGTTGTTTTCCAAGGCTTCAAGAATTCGCTCCGCCAGGGTGGTCACGGCGTGCCTGCCGGAGGATTCTAGTGTGAGGTCGATTTTCCCATCAGGCCGCAGGGCGCTGATGTAGCCCTGTACGCGGTCCCCGGTTTTGAGCGGCCGGGCGGCGTTGGAACGGTAGAGCAGGCCCAGGTGGGCCTGTTCCACCAGAGCAATGTACCCGAGAGGGGTTTCACGTACCACGATCACATCCACCGGCTGGCCCACGGCATAGGTAGGCGGTTCGGGACTCAGGTGGCGGGAGAGCTTGGTTGTGGCGTAGATGCGGTCGGTGCGCGGATCGAGGTGGACGTAAACCACGATCCATTCGCCCTCGGCCACCGGCACTTCCATCTCACGGAAAGGCAGCAGCAGGTCCTTGGGGAGACCCCAGTCAAGGAAGGCGCCGATGGCGCGGTTCACGCCCGCCACACGCAGCAGGGCAAACTCGCCCACGCTGGTCAACGGCACTTCGGTGGTGACCACCAGCCGGTCTTCGGAATCGCGATAGACGAAAACTTCCAGCGTGTCGCCGGGAGCCGTGCCACGGGGGATATAGCTGCCGGGCAGCAGGATCTCGCCCAGCGTGTCGCCATCCAGATAAAGCCCCTGGGGTGCCTCGCGCACCACGCGAAGCGAGTTTGTTTTGCCAATGACTGCCATGTGTTGAGCAGCCTAGCGCACATGATTGCAATGTGAGAGCGCAATCTTCAGGCGCTAATTGGGCACCAGGATCTCATCCTCGGGTTCCACCAAGGTGTCGCCATCGGTGTTGTCCGCCTTGGCACAGTTGAGGATGCGCAAGACCTGCCCTTTGCGTTTCAGTTTCACACTCTTCATGTGGCCGAACGGGCTGGGACCGCCTGCGGAACTGATGACCTTGGAGACGGTCATGCCGGAGCGGTAAGGCACCGGGCCGGGCTTGAGAACCTCGCCCATCGCATAGACCAGACGCTCAGTGCCGCCCTGGGTATCGACCGTCACCGTCACGGCGGGGTGGGTGTAGATCTCCTTGGATTTGAAGAGCTGCTCAATCTTGCGCGCGAGATCGGAAGCCTTGACTCCGGCGGCGTTGACGGAATCCAGGTATTGGATGTTGATGGTGCCGTTTTCGCTGACCGGGTAGATGTGATTGATGGACAGCGCGTCTTCAGGCGGGATACCGCCGATGGTGATGCCGATCTTGTCGCCGGTCTGGATGGCAAGCTCGCGGTTCTGGGCCTGAAGCTCGATGCTGACAAAGGCCATCAGGGTGGCGAGGGCGATGCGGAATGTCTTCATGGGGATGAAAAGGGGATCAGGCTCTAGAACAGGTCTCCACCCTGCTTGCGACCGGCTGGCACGGGTTCGCTGACGGCGGCGTCCTTCTTCTTGCGCTTGCGCTTGCCCTGGTCGCCACCGGCCTGGTTGGTGGGCGAGTAGTACGTGTAGTAGCTCGTGTAGTAGCTGTACTGGCTGTCGCTGCGGATATCGACATTGTTGAGCACGACGCCGAGCACGGTGCCGCCGACGTTGTCCACGGCCTGCTTCACGCGCATGAGCATCTGGCGCGGCAGCTTGCGGTGCTGGACGACGATGATGGTCATGTCCGCCTCGTTGGCGAGCACGGAGGCATCGCTCACGCCGAGGATGGGCGGGGAGTCGATGAGCACCAGATCGAAGCGGCTCTTTACATCGGCAATGAGGTCCGACATGCGCTGGGAGTTGAGGATGCCGGCGCTGTCCGCAGGCAGAACACCACTGGGCAGGAAGTAGAGATTCTCGACGGGGGTCTTCAAGACCACGTCCTCAAGCTGGATGTCCGTGGTGAGATAATTGGTGAGGCCCACTTGGTTGCTGGTGTCGAACAAGGTGTGGAGGCGCGGGCGCCGCAGGTCACCATCAATCAGCAGCACATTGTAGCCGCCCTGGGCGCAGACGAAAGCAAGGTTGGTCAGGGTGGTGGACTTGCCTTCCCCCGCGCCGCCGCTGACGACGGTGATGCAGTTGGCATTGGCATTGCGGCGGTTGAACTCGATGTTGGTGCGCAGAATGCGGTAAGCCTCCGCATCCGGGCTGAAGCCGCTGCTGCGATGGAGCACGCCCACGTCCTTCGGGATCACCGCGAGCACGGGGACGCCAAGGAAGCGCTCCACGTCGTCGAGGCTTTTCACACTGGTGTCCATGTACTCCAGGGCAAAGGCGAGGCCGAGGCCGAACATCAGGCCGATGATGCCGCCCAGGCTGAGATTGAGCATGACGCGGGGCTTTGAAGGCGAGCTTTCCGGCTCGGCTTTCTGCCAGATGGTGGCCGCTGTCTTGTCGATGGCAAGGTTGGCCTCCTCGTTGTTGTATTTTTCGCGCGCCTGCAACTGCATGGCCTCGATTTGCTCGAGGTCGCGCTGGGCGGCGAGGTAGGAGGTCTGCGCCGGCTGATTCTTATAGATGTCATTTTTCTCCCTTATGTTGAACTCTTCGAGATCCTTCTTGTTCTTTTCGGCGCCATTGATCTTGTCCTGAAGACCGAGGAGATGCTGTTTGGCGGCGATGCTGATGAGCTCGCTGTTCTTGGCGATCTCGGCATCCAGGCGCTGGATTGTGGGGTGTTTGAGCCCCAGCCCGTTGTTGATTGCGCCCTCGCGTTGGATCTTGGCTTCCTGAAGCTTGGGATAGAGCAGGGTGATGGTCTGGTTTTCAATCTTGAGGGCCGAGAAGCGCTCAATCAGTTCATCACCTTTGAGCGATTTGAGCTGGTCGAGTTCAGCCTTCCAGGCCAGCAGATTGGTGTTGGTTTTGTAGAGTTCCTGTTCGCGTGTGTTTTCCAGCGAGGCTTCCGTCGATTGTGGCGTTGAGCCGGGAGTGCGGGCCTGGCCGCCGCTGGAAAAGACGTTGGCAATGATGCCGGCATCTTTTTGCGCCTGCAGCATCTTGATGCGCGCGGTCTTGGCCTGTTGCTCAAGCGTGGCAATCTGTGTCTCCACCACCTTGAGGGCTCTTTCCTTGCCTCTGTCCACCATTTCGATTCGTTTCGTCATGTAGCTTTCGGCCACGGCATTGGCGATATCGGAAGCGAGCTTGGGGTCTTCATCGAAGTACTCGATCACGACGAAGTCCGACTTGAGCATGGCCTGGGGATCAAGATTGCCCATGAGCTTGCCAAGGGCGGCGCGGCGGTCGGGCTGGTTCCAGCGCCTGACAAGGTCGAACTTCTCGATCACCGGATAGAGGGTTTCCGCCTTGGTGATGGTTTCGAACTCGGTCTTCAGTGCCGTGTCCGTGTACATCGTGGGGTCGCTGCCGTCACGGTCGTTGACCTTGACCTTCTCGGCCTGGCGCTCGATTTTCATTTCCAGCCTGCCGCGATACTTGCGCGGCATGATGTAAGTGATGATGGCGGCGATGGAAAAGATCAGCAGGGTGGAGAGCAGGATCGGCCCGAAGCGGTTCTTGATGACCTGCCATGAATCCATGGCGTGCCGTTGCATTTCCATACTGGTTTCGTTCATGGCTGTCGGATGGATTAAAGATCAGGGAATCCTAATTATTTATCAAACAAAAGCAACCCCCGAGCTTCAGCAGCGTCGAGGGTTGGGAGGTATGGAAGGCTGAAAGGGGACTGCTTAGAAGGTGGCGTTCAGACCAAGCGAAACGCGGCTGCGGTCATATTCGCGGGTCACATCATCGGAGGTGACGATGGAGTACGAGTAGTTGGCGTTGACGCTGATGTTGTCATAGAACCGGTAGCCGATGCCGGCCGAGGCGCTGAGGTCGTGCTCAAAGACATCCGGAGCACCGCCGGTGGAGGTGAAGGTGCTGTAGGCGTAGTTGATATCGGCATTGAGCGTCAGGCGGTCCGTGAGCCGGTGGGAGGCGCTGGCACCGACGCGGTAGGAGTAGCGGGACTGGAAATTGTCGAGTTCGGAGGGGTCGTAGCCCACCGAGCTATAGAGGGAGGCCGTGGTGGTCTTGCTGACGGAGTGGTTGACCGAGGCTTCGAAGTAGGGGGCAGTTTGGTTGCCGCGACCTGATTCATAGAATTCCGCGCCAACACGGGCCGAACCGGTGGTGCGGGCGCTCCAGGCTTCGTCAACACCCACCAGCGCGTAGTGAGTCATGTAGTCGGCGCTGGAATTCTTGTAGTTTACGGCGCCGAAACGATACTCCGCCACCAGCTTGAGAGTGGGCGACAAGGCCCACGAGAACTGCTGGGAGAGGAGGTGGGACAGGCGGTCTTCGAGATTGCCGATGGCCTTCTCCTGGTACTGGATCCCATCAATGGTGTAGGAAGTGGTGGTGCTGAAACGGTCTGACCAGGCGTAGCTCACGGCGAAGTTGTTGTAGCCGTAAAAGTACTGGCCGTTGCGACCGCTGGTGGTTGCGCCCAGGCCAAAGTTTGGCTCGGTTTCATAGGTGGTGTAGAAATTATCTGTCACCTTCAGCCGCGGTGAAATCTGATCGGAAATGTTGAAGACCACGCGCCCGCTGTAATCGGTGTCCGCAATGCCTGGGGTGTGATTGAGGTACTGGAGGATGCCAAAGTCGAGGCCGAGGTTCCAAGGCGTGATTTTGTCGTTGTTGTTAAAGGTGGCTCCCACGCCGCCTTGCATGAAGAACGACTTGATGTCGTTGAGGCCGCTGGCCTTGTAGTTGAGGTCATCGTAGCCCAGCCCTGCGTTCACCGAGTAGGTCACTGGCGCCTTGTCCTTGAAATCCATGCTGTTTTGCAGCGAAAGAATGCCTTGAGCCGAGGCAGCCTGGATTCCCGCCAGAAGCCCGATGGTGAGAACTGAAAGGTAAGGGCGCATTGTCTTTTCGGAAGTGAGAAGTTTTGCGGGCTGGGTGTGGCGTAGAGGGAGGGTCTGCCAGCGAACTAGGGTGTCCAGGGCGTGTTCACGCAAGCGCAGGAGGGGGACATCGGGGGCGGTCCGGGCTTGCGGGGGTGATGCTTATGTGGTGGCGTCGTAGTGACCACCGGCCCGCCGAGCGCAGGCTGCATGAGGTAAAGGCCGCGGATGTCGGCAAGACCGATGGTGGAGTAATCGGACCCTTCTTTGGGGGGGACCACGGCTTCAGGGAGCACGTTTTTGGCATCCTTCCCCGTGGCCGCCGTCTTCGCCACGACGTCAGTTTGTCCATCCGCCACGGCGGTCGTTCCCGAACATTCCATGATGACCGGGGCCATCTTCGGGGCCACTGCGACGGCGGTCTGCACGATCTGTTTCACCATCGCCGCATCGGCATGAGAGGCAGAAATGGCTGCCTTGATGATCTCACATGCACAGGCTTCGTTGATGACCAGAGCATCCTCCACAATCATCAGAACCTTTGAAGGCTCCTTGGCGATCGAAGACTGAACGTCTTTTGCGATGGTCTCGCACTGTGGCTTGGGGTCAGCCATTGCGCTGTCTGCCAAGGCCAGGAAGGCAGAGAGCACCAAGGCCCCAGCAACTGGGAGTTTTATGATGGGAGACATAAGCGGGTCGTTGAGTTTGCGTGTTCCTGGAGCGGGTAGCGGGAATCGAACCCGCGTGGCCAGCTTGGAAGGCTGGCGCTTTACCATTAAGCTATACCCGCAATTAAGGCTATATTAGCACACAAAACCGACCTGTTGCAAGAATTTTGTGAAATTCTATAAATATGTCGAAAAGTCAGGAGGAACGAAATCCTTGCACTCGCTGATTGCGAAACGCCCGAAATCCCTTCCCTCGCTTGACTGTCGAGGATGCGATAGCAAGAATTCAGAGTTCAGCAAGCGGGGGTTTCTGGTTCGTAGAAAATCCATCACTTGCCGCCACTCTGCACTCAACTGTGCGTCGCGAAGTGGAGAACCACGTTCGAGGCTGGCGGGAGACTTCACTCCCCCCTGAAGATGCACCCGGAACGGGGCACCGAATTCCGATGCGCCAGAGGGGTCGCAGAAAAAAGGCGAAAAATTGATGAAACTGCAAGTTCAACCCGTCGTTACAAAGTCGCGCAGTGAACTGGCACCGTCAGGAAAAAGCGCGGAACGACAAAAAACGAATCAGTTACCACCACACACCGATGAAAGCACTTACCTCCATTCTCGCCGTGCTCGCCATGAGCGTTATCGCCGTCACTGCTGAAGACGCTCCCAAGGCCGATGCGCCCAAGGGTGACAAGCCCAAGAAGACCCCTGAAGAAATCTTCACCGCGAAGGACACCAACAAGGACGGCAAGCTCTCCAAGGAAGAGTTCGTCAAAGGCATGAAGGACGCCGCCAAGGCCGAAGAGCGCTTCAACGCTATTGACAAGGACAAGACCGGCTTCATCACCCTTGAACAGTTCAAGGCTGGCTTTGGCAAGCACGGCAAGGGCAAGAAGGGCGAGGCCCCCAAGGGCGATGCTCCAAAGAGCGACGCCAAGTAAAGCGTACGGTATCTACACGAAGCCTGTCATGAGGCTGGGTTCGCCGCATTCACCACAGGGTGAATGCGGCCTTCTTGTTTTTTGGCCCTGATGTGGTTTCCTTTGGGCACCCATGTCCCAGCCCCATCCCAAACCCATTGATGCCGCCGAGCTGCCAGGGCTCGCCCTGGCGACCATCAAGGCCGCGAAGTTCCCCATGCTGGCGACCATGGACGGCACCCAGCCCCGGTTGCGCCCTGTTTCGCCGGTGCGCTCGGACGGTTTCACCGTTTATGTGGCGAACCTGCGCGGGTACGGCAAGACCGCCCAGATCGCCGCGAATCCACAGGTGGAGCTTTGCTACTGCGACGACGGGCACGACCAAGTGCGCATCACCGGCGTGGCGGAGGTGCTTGCCGACAGGACGTTGCTCGAAGAGATTTGGAACAGCAACCCGCTGCTGCGCGCCTACCTGCGCTCCATCGACAATCCCGACCTGATCATCTATCGGATCGTGCCCAGCCAGGTTCGCTACATGAAAGAGTGGGCGCTGGAGTACCATGAGGTGCCTCTGTCAACTGCGGCTGGCTGAATCCATGAAGCTGGACCGCCTCATCTCGCGCCATGCTTCCCTGGGGCGCACTGCGGCGCATCGGCTTATCGGCGCCCGCCGCATCAAGGTGGATGGCGCGACGGTGACCGACGGCCACCACCAGGTGGACCGGTTTTCGTGCATTGAACTTGATGGCGTACCGCTGCAGCACGCCGGCCGCCCTCTCCACATCATGGTGAACAAACCGCCAGGATACGTCAGCGCCACCGTGGATGAAGCGCTGCCCACCGTGCTGGATTTGATTGATGACCCTGATAAGGGGCAGCTGCACCTTGCCGGGCGGCTCGACCGCAACAGCTCCGGGCTGGTGCTGCTCACCAATGACGGGCGCTGGTCCAAGAGCATCACTGAATCCACACCCAAGGTGCCCAAAGCGTACCTGGTGGAAACGGTGGACCCGATTCAACCGGGCGATGTGGAAGCGTTTGCCTCAGGTTTCTACTTTCACACCGAGGACATCACCACACTGCCGGTAAAGCTCGAGATTCTGGCGGAGCGGTGTGCGCGGCTCACTCTGGAGGAGGGACGTTACCATCAGATCAAACGCATGTTTCACCGGGTGAACAATCGGGTGACCCGTTTGCACCGCGAGAGCATCGGTCGGCTGGCGCTGCCGCCGGACCTGGCTCCCGGGCAATGGCGATTCCTGACGATCGAGGAGGTGGGCCTCGCTACAAGTCCTTGACCGTGTCCCTCTTCTTCTGGCGCGCGCTGGCCTTGCCTGTGGCGGCTGGCAGGGGCAGGCCGTGGGATTGCAGCAGGTATTCCACCATGCGCTGTTCGTAACCGATCATGTTGTCTTCCTTTGAGACGGGATCTTTCGTTGGAAGGGCGAGGATGGCTGGCAGGCAGGGTGTGAGGTTGGTCTGCGACCAGTCGAGGACATTGAGAGCCATCAGCGTGGCTGGCACATGGCGTTGCAGCAGGCCCGCGAGCGCCTGACCGGCTTTGGCGGAGTGGTCGTCTGATTGCAGCAGCGCCCAGGCGGCCATGGCGGTGACCTCGCCGCAGGGATCACCCAGGACAGACTGAAGGGCTGACTGCCCGGGGGCATCAGCTTTGCCTAGCATGAGCAGGCCCACGGCACCCCAGTAGCGAAGCGCTGAGTCGCCACTCTTCAAGTACTCGATCAGGCGCGGCGTGTTCGCCGGGTCGCGGGCCAGGGCGAGATCCGCGCTGTCGAGGTAGGCCGGCAGGTCATAGAGCTTCGGATCGCGCACCATCTGGTAGATGGTGGTCTTGTTGTCCTTGGCGCGTCGCTCGCGCTCGGCTTCTGGCAGGAGCGCGGAATCATGGATGCTGAGCTGCCACTCCCGCAGTCTCGCTTTCATGGTGGCGAGGGTTTGTTGGTGCTCCGGCCTGTCGGCGAGGTTCACCACATTGTCGGGGTCGGCATCCATGTCGTAGAGCTCGTCCACGGGCTTGAGGGTGAAGAACCGGCCGGTGACTTCATTGGTGCGATGCGCCTTCCATGCCTGTTCCCAGACCTGCATCGCAACCATTTTCCACAGGTAATCAAGATGCTGCCCCCAGGCGACATAGGGCATGTAGTTCTTGATATAGACAAAGTGCTTGTCCCTGATCGCTCGCTCGTTGTCGATCCGCTCATCCATGCGCTCGCGGAAGCTGAAGGCATACGGAGGCTCCGGCTCGGCGTCCGGCCCCATGAATACGTGCCCTTGCATCACTTCAGGGATTTCAGAGCCGGTAAGGCTGAGCCAGGTCTTTGGCAGATCGAGGAAGCTCACCAGGCGGTCCACCGTCGCGCCGGGCGCGTTTGCCGGCCACAGGTGCTTGTACTTCTCCGGGATGCGAATGATCAGCGGAGTGTGAATGCCGCTGTCGAACAGGAAGCGCTTGCTGCGCGGCAGCACGCCGCCGTGGTCGGAATTGAAAATGACGATGGTGTCCTCGGCCAGCCCCGCCTTGTCGAGATCCCGCAAGGCCTTGCCGACCTCGGTGTCCATGTTCTCAACCGCGTCGTAGTACTTCGCGTAGTTCATGCGGATGCCCATCTCATCCGGGTGATACTTGCTCAGGGTGACCTCGCCGGGCGAATGGCGGGTGCCGGTGACATCACCCTGGGCGTGGCTTTCGTGGGATTCGTTGAAGTTGATGACCTGGAAGAACGGCTGTCCCGGCTTGCGCAGCTCCCACGCATTGACTTTTGGACTGTCCCAGCAGGCGCCGTCGGGCCGGCCGCCGATGTTGTAATCGGTCTTGGTGTGATTGGCGGTGAAGTAGCCGGCCTGGCGCAGGCAGTCAGGGTAGTACTTGATCAGGTCATGCGGGATGGGGTAGCGGCTGCGCATGGGATGCGTGCCCATGGAAAGGGAGTTGATGCCGGTGATCCAGGTGCTGCGCTGGGCGGCGCACACCGGCGCGCTGGCATACACATGCGTATAGCGGAAGCCCTGCTTCGCGAAGGCGTCGATGTTCGGTGTCTTCGCCTCCGGATTGCCATAGCAGCCGATCCAGTTGACACTGGAATCCTCGCACACCAGCCAGAGGATGTTTGGCCGGTCTGCGGCATGGCTGAGGCCGGAGAAGAACAGCAGGGCGCAGAACAGGTGCTTCATGGGGCTACTTGCTGGTTTTCTTCTTTTTTGCCTCGTGTGGCAAGTCCTTCAGGCAGCTCTCGTCAGGTGGCACTGGATCGCCGACGACATCCACCGGCTGGTTGAAGAGGTAGCGCCACACCGCCTCGTCGAGGAACTGGCCGGAAGCGTCCAGAGGCGATGCTTTTCCAGGAACGACGGAGCTGTGAGCACGGTTGGCATCGCCTTTCACATCCGCCTTGGTGATGAGCCGGCGGGTATTGCCAAAGGGAGGCTTGGCGTCATCAATATTCACGATGGGGCCGAACTGGTGCAGCCCGATCAATTCCCACGAGCGGCAGTAATGCCCGCCCGACCATCCGCCGTCGAGCACATGGCTGAAGCCAAAGTAGCGGTTGGCGGGAGTGGCTGAAGGCAAACCTTGCCAGCTCTCATACTGGTCGCGTGGCCCGCAGAACATCACCACGCGATCAACCTTCTGGTACTTGGCGAAGCGCGCCGCAGTGGTGGACCCGTGCGATGCTCCGGAGATGATCACCTTGTCCCAGCGCAGCCCTTTGCCATCGGCGGCGAGGAAGGTTTCCCAGCGGCCCTGGGGGTGGTTTTTTGCCAGCCATTTCACGAATTGGAAGGCCCGCTCCATCATGCCGTCGGGTTTGGGAATATCGACCAGAGGGCTTTTGTCTTCACCGGTCGCGGCTTCCAGCCGGATGTTGCCCAGCAACTGGCCGTCGGTCCCAGGACTCTTGTCGCCAAACTTGCCGAACCAGCCGTTGGCGTAATGCACCTGGATCGCGTGCAGGCCGTAGCCGGTCACCCGGTCGAACAAGGGCCCGGGGTAACCCATGAGCCAGATCACCAGCTTGCCCTGCGGCGCCACCCGGGTGTCCACGGCTGCGTGCTCCACATCCGCAGGCTTGCCATTCTTGTTGAAAACGAATTCAATCTCAGGGTGCTCCCTGGTGCGCGGATCAATCTCGCTGGCGCGGGCGGTCACATCATACCGCTGCGGTTTTGGGTCGCTGAAGGTCAGGGCAGGTTCGGCAGCGTTTGCGAGGGACAGGCACGGAAGCAGGAGGAACAGGGCGGATGTCTTCATGGATGGACAGACAAAACGCAGCAAACAGCCGCTTCACACGTCGAGATCGCCGGGCGCTTTCACCGCTTGGCGGCGGTGCATGACAACGTGCTTCCCCACACGCGCTCCAGCAGGCTGCACATGCGCGGGTCGTGCTTCTTCAATTGATCGCGGGTGAAGGGAAAAAAGTCATTGCGGCCAAAGAACGCTTCCGTGGATTCGGCAAAATACTCCTTCTCGTTGGTCATGGCATAGGCGCGCTCAAAAGTGTTGGGCCTGCCATTGCCGAGCCAGCGTTCCACCTTGTCATAGCTGCCGCCGGCCCTGGCTTCCACATAGGCGGCTTTGATGTCCTCGTCGTCAAAGCCCAGCACCTGGTCGTGAAAGGCGTGGCTCAGCTCGTGCAAGGTGAACCAGGGCATGCGGTTGGCCTCCTCCTCAAAGTGAGCGATGTTGGACATCTGCACGCCCTTTGCCATGGCCGGGTCGCGCCCGTTGTTATCCAGCCAGGCGCCATCCGGATGATACTCGCAGCCTGGCCGGCCCTTGGGCGGTGGGGGTGTCATCCAGATAGGCACGTGACGCAGGGCCGCGACGGCGGGCGCGGGGACCACTTTCACGATGTTCGCGAGCTGGCCTTCGAGGATGGTGATCGCCTTGCCCGTGGCTTCCGGCTCCTGAGTCTTCAACGCATCGCTGATGAACACCGTCCAGCCAGCCAGATCGCGCGTTTCAAATCCGGCCGGCATCAGGCGCGGGTCCCGCGCGGCGCGCAGCTCAGCCTGAAGACGTTCAAGCAGAGCCCTTTTCTGCTGCTGGTAGCGTGGCAGAGAGGACACATTGTGAAGCTCGTCCGGATCAGTGTCCAGGTCGTAAAGCTCCTCATCAGGATGTCGGCCGCAGGCGAGGTCGTAGAAGGGCTTGACTGCGGGTTCCTTGCGGTGATCGAGGATGAACTGCTTCGTGGGCGAGGGATCAATGTTGAAACTGAACGCCCCATCAAAAGCAGGCTGCTCGCCTGCGGCAAAATCAATCTTCGGGGATGGCTTGCCGGTGTCGCCCGTGGGCCAGTCCTGCGGGGCGAAGTTCTGGATGTACAGGAAGTCCTTGGTGCGGATGGCGCGCGAAGGGCTCTTGTAAACGTGCTTGTCCATGCCTGTGAGGACGTGGTTGCGGGCGGTGTCGCCCGGGCCGGGCTGAATGGCGCACAGCAGGCTGCGGCCCGTCATTTCAGGGGGAACTGCAAGGCCGGCAGCTTCGAGAAAAGTGGGGGCAAGATCACACAATGACACAAAATCGTCCACACTGCGCCCCGCCTTCACCTTTGCGCCCCAGCGGATCACCAGCGGCACGTGCGTGCCGGTGTCATAGTGTGTTGCTTTGCCACGAGGGAAGGGCATTCCCCCGTCACTGCTCATGACGATGATGGTGTTGTCGAGTTCTCCGGACTTCTCCAGCGTGTCGATGACGCCGGCGGCATCCGCATCGAAGCGCTGCACTTCATGGAGATAGTCGCAGAAGTCGTTGCGCGAGACCTCGTTGTCCGGCAGGCAGGCGGGCAGAGTGACTTTTGTCGGGTCCATGCCGTCCTTGCCTCCCTCCTGATAGTGATAGGGACGACGCGGCTCGTCTGCGCCGTACCAGAAGCAGAAGGGCCTGCCACCTTCGCGCCTGGCCTGGAAGTCCTCGAACGATTCGAACCGGTCGCCGAACGGATTGCGATGCGTGGAGGGCTGGTTGTCGGGCTCCTCGCCCTGGCCGGTGAATCCCGTCTGATAGCCGGCGGCCTGCAGCGATTCGGCGTAGAGCTTTACTCCTTCATGGAGCGAGCCTCCCACGTTCGCCCCCTCGTGCAACCGCCAGTGCCACTGGCCGGTTGCGATGGCCATGCGGCTCGCGGTAGGGGAAGGGCACGACGCATAGGCTCGGCCGAACACCACGCCTTCGCGCGCCATTCGGTCAAAAGTCGGCGTCTTTGCCACCGGATCACCCAGCGCCCCCGCATGGGGTGAAGACCAGTCCCCGGCCATGAGCACCAGGATGTTGGGCCGGCCGGGGTTTTGAGCCGAGACTGGGACTCCCGCGCAGAGGAAAAGGGCAAAAAGCCAGGAAGCCGGTTTCATGCGTTGGTGGGGCGAAGGTGCTTTACAAGCAGGCCAAGGGCCAGCGATGGCAGGGGATTTGGCTATTTCTCGGCAGAATGATAAGGCTCTAAGGGGGAATAACAACGCCCAACCAACCCTGTGCGTGACATCGGCACACATCACAAAACGTTGTAGTCGCCGGTGCCTGAAGGCCTCTGCTTCGTCCTTTTCCGGAGTCCTGCCGGCCTCGTTCCCCGCCCTCGCTTCGTGAGGTGGAGAGAGGGTGGATGGGTCAAAATAGATTTTTAAATCGCTTTATCAAAAGCCATTACAAGCGTCTCATATTCGGGTATGAAAATCTCGATCAAACTTGTTCTGTTCGCGGTGCTTGCCGGGGTGTCCTTGAATTCGTGTATCGTGCCTGTGGGCCCCCCTGGCGCCTATGTTTCGCCCGTGGGTTTCGGCGTCTATCCGGTGCTGCCGGTGGGCTACGTTGGTGACGCCTACTTCTACGGCGGTCGCTACTACTATGGCGGACGGTATGACCGCGGGTCCTATTACTGGCATGGCCGCCACTACGACGGTCGCTACTACCATGGCGGCCACTACTACTACGGCGGCAGCCACGGCCACTACGGCCACCATCATTGATCCGGCGGCGAGGCTGTTTTTGTGAAGTCCGGTTCCTTTAGGGGGGCCGGGCTTCGTTGTGGAGGCATTCGATGAATGCCAAGATGCCCGCGCAGCATGACAGTCCCGAAAGGCCGTGCCTGGGCTCTCAGTTCGAAGCTTGTGGCTGTGTCGGTGCTTCTTGATGGAAGCGCTTTCTGAACAGGCCCGCGTACTTTTCGTGGAGTTCGTCATCTCCCAGCGTTTGCGCCAGCGCAAGCAGCTCCACATAGGCGTCCTTCTCCGCTGGGTAGAAGTGAATGATTTGGGCGTATTGCTCCACGGCATCCTCCAGCCGCGACCGCTTGGTGTACTCCCTGGCCAGCACGTAGGACAGGGGCGGCTTGCTCAAGCGGTCATTGGGGAAGATCAGGTTCGTAAAGGGCCTGCTGCACCACTCCGCGACGCGGAGGACCGTCTCCGGGGCCACGAGGATCACCATCATCATGAAGGCCGCGATGCTGAACAGGAGAAGCGGCGCGGCGCCAAAGCCCGACATTTTCAGCGCAGACACCATGAGCCTGACACTGAAAAACAGGCACACGGCAGCCAGAAACCATCGAACGCGTGGGAAACGCATGGGAGACTCTAAGCGACCCGGGCGAAGTCGCAAGCCCCCTACGACTGTCATTCTGACGCCTAAATCCGCAAGAACAGCTTCCGCCGATACATCCACAGCAGGATCAGCCAGAGAACCAGGAGCACGGCGGCACCGTGGGCCATGGGGGCGTAAACAGGGCCCGCCACCTGCGCCCAGTCCTTGCCCAGGTGGGTGTCGAGACCCTGGCCGACGAAACTGGTCATCGTGTGGGCCATGACGTACATGGCGATGGAGTTGGTGCCGATGACCACCAGCGGAAACGCCCAGGCACGCCACTGGCTCAGATCGATGAGCACGTAAAAGAGGGTCATGAACCAGAAGCAAAGACCGCCGCTGTAGAGCGTCCAGGCGGGAGTCCAGATCTTTTTGACGATGGGGCAAAGACCAAGGGCATTGAGCAGCAGCCCGAGAGCGAAGCACACCGCCCCGGCAACGAACAGCCGCACCGCCGGCTGGCCGGGCTGCCGGCAGTCCTTGAGCCACTGGCCGCCGATGAGCCCCAGCAGCATGGTGCCGAGGGTGGGGATGAAGCTGAGCGTTGAGTAACCGGCGGGATGGCCGATGAACTTCTGGGCCCTGGGGAAGAGGTTCAGGAACCAGCGGTCAAAGTCCCACGCCGGGTTGAAATTGAGGTTCCAGTGCGAGGCGAAGCCGGTGAAATCATTCTGCCAGCCCTGGGGCACATTGGCCAGGGCAGGGGTGTAGCCGGGAGGCGGGGTATAGTGGGCAAACAGACCCCAGTAGCCGACGAGGATGAGCACCAAAAGGAACCAGCGGCGGCGGGTGCTGGCGAAACCGAGGGCGAAGAGAAACGGGTAGCCCAACCCAATTTGGGACAGAGTGTCCTCGAACGTCCAGTAGGTCTGCGGCTTGCCCATCGACCGCAGCCACACCCCCAGCAAAATCAGCGCCAGGGAGCGCCACAAGGCGTGCACCCACATGTTGAGCAGGGACTGGCCTTGGGCGCTGCGGCTGGCCAGGGAGAAAGGCATGGCCACGCCGACCATGAAACTGAACGAGGGCTGGATCAGGTCGTGCAAGGAACACCCAGCCCAGGCCACATGCTCGCTGTGAAACTTCAGCCAGCTCCAGAGCATGCTGTCCGGGAAATGGCTGGCGACGCCTGGCACCTGCAGCATCTCCGCCGCCATCAGGAACATGACAAAACCACGGTACGCATCCAGCGAAATCAGGCGCTCGGGTTTGGGAAGGGCAGGGGAGTCGGACATCGGATTTATCGCAGCAGAAACACAACGGAGCGTCAACGGTTGATCTTCCCCATTGCGTACCCGGTCTTTCGGGGTACTGTCGGGGTGTTACTCTGAAAGGGGGCGTTCCGGTTTCGACGGATGGTCCAAGTTCGGGGCTGCATGCCGAGGAGGGTACGTTGGCCTCGTAAAATCCACGTGCCAAAACAAACAAAAGCAAACTCATCTGAGCTAGCTCTCGCGGCTTAATCCCCGCGACGCCCT
>CAINXC010000646.1 GCA_903854655.1 uncultured Verrucomicrobiota bacterium | reverse complement strand
TGGCACGGGCGGCCTCGATGATCGTGTCCGCCTCATGAATGGAGAGGCACATGGGCTTCTCCGTGAGCACATGAACTCCGGCGGCGAGGGCGTCCAGAATGGGCTGCGTGTGCAGATGATCGGGCGTGGCCACGGCCATCACGTCGAGATCCGGGATGTCGCGCAGGATGTCCTGCCAGGGCTCGCCGCCCCAGTAGGGTTTCGGCTCATGGCCGGTGAGCATCTTGAAGCTCGCGGCCGCCTTCTTGGCCGAGGCCTCGGAACGCGTGGCCACCGCAACGAGATCGAATTTCACGCCCGCCAGCTCGCGCGAGTACTTGTCCAGGCCCACACGAGCGAGCTGCCCGGCGATGCCGAAGCGTTGCAGGTCAGCATAGGCGCGCGCATGCACGTCGCCGCCGAACATGCCGGCCCCTACGAGTGCGATCTTGATGGTGGGTTCCATGGTGTGAATGAGTGTGCCCATATACTGAAGCGTCGCCGCGCAATTGCTTCACCTTTTCTGACCTGTTCAGATACAATTGTGCAGCATCAGCAGGGAGCTTGAAGGGCAGGCTCAGAGCATGATCAGGTGTGCGATTCATTCATAGTGAGTCCACATGCGGAGGACCTTGACCGTGTGTTCCGCCTCATAGACCTGATAGACCAGGCGGTGCTGGATGTTGATGCGACGCGAACAAGCGCCCGCCAGATCACCAACAAGCTTTTCATAGGGAGGAGGGTTCCGAAATGGGTTCTGGGCGATGATGTCGAGAAGCCGTTGCGCCTGGGGTCTGAGATTTGAGGCCGCGATCTTCTTTGCGTCCTTCTGGGCCTGCTTGGTATAGACGACCGACAAGCTCACCAACCGGGTTTGGCGGAGGTTTTGCTGAGCGGTTCGGCCATGCCCTTGCGGATGGAGTCGCGCATGCCGGGGATCGAGACGAGGTAAAGCGTCTCCTGAATGCTGCGCCAGTCGCCCTCGGATATAAGAACGGCATTCGAACGTTTGCCGGTAATCTGTATGGGTTCGTGAGATTCGGCCGCCTCATCAATGAGCTGATACAGCCTCGAACGGGCTTGAGTGACAGGAAGCGAGGTCATGTCGCAAGCGTCCGGTAAAACGTACGCTTTGTCAAGTGGAGCGCAGAACGCCTCCAGGCCCCAAGGGTGTATGCTCACGCGAAGGGTGGGATCTCTGGACCAAGAATAACGACAGGTCCTTGTGCGGTTAACTGGCCTCCATGTTTCGGACCCGACGCTCCCCGACATTGGTCACTGGAATCACCGCCATGACATCTGCGGTGATGGAGTGAGCGAAGCAGTTACGTACAGTTGCGCGCCATGCAGACGCGCACCGCCCTCCTCATCCTTGCCCTTTCGTGTGCAACCTCACACAGCCAGCCCGCCGCAGCGGTGCCGGACAAGGACCATCTTATCGACCTCTACCACGAGCTGCATGCCAGCCCGGAACTCTCATTGCATGAGGAGAAGACCAGCGCCCGTGTGGCGGCGGAGATGCGCACGCTGGGGCTGGAAGTGACCGAAAAAGTCGGCGGCTGGGGCGTGGTGGCCGTGTTGAAGAACGGACCGGGCAAGACGGTCATGGTGCGCACTGACCTTGATGCCCTGCCGGTTCGTGAGATCTCCGGCCTTCCCTTCGCCAGCAAGGTTAAAACCAAGGACGATGCGGGCAACGAAGTCTCCGTCATGCACGCCTGCGGCCATGACATGCACATGACTTGCTGGGTGGGAGCCGCGAGCGCCCTGGTCGCGAGCAAGGACCAATGGCATGGCACCGTGGTCTTTGTGGGCCAGCCCGCCGAGGAACGTTCCTTGGGATCAGCGGCGATGCTCAATGACGGCCTCTTCACCCGCTTTCCCAAGCCGGACCTTTGTCTTGCGATGCACTGCTCCGCCGAACTGCCTGCCGGCGCGCTCGGGATCACCTCCGGCGCAGTCACCGCCAGCGTGGACACCGTGGACATCCTGGTTCATGGCGTCGGCGGCCATGGTTCCCAACCCCAGGCCACCAAGGATCCCATCGTGCTTGCCGCGCAACTCGTCCTCGCGCTGCAAACCATCCACAGCCGCGAATTGCACCCCCTCGACCCTGCCGTGATCACCGTGGGCTCCATCCATGGCGGCACCAAGCACAACATCATCCCCGACGAGGTGAAGCTGCAGCTCACCGTGCGCACCACCAGCGAGGAGACGCGCAAGAAGGTCCTGGATGCCATTGACCGCATCGCCCGCGGCCTCGGTATTGCCGCCGGTCTGAGCGATGACCTGCTGCCCGAAGTGAAGAGGTCCCCCATCTTCAATCCCGTGCTGGAGAACAACCTCGCGCTGTGCGACAGGCTCGGCGACGTCTTCAAGAGCGCCTTCGGCAGCGACCACTTCGTCAAGACCAAGCCCTCCATGGTGGGCGAGGACTTCAGCCGCTATGGCCGCACCGAGGAGCATCTGCCCATCTGCATGTTCTGGCTCGGCACCGTGACGCCCGCCAAGCTCGCCGAAGCCGCCAGGACCGGCGAGCCCCTGCCCAGCCTGCACTCCCCGTTTTTTCATCCCGACGTGGAACCGACACTGACCACCGGCGTGGCGGCGATGACTTCGGCAGTCCTGGAGTGCCTGAAACAATAACGCCGGTAGGGACGAGCTGCGTCTCGTCCCAAATATCCGGGGCGGAGGCGGGGGCTCACAGGGAATGTTTGGCCTCTCTCCCACTCGGAACACGAGACGATGCCTTGGACGAAACCATGCGGGGAGTGCCCCGCCTCCGCCCACTTTGAGTTGGGACGAGGCGCAGCTCGTCCCTACCGGTATTGCTACAGCCCCGGCTGCAGCAGCACCTGACCCAAAAGGATAGGCAAAGAGGCCCCTGCCACGGGGGTCAGACCGTGGCCCTTGGGGTCAGCCACATGAACCCTGAAGGGCCTCCCCTGGCGCTCTTGGCAATGTCAGCCATGGTTTGGCTGGCTGCGTTCAAGGAAGCCGAACGACCGACCCTAAGCTCAGCGACGCCCGGACCGGTAGGCTGCAGCGCATAGTTAGCCGTTGCGGTCATTACTGTTTCGTTGGGGTGTAGCGGAGAATAAGCTTCAGAACTTTGTCTGTGTCCTCGGGCGTGGCGATGGTTGCCCAAAAACATGCCGGACCTGACTTCGGGAAGACGATCGAGATGCTTGTCGGTCGGTCCCGGTGGATTGCGGCCCAATATGGCATGTCGTTCACTGTGCCGGCGCGAAAAAAGGTAAATGCCGAGGTGTCTTTGGGGGCCGAGAAATCGCCGGGCTGCCAGCCGATGTCATAGTGAACTTCCGGAGTGCCGTCGCTACTGCGAAAGCTCCCAACCTCGGTGTCGATCCCACGACCCTTGTTGTGTGTTACGCCGGTCGGAAGTGTGATGGAGCCCCGCCCGAGTGTGATGGGCTCCGCAGTGGCGCGGAGAGCAAAAAGGCCCGCGAGCAGAGAGATAAGAATGGCTGCCTTCATGGGATAGCGCAAGCGACGACCGAACGTTCGAGCTCTGGCACGCGGTGGGGAGGCGGTCAACTCCAACGAAGCGAGAAGACGAGGAGATGGCGCGGCCCATGCGGCGAGCCCACATTGCAGGCCACGGAAAGCATGGGGCGCGACGTCTCCGGGCGGGCACCGGAGAACAATGCTACACCCGAACCCCACCGCATTGCCAGCAGCACCCTTGTTCGGCCTCTTGCTTTCATCGTGTTTCATTCTGTAGGTGCGGTGGTTCCCGACACCCTAGTGTTCTTGGAGATCGCAAAAATGGCAGCCAGACGCTCTCGTGGCTGGATGCCCTTCGACTCACAGAAGTGGTGAATGGCTGTCATCACGGCGGCTCGGTCTCGCCCCAACCAAGTATCCGGGCCAGGCAGTGCCAACCGACGACTCGGACCCGAAAATACCAACTGCCCAGCCCCGGTTGAAACGGAGTCAATCTCATGCCAGCCAATAAAAAAGGTTCCGAGGAAACTCATCTGAGTGACTCCACGCTCATCAGTCTGCACTGTCCCAGAATATAAGAACAAGTAGGCCCCCATGAGAGCAAACACGATGAAACCAATTGGGACCCATAATGGCGTTGGCTTCGTGTCCAGCAGACATCCCAGGGTGAAGGATCCAAACATCAAAGCGCAGATGATACCCACAATCCGCGCTATAAACTGATTACATCTGGCTGGTGCAGACTCTGGTAGTTGCTCATTCATGACGCGGAGGACTCTGTTTCTTGACCGAACGCTTCGGATCAGGCGACGGCGAGCGGGAGGCGTCGATGACACGACAGATGCCATACGAGCCGTTGCCTGCATCCGTTTTGTTCGGCGCTTTTTTGCGTGTCAGTCATCGAATCGGAGTCTTTGGGGTTTACGGTTGATGTAGTCGCAACCCCAAACACGATACTCGTCAGGGCCGTTGAAGTAGAGCATCCCGTCGTTTGGGCGGTCCGGCCAGAAAAGGCAAACTGACTCCAGTGTGAGCCGCCGAATCTCATCTGCGGAGGCTGCCTGTGCGGCCGCCTCAGAGGCAAGAAAGTCGCTGATCGTGCGAGAGAAGATTGCAAACCCGTGAATGATGTCGTGAGCATGGGAGACGAGAGCCAGACTCGGCTCGCGGTCGCCGCCAAGTTGAAACCGCACGCTTGTGCCATCGGCAGTGAGAGCGCCCTCCCACCAATCACCGTCACTGGACAGGACAAGCTCGCCTATCACGGGATCGGAAACGGAATGCTTCCAGTCTGCCCGGCGATCAGGAAAGAGCTTCTTTAAGATTCCAAACATGGTGTGCGTGCTACGCCGAACGACCCCAAGCTCAGCGACAGGCGGAGCGGGCGCGGCACCTGCCGGAGGGCGGAACGGTGGCGGTGGTCTGCCGCAAGTGCCGTGACCGCGGAGCCTGTTCGCTGCAGCGCATGGTTAGTCGTCATTCGGTTAGGTGCCAAAGTCCGTCCCGTAGCTGGAAGTAGGGCGAACTGTCGAGATAAGCCGTGGCAGTAGTTTCAGATTCCCAAATAACTGACGCTTTTTGTGGGTAGAAGCTATGGCCGGCAAATGTTGCTGCGGACCACAAGTAGTCGCGCGGCGAGTGATACTCGAAACGGTAGAAGGGATTGTCGCGAACCGTGAGTGCATCGAACCAACTCCGTGGTACCGCGACGATGCGAATATAGCCTCCGCCTGAGCGCGGATGGTGAGACTCCGCGACAATCGTTGGCTGAAGGCGGAGATAAAGGAGGACGCCAACGGCGATGACAACGACGCTTACCAGCAGGCGTGACTTTGGAGTGTTTTGATTCACGAGACGTGCTCAATGACGACTAACCAGTGGTTCAGCAACAAATAGGTGGGTTTGTGTTCCAGCATCTCTATAGCCAACAGTTTTGTTGAATAGCATAGCGATATTTAACAAAAGCGGTGCCGATGACGAGATAATTCCTCATTTTGCATGGCGAAAATGTTGTTTTGCACGCCAACACGCGTGCAAAGCAACAGAAGCCCCTCAGCCCACCATGATTTCCACGGTGTTGCTCCACACACCCACCTGGCTGTTGCCGACGTGGTAGATGGCGCGGTACTTCCATTTGGCGGTTGTGGCAGGCATGGGGGCGGTGTCGGTGTAGTTGGGGGGTGGTGTCAAATTCCAGCCTGCGCGGCAGTCCACCTCATGACACGGCCCTTTGATCGGTCCCTATCGCCATGCTGCGCGCGATAGCGTTCTGGAACCGTAGCGCAGTGGAGATAGCCAGCCGAAGGCTGCCCGAAGGGCGAGGGCAGCGAGGCAATGCGTGCGATTTATCGCCGTTTTGGCCACGTCTGGAGGTGTGTCGCCACGCCCATCGCCTTTGACTCCGCTGATCCACCACGACCTTGCTGCCTCAGCAGGCCCAAGAAAAGCGGCGATAAATCGCACGCGATCCAGAACGCTTCGCGCACAGCGCAGCCTGTCACCCTATTGCGCGACGGGCCTCAATAGATTCCACACCACCCTGCAACGTCCTGGGTTCCCGCCCCGCCGTGGCCCGCAAACCCAGGCCTCGCTCGCTGAAAGCTCGCAGCGACCTGGGCCACGTTGTCTCGCCCTCCTTGGGGCTCATGAAGAAAGGCCTCCGAATAAACCTGGATCCGGGGTTGAAAGTTGAGAGCCGAGTGTTGAGAGCATGAATGGAAAGGGTTCGAGAGATTTTGCGGCTTCACCCAAAAGGTGAGCGTTATTTTTCGGCCCGATGCCCCCGAATGCCTTGTGTATAAGTCACTCAACTCTCAACCCTCAGCTCTCAACTGACGAAGCCGGAGCCTTTACCCTGTGGTCCGCAAGCCTGAGGCCACGGCGTTGACGGAGATCAGCAAGTCCGGCAGCAGTTCTTCAATGGCTTCCGCCTCGCCGGATTTCACCCGTTCACGCCAGAGCTTCAGGAGGGCGATCTGCTGGGCGTGCAGCACCTTCAGCGGCTCCTCGCGAATCGCCAGGGTATAGGCCAGGCGCGGGCGGCGTTTCTCGATCGTGCCTTTGAACAGCTCTTCCAGGATGGTGCGGGTGCGGTGGTACTCATCCAGGATGATGCCCAGGAAGCGGTCGCGGATCTCGACATCGGGAACCAGGTCCGCATAGGCGCGCATGAGGGTTTCGTTCGCGCTCACCAGCGAGCTTTCGATGTTGGTGAGCACGTAGCGCAGGAAGGCGGAGCCAGGAAGATGCTCGGCAAGAATGGCGTAGCCCGCCGGATCTTCGTTCTTCAAACGCTCCAGCCCTGAGCCCGCGCCGAACCAGCCGGGCAGATAGAAGCGCGACTGCGTCCACGAGAACACCCAGGGGATCGCTCGCAGGTCATCGAGGGTGGCCTGGCCGGTACGCCGGGCGGGGCGTGAGCCAATGCGGGCGTTTTCCAGGGCGTCAATCGGCGTGGCGTGGCGGAAGAAGGTCATGAAGCCCGGCGCGTGCAGCAGCGCCCGGTAGGCGTCGCGGCTCCAGTCCGCCAGCCGGTCCATCACCGCCCTGGTGGGATCGTCCTGGGCGGGCCGAAAGCGATGTCGGGCGCTGGCGCCGGAGGCGGAGGCCATGAGCAGCTCCATGTTGTACACAGCAGAGCCAAGGTGGGCGTACTTCTGCGCGATGGTCTCGCCCTGCTCGGTCATGCGCATGTAGCCATGCAAGGAGCCGTGCACCAGCGCCTCCATGAACCAGTGCGTGGGACCGGCCCCCCGCCCCACCGTGCCGCCACGACCATGGAAGAACACGGGGCGCGCGCCAAACTTGCCCACCATGGCGGAGAGCTCCGACTGCGCCTTGTTGAGCGCCCACTGGCTGGCGAGGATGCCGCAGTCCTTGTTGGAATCAGAGTAGCCCACCATCATCTGGAACGAGGGATGCGCGCCCTCCGCCGCCAGGCTGCGCTCGGTCACGGGATGCGAGAGGAACTCGTCCACGATGCCCGGGCCTTTCTCCAGGTCATCCATGGTTTCAAAAAGGGGTGTGACCGGGAAGGGCGAGACAAGGCCTTCCTCAGTCCATTGCATCAATCCGGCTTCGCGGGCCAGGATGTAAACCGTGAGCAGGTCTTCCACACAGCGGGTCATGGAAACGATCAGCGCGCCCAGCCCGGCATTGCCATGCTTGGCGCGATGCTCGGCGAGCACACGATAGCAGGCCAGCACGGTGTCCGCCTCATGACCGGCAGAAATGCCCGGCGAAAGGAAGGGCCGCGGCGATTGCAGTTCGCGCTCCAGCAGCTCGCGCTTCTCCTCGATGCTCCATTCGCCAAAAGGCCGCTCCACCACCACACCTGCGCAGCGCAGCAACTGTTCCAACGCCTTTTCGTGGAAGGCGGAGTTCTGCCGCACATCCAGGATGGCGGAGTGGAAGCCAAACGCCTTGAGGCTGCGCCGGAAGGGAACGATGAATTCGCGGATGATGCCCACCGCGCCTACTTCGCGCAGGGTGTCCGCAAAGGTGACGAGGTCAGCGTCCAATTCCTCGGGACAAGCATAGCCCACGGGCGACTCCGGCTTCTCAAACGCCAGCAGCACCTTCGCCCGCATCAGGTAGGCGGCCTCGCGCCAGGGCTCCTCCTTGTTGCGCTCCAGGATGTAGCCGACATCGACCGAAGGCTCGGCCTTCAGTGATTCGGTAAGCCGTGCGACCAGCGCCTGCAGAGCGGGCGGCGTGCTTTGAAACAGCGAGCTGAGCGGCGCCTCGTAGGCGAGCGATTCCAGCGCCCGGCGGTGCACGCGCAAAGCGTTCTTGCGCAGGGCCGCCAGCGCCTTGCGCGTGACCTCGTCGGTGACAAAGGGATGCCCGTCGCGGTCCCCGCCGATCCA
>CAINXC010000645.1 GCA_903854655.1 uncultured Verrucomicrobiota bacterium | reverse complement strand
GATGAAGATCTTCGCGCTGACCGCCAGCCGGAGTTCACCCAGATCGACATTGAGGCCAGCTTCGTGAAGCAGGATGACATCATCCCGCTGGTGGAAGGCCTGCTCGCCGCCATGTTCAAGGCCGGCCAGGGCGTGGACATCCCGCTGCCCATGCCGCGCATGACTTACCAGGAGGCGATGGACCGCTACGGCTCCGACAAGCCGGACACGCGCTTCGGCAGCGAGATCACCAAGCTCGATGACTTGTTTGCCAACACCGGCTTCAAGATCTTCAAGAACGTGCTCGACAGCGGCGGCACGGTGCGCGGCATCAACTGCAAGGGCTTCGCCACGGTGACCACGGGCCAGATGAACCGCCTCAATGAGCTGGCCGTGCAAGCTGGTCTCCCTGTGAAAGCGCTGGCCTTCATCAAGCTGGAAAACGGCGAGTACAAGAGCCCCCTGTGGAAGGTCTTCAGCGAGGATGAAAAGAAGGCCGTGACCGAGCGCATGGACCTGCAGGAAGGCGACGTGGTTTTCTTCGTGGCCGGTGCCTGGGAAATGGTTTCGACCGTGCTGGGCCGTACACGCCTGGAAGTGGCCTCCATGATGGATTTGTTGAAGGACAGCAAGGCCCTCAACTTTCTTTGGGTGGTCGATTTCCCTCTGCTTGCCTTCAGCGCGGAAGACCAGAGCTGGGTGGCTGTGCATCATCCCTTCACCCGCCCCAAGGCGGAAGACGTGCCGCTCCTGGACGCGGGCGATTTCGGCAAGGTGCGCGCCGAAGCTTACGACGTGGTCCTCAACGGCTACGAACTCGGCGGCGGCAGCATCCGAATCCACGAAAGTGATCTTCAGGCGAAGATGTTCGGTGTGCTGGGCGTGACGCCCGAAGAGCAGCAGATCAAGTTCAGCCACATCCTGGAAGCCTTCAAGTTCGGCGCACCTCCGCACGGCGGCCTGGCGCTGGGCCTGGACCGCATCGCCATGCTGGTGAGCGGCGAAAGCAGCATCCGCGAAGTCATCGCCTTCCCGAAGAACAACAAGGCTTCCGATCTCATGACCGACAGCCCGACGACGGTGGATTTCAAGCAACTGCGCGAGCTTTACATCCAGAGCACCTTCAAGCCCAAGGAGAAAGAAGAAGCGAAGGCCGTTGCTCCAGCGAAGGCGTAAAGTTCCACGCTCTGAGGGCGGCGTAGCAATGTGGCTCACGCTGCCCTCAGCGTGAATCTAAATCAATTGCGCGCAGCGCCTGGAGCCCTTTCGTGGCGCTGTGATTGATCGAGCGTGAGGAAGCATGTTTGGCGCTTCGCGCCGCCTGTTTGGTTCACGTTGAGGGCAACGTGAGCCACGCCCCCAAGCAACAGAAAAAAACCCAGCCTTCCTCATCGAAGATCCAGCTCGCCAATGCCCAGAATGGCCCGCGCTGCCATCATTCCCTGGCGTCAACCAGGAGCGCTACGGGGTGGAGCCGGGAGACAGCACGAGGGTGCTGCTGCCTGTGATGCCGTTGACAAAGCCCAGGAACGCCGGCCCTGCGGCGTTGACGATGATGGCGTACACATTGGCCACTTTCGAAGGGCCGTTCACCGACGCGGGCAGCAGCTTCACCGTGCCGGTGAGGATGCCAGTGGCGGTGGAGACTTTCAGCGCCGCATAGTTCGGTGCAGTGGCCGGGGGGAAGAGGTTGGCATTGTTGAGGGTGGTGTTCATTTTCAGCGCGGCGTAGTCCACGGAACTGATGTTCAGCCCGCCCAGGCCGTTGCTGGTATCGAAGGAAGGGTCCACGCGGTGGGTGGCATCCGGCGGCATGTAGATGTTGCCATTGGTGTCCGTTGTGTTGCCGTTGATGCCTTCCGGCAGGTAGGCCACGCCGGGAGCAGGAGCTGGGCGGAACCACTGGAGTTCACCCAGGAGCTCGGTGGGATCGGAAGGCCAGGCGTAAAATATGGAGCGGCCGGTGATCTGGCCCTGCGAGGCATACAACGGCACGTGGTAGCAGAAGGTGCCGCCAATGCCGGCAGAGGTGTGGTCGTCGAGGTTGCCATCGGTGGCGATGGAGTTGTCAAGAATAGGTGCGGAGTAGGTGAAGGCGACGCCGTCAGCCAGAATGCCGGTGCCCGTGCAGATGCCTGTGGGGCTGACAGTGACCATGCTGATGCCGAAGCCCACGGCTCCGGTGGGGAGGATGGCCACGTTGTAGTGCCGGTTGAGCTGGTAGCGCGGGCAGGGCTTGGCCGCGGTGTAGGTGAGGGCAGGCCAGGCTGTGATGGTGGTGCTCACGTCGTCCAACTCCACATTGCCCGTGACGGTGCCGGTGACGGCACCGTTCAAAACCTGCCCCACGGTCAAATCCATCAGCACGGGCGACTGGCCGGGGCGGTTGACGCTGACGATCAGGCGGCCGCTGGTGGCCACGGCACCGGTGAAAGGATAGCTGCGCGCGCCCAGGGCAAGCTTGCCAGTCACCAGGCTGGAGGTGGAGGTGGTGATGGTCAGCAGGCCGCTGTCTTCCTTGAGCGGGCTGTCGAACCACACGGTCTGGTAGGTTCTTGGCGTGTTGATGCGCAGGTACTGAAGCTTCAGCGAAATGGCACCCACATCGGTGCTGGCAAAGCCGTCCACGGCGAGCTGATAGGTGATGCCCTTTACCACCGGGATGGTGATCAGGCCGCTTCCTAGCGGGGAAGAGGTGGCATTGAAAGCGGCCTGGGCCACGCGAAAAAGGTGGTTCACGGTGGCGCCGGTGTAAACGGCCAGGGCGGTGTTGATGGCGCTTTTCTTCGCGTCGATCTGCACCGTGCCGTTGTACGGGGCGACAAATTTCCACCACAGTGAGTGCGTTGCCCCGGAAGAGCCGCCGTAGGTGAAGTGGTCGGGCTCACCGGCCTGGGCGGTGGCGGTGGTGTTGTCCGCTGTGGCGGAAAAGCTGTTGTCGCTGTCCACGGTCACGATGGCGGCAGCAGCGAAATTGTCGTTCGAAGGACCGGCAGCAAGAGCTGTGAGGGAGGAGGATCCAGCTAGGAGAGCTAGGAGGAGCGGTTTTTTAGAGAACATGGTCATACGAACTTGGCATCACACTGAACATTTGTTATGGATATTACAATATCTATCGCAGACGCGGCATCCAAATGCAAAGAACCCGGCAGTCCGTGAGGGCTGCCGGGTTCGCTATGATCTGTCTTTGTGCTGAAGACTACGGGTGGATGAGCACAGAGCTGGTGCCCGTGATGCCACCGGCAAAGCCGTAGAACTGCGGGGTGAAGCCAGGGTAGTTGACCACGATTCCCTGCACGGGGACGATCTTGTAGATGGTGGGGGAACTGATGAGCTTGACGGTGCCGGACACAATGCCGGTGGCGGTGGACACCTTCAGGTTGATGAAGTTCGGAGCGATTCCTGCTGGGAAGGTGTTGGAAGTGGACAGCGTAAGGGGGGCGCTCAAGGCCGGGAAGTCCAGAGAGGCGACGGCCAGGGTGCAGGCGCCGGAGGTGACATCGAACGCAGGGTCCACCCGGAGGCCGGGAAGAGGTGGCAGGTACTCATTGCCAAAGGTCGTCACGGTGCTGCCAGTGATGCCATAAGGCAGGAAAGCAGTGCCCACTTTCGGCGACGGACGATACCACAGGAGCGAACCGCCGACGGCGACGGGAGTCTTGGTGGCATCAAAGGTGGCGCTGCCCGTGATCTGCCCCTGCGCGGAGTACAGAACCGAATGGTAGCAGTAGCTGCCGCCGGTGCCGATGTCGCTGTTGGCGCTGCCAGAGTTGTCCAGCAGGGGGGCGGAGAACAGAAAGGCGGAGCCGTCCGCCAGGGTGCCGCTGCTGGTGCAGATGCCCGTCTTGCTCACCGTCACGCTTGCCACGCCGTAGCCGACGGCTCCGGTGGCGTTCACCGCATAGTTGTAGCGGCCTGCGCGGGGGCAGGGCGAGGCGGTGGTGTAGCTGATGGCAGGGTAGGCGGTGACCGAGCTGGAGGTGTCGCCCACCTCAACTGTGCCGGTGGCCGGGCCAAAGACGTTGCCCTCGAAATCCGAGCCCACCGTCAAATCCATCAGCACGGGAGCGAGGCCCGGGCGGTCAACGCTGGCGATCAGGTGCCCGTCCACCGCCACAGCGGCGGTGAAGGGGTAGCTGTGGGCGCCTGTGTACACCCTGCCGGTGACCAGGCTGGAGGTGGTGGTGGAGAAGACCAGCATGCCGTTGTCTTCTTTCGCCGGGGCATCTGTGAGCGCCACTTCATAGGTTTTCGCTGTGTTGATGCGCAGATAGGTGATGTTAAGGGTGGTCGATCCGGTGACATCACTGGAGAAGCCATCCACCGCGATGTGGTAGGTGACTCCTTTGGCCACGGCGATGCTGACCAGACTAGTCTTCACCGGTGGCGTGACATTGGCGTCGTCGTTTTGAGCGACGCGGGTGAGCGAGGTCAGCGTGGACCCAGTGTACACCGACATGACCGTGTCATAGGCGCTGCCAGCGGTGTCGATCTGGATGACGCCGCTGAAGGGCGAGACGAACTTCCACCATACCGAGTGCGTTGCTTTGAGAGAGCCACCATTGGTGTAATGCGGGGGCTCGCCGGGTTGCGCGGTGGCCAAGGTGCCATCAACGGTGGAAGACCCAGCCGCAAGAGCGACGGCGTTGGCGAAGTTGTCGTTGGCAGGCCCGGCGGGAATCAGGGCCTCTGCGGAGGAGAGCGCGGCAAGAGTGGTTGCCGCCACGATGAGTAGTTTTGGTGAGATCATAGCGTCTGGAAATTATCATAATAGCGAACCGAGTCAAATATGATTATCATAAATAATTCGTTTTGTAATGGTGTTTGGTGTCTGTAATGAAAATTACACAGTGATCCCTCCGCCACATTTGTGATTGTGATGCGGAGGCCTGCCTGATGAAGTGCCGCAATGAGCGAATCCATCGCCAAGGGGCCTGACCAATGGCTGAAATCGGGACTCTTGCCTGTGGTGCTGGGGACGCTGTACGTGGGGGCTTTCCCGCCGTACGGGGTGCGCTTTCTTGTGCCGGTGGCATTGACCGGCTTTCTTTGGTGCCTGCGCGGGCTGGGAGCTGTGGCTGCACGGCGTGCCGGCTTCCTGTTCGGCATGGCGGTGATGACGCTGGGCTGCTCCTGGCTGCACAACATCTTCGGCCTCACCTTTCTGGTGCTGGCGGCCCTGCACGCCTTGTTCTACGGCCTGTTCGGCTGGGGCCACGCCGTCATTGACCGGCAAAACTGGGGCGGCCCGATGAAAGCGCTCGCCATCGCCTGTGTCTGGACCGGCGTGGAATACATCCGCGCCGAGCACTTCTGGCTGGATTTCCCGTGGATGACGCCTGGGCATGGGCTGGAGGTGATTCACCACCTTACCGAGAACTTGCTGGCTACCATTGGCGTTTACGGTGTGGGATTCATCGTGGTGTGGTTTTGTGCGGCGCTGGTTCGCGCCGGCAGGCTCCGCAGTTGCTCCGCGTCGATAGGAGTGCTGGTCCTGGCAAATCTCCCGGGTTTCGATGGCAGCAGTCCGGACTCGCCCGACAACATCTATCTCCCAGGCGTCACGTTCGCCGCCATTCAATCCGAGTCGGGATCGCTGGGCCGGTTTTACGAAGCCACGGATGCTTTGAAGGAGAAGCCTCAGCTTGTTATCTGGCCGGAGGAGTCCCTGCCTTACGACATCGTGAAGGCAAAAAAGGACTGGGCGCTGCTCGAGGAGTTGGTGAAAAAGACGGGCTGCGTGCTGGTGCTCGGCACACAGCAGGGCGGCCAGGGGAAGGCCTGGTTCAACACGGCGCTGACGCTGGATGGAGCGGGCATCCTGGGCAGGCACTTCAAGGTCCATCCTGTGCATCTCTTCGATGATGGCACGCCCGGCACTGAGGCGCATCCTGTCACCACGCCGCTTGGCAAAATCGGAACACCCATTTGCTTCGACTGCGACTATCAAGACGTGACGCGCCGCATGACGTTGGAAGGAGTGGATTTCTTTGCCGTGCCCAGCATGGACCCCATCGCCTGGGGACCCATCCAGCGGGTACAACACTCCGCGCTGTTCCGCATTCGCTGCGCTGAAAATGGTCGGGCCATGGTGGTGTGCGCCACCTCTGGAGTCACCCAAAGCATTGATCCCTGGGGTCGGGAGGTGGCGATGATAGAGCCCCTAAAACCCGGCGTGCTCACCGGTTTCGTTCCCATCCGGCGCGGGTTCACCATCTTCACCCGCCATGGCTGGCTCTTCCCTTGGTTCGCGCTTGGAGCCGGCATTCTCTTCATCCTCCAGGCTCTTCGCCGTGAACATGGCGCAAGGGTTGCTGCATGAACGTCTTGCCTCCCGCGCATTTGCATCCAAACTCGGCGGCACTCCAACTATGTCTCCCGTAGAACTCTTTGATCTGTCAGGCAAAACCGCCGTGGTGATCGGCGGCACCGGCGAACTGTGCGGCGCCATTGCCGAGGGTTTTGCCGCGGCGAATGCCGAAGTCGTGCTGGTGGGCCGCGATCCCGCCAAGGCGGAAAAGCGCCTTGATGCCATCGGCTCCATGGGCGGGCGCGGTTATTTTGTGGCCGCTGACGCCTCGAAGAGAGGGGACCTGCAGCTTGTGCTCGACGCCGTGCTGGAGCGCTCCAAGGGCTGCGACATCCTGGTCAACGGTGCCGGCGTGAACTCGGCCACGCCATTCCTCGACATCCCGGAGGAGGAGTATGACCGGATCATGAACATCAACACCAAGGCCGTGGTGCTCGCCTGCCAGGTGTTCGGGCGCTACTTCGTGGACAGCAAGGTGGCGGCCTCCATCATCAATCTGGGCAGCATGTCGGGCTTGTTGCCGTTGAGCCGGGTGTTCACCTACTCGATGAGCAAGGCTGCGGTGCACAATCTCTCCAAAAACCTTGCACGGGAATGGGCGCCGCTGGGCATTCGCGTCAACACCCTGGTTCCAGGCTTTTTCCCCGCCGAACAGAACAAGAAAGTGCTGACACCGGACCGGGTGGCGAAGATCATGGGCCACACGCCCTCCGCACGGTTTGGCACCTCGGGCGAGTTGGTTGGCGCCGCCCTGCTGCTGGCCAGCAATGCCGCCGGCTCCTTCATCACCGGCCATGAGCTGGTGGTTGATGGCGGCTACTCCTCCATGACCATCTAGTCAGGGGGCCTCCCCATGTCGCGCTGATGCGAGTCACGGCTGGGAATGGCCGGTGAAGGGGTGTGCTTGTTCGCTGGGAGATTGTATCACCCAGCGAGCGGAAATGAACCGAGTTTGCGCAGGATTGAGAGTGAACTCCGGGATGAGAATCTTGCGTACAGTGGGATTAATGACCCGCAATTATCAGCGGTTGTTGATCCTCTGGCATGTCCCTGGAATGCCCGCCCGACTGGGAATGCCAGGACTTGAGGCCAGGTGATGGGCGGCGGGTAGGGGAGTCGGTGGGGGTGGGGCAGCGGGGGTTCGGACGGGGCTGATAGGGCTGCACCTGTATTTACATGAGCGTTATAATCACTTG
>CAINXC010000644.1 GCA_903854655.1 uncultured Verrucomicrobiota bacterium | reverse complement strand
TGAAGGAGCAGGGATTGTTGTCGAAAGATGCCGTCACTCGTTGGGTGAAAGGATGAAAATGATCGGAGGCTTGTGTTTCATTCCTCTGTCCCCATTCCTCTGTTTTCCATCCCTCCTTTTAGGCTTATCGGCCAAGACTGAGCTTTACGCCCACAAAGAAGCTCGCCGCGAAGGGACTCGCGGACTACTTCCATCACGCCCACGTCACGCACTCCGTCACCGGCCGGCGAGCGCTCACCGGCCACGTCGCGCCGTCCTTGGGCCAGCCCAGATAAATGAGCCCCACGCAGCGGTCCTGTTCACGAATCCCCAGCCAGTGGCGAAACGCTTCGGTTTCAAGCAGGGGCGGGGAGCTCCAGAACGAACCCAGGCCGATGGCCGAGGCGCTGAGCATGATGTTCTGCAAGGCGCAGGCCACCGCCTCGATCTCTTCCACCTCCGGGATCTTCTCGACACCGCCGCGCTGCATCCAGCAGGCGATGACGGTGGGAGCCTGTAGGACGTTGTCACGCAGCTTGGCGAACTTGTCTTCGCGCTGCTCCGCCGCCGGCATGGTTTCGCGGTAGAGGCGTTGCAGGGTGTCGGCGAGCCCTTCGCGCGACAGGCCTTCAAACACCCGGAAGCGCCAGGGCTCGGTCATGCCATGCGTGGGCGCCCAGGTGGCGTTTTCCAGCAGGGTCATGAGCGTGGCACGGTCCACCGGCTTGGCCGGGTCCATCCCTGCAGGCTTGATGGAGCGGCGGTGGCGGATGAGGGCGCTGATCTGGTCGAGGGTGAGAGACATGCCCATCGCGATACGTGGCGGGCGGCGCATTTCAAGGTTGAACCTGCCCCTGGGCGGGACCAAGGAATTATGAGTTCCCTGCTCACACCCTTGTCTCATGAACCTCCTCATCACCGCCGGCCCCACGCGCGAAGCGATTGATCCGGTGCGCTACCTCAGCAACCGGTCCTCCGGGCGCATGGGCTATGCGCTGGCGCAAGCGGCGCTGGAGGCGGGGCATGGGGTGACGCTGATCAGCGGCCCTGTTTCGATTCCTGCGCCGGTGGGCGCCCAGGTGGTGCGGGTGGAATCGGCGCAGGACATGTACGAGGCGGTGCGCTCGCACCTGGCCTCCCAGGATGCCGCCATCTTTGCCGCCGCCGTGGCGGACTACCGGCCCGCGCAGGTGGCCGGACAGAAGATCAAGAAGGCCAGCGAGCAGCTCACGCTTCAATTGGAGCGCACGCCGGACATCCTTGGTTCGGCCCGCGCAGTGTTCGGTTTCCAGGGGGTGCTGGTGGGTTTCGCGGCGGAAACGGAAGACCTGCTGGCCCACGCCCAGGAGAAGCTGCACCGCAAGGGCTGCGACCTGCTCATTGCAAATGATGTGTCACGCCCCGGCACGGGGTTTGACAGCGAGGAAAACGAAGTCACTCTGCTGTTCCCGAACGCCGCGCCGCGCCCGTTGCCGCGCGGCCCCAAGACCGCCATTGCCCGCGAGATCATTCGCCTTGTGAGCGGTCTGCGCCGTCCCCCATCCATTCCATGAAAGAACTCCTTCCCGCCGCCATCAACGCCGCCAAAGCCGCCGGCAAGCTGATCCTCGAAAACTTCGGCACCGATCTGCATGTCAACGAAATGAAGCAGTACGACATCAAGCTGGAGCTTGATGTGCGCTCGCAGGAGCTGATCACCGGCATGCTGCTCGCAGAGTTCCCGGAACACGCCATCCTGGGCGAGGAAGGCGGCGACACCGGCGGCGAGGGCCCCATCGAGTGGATCATCGACCCCATCGACGGCACGGTGAACTACTTCTTCGGCATCCCGCACTTCTGCGTTTCCATCGCCGCACGCGAGCGCGCCAGCCAGAAGCTGCTGGTGGGCGTGATCTATGACCCGACGCAGGACGAGCTGTGGACCGTGGCCGAGGGCGTGCCGCCCACCCTCAACGGCAAACTGATCGCGTGCAGCACCCGCAGCGAAATGGCGCAGTGCGTGGTGACCATCGGCTTCTCGAAGAGCAAGGAATCGCTCGACGCCGGCTTCGAGCGCTACAAGCGCATCTCCTACAACGTGCGCAAGACGCGCATGCTGGGCAGCGCCGCCCTCGCCATGGCCTACATCGCCTGCGGCCGCCTGGATGCGTACGTTGAGGAGCAGATCAGCCTCTGGGACATCGCCGCCGGCATCATGCTCATCGAGGCCGCCGGCGGCAAGGTCATGCTGAAACCCGGCGCTGCCAAGGAAGGCACGATGTTCATCTGCGCCTGGAACGGTCGGATTCCAATCGAAGAGTACCTGTGAGGCCAGGTCACGGATTGACAGGGGTCACCTTGGGCGCCGCCGTTTTTACCACCTTCGGCAGCAGCCACTTCTCCGGGCAGCCCGCGTCCTCCAGCACGTCGCGCAGCAGCACCGGCACGCCGTGCCTGCGCTTGCTCTCGTCCGCCCCTTCCATGAAGGCGTAAATCTCCAGGGTTTTTGCGGCGATCACGGGGGGCTGCCTGGTCTGGAAGAACTTCACGATCTCACGCACCAGCGGGGTGTAGTCGCCGCTGTCCGTGTGCTGCTCGAAGACCTGACCCTTGCCAAACAGGCTCACCTTGTAGGGGGCCGGCCAGCAATGCATCGCGTACAGCGTGCCGATGCGGCCGTCGCTCCACTGCCCCGTCACCACGGAAGCCCCCTCGCCGCTGGTGCAGACCACGCTGACACAGCCGCTGCCCAGCACGGTGAACAGCGCCTCGGTGGGATGGATGCCGTAGAAGTACAGGTCGGGATGGAAGAGCTGGATCGGCGCGGGGCCGTAGGACGTGGCGCCGCTGGGGCTGGCCACCTTCGCGTTCGCCACCTCCACCACGCCGGGATACCAGCGCATGGCCGAGGAGCTGAACAAGGGCGTGCCCGCCTGCTCGGCCAGCCGGAAGATCTCCACCGCCTCCTTCAGCGAGGCGGCCACCGGCTTGTCGAGAAACACCGGTTTCTTCGCCCCAAGCACGGCCTTGACCTGCTCCAGATGCACGCGCCCGTCCAGGCTCAGAATCATGATCGCGTCGATGTTCTCCAGCAGCTCCGGGATGCTTTTGACGATGCGCACGCCGTACTTGTCACGCACCAGGGTGGTGAAACCCTCAATGCGCTCGGCCGAGTTCGGCAGGTCGGCGCTGGAGACAGGGAATGCCGCCACCACCCGCGCTCCGGGCACATAGCTGGGATTGGCGGGGTCGTTCAGCCGGGCCGTGAACTCCTGCGCGTGCGAGGTGTCCAGGCCGATCACGCCCACACGGAGATCTGCCGCCGTGGAAGAAGTCGCTGCCGTCATGCTGAGTATCAGTGCGGCAAGCAGTAGGAATGGGGTCCGCCTCGCCATGGAATGCAATGTCGGCGCGAATGCAGGGTGCGCAAGGCCGGGCCAGCAGGATTTGCCATTCTCCTGGCAGGGTCTATGATGAAGGCATGGACCCCGCCCCCACCCTCAGGGCAGAACCTGCCCCCAAAACACGCCTCGCACCGATTTTCCTGGCCCTGCTGGCCTGCGCGATGCCCTTGCGGCTCGCCGCCGAAGAAAAGGCGGCCCGCTTTCCCATGTCCCAGATCCGGGCCGCAGCGGCCTATTCCGCCGCCCATGCCGGCATCGCCTTTGTGGCGATGCAGCACGGCAAGGTCATCTATGAGG
>CAINXC010000643.1 GCA_903854655.1 uncultured Verrucomicrobiota bacterium | reverse complement strand
CCTGGAACTGCCCACGCTCCCAAAACTGATCCAGAATGTAGTGGAGAAAAGCGGCCTCTAACCGCTCCAAACCCTTGATCTACCAACAGGCGGCCTCCGTAACTGACGAACTTGGGTTAAGCCCGCCTTCTTTACCCTCGCGACGCCGGAGGGGGCGCAGCATGCTTGGTGGTTGTCCTGTCAGTGGATTTCAGGCTGTCCTTCCAGGTTGCCACGCCGCACGGGGCGCCCATCATGACTGCGAACCGGGCGAGGGTCGCCTCGGGCAGGAGGGTGAAAGAGCTGGGCTTTACGAGGGGTGAGCGTTTTGGGGCGGTAAGGGATGCATTCATGACATTTGGTGGGTATTACGGCAGGCTTTCTGCCACGCCGCCAAAGTAGGTGCAGACGTCTGCCTGCGCTATCAGGTGTTCACCCAATGCGAAGGCGCTCAAATCGCTTACCGGTCTCCCGTCGCGCGGCGAGGGGACGAGGATAAACCCTCTTTTGGAACACGGGGAATGGACGACGCCTGGCGGTCTGTCACCGGTTAATGTTCTCCCAAGTGTCATGTGCTGGCGCATGATCGGTGGCAATGCTCGTGGTATCACACGCTCGAACAAGACCATGCCTGCTTTGCGCCGGCAGATGAGCCCGCAGATTGCGCTTTTGGTCGCCTTTCGAACCGGACCTGCCATTGAGGAATTACACGCGCAGGCCACGCGACAGCGGCTGATCTCTTGGCAACCAGTAGATTGCGTGACATTTCCTGTAATGTGGGCCAGCGTATCCGGTAGTAAAGATTGAGATGTGGCGATGACTGTGCCCCATGCAGGGCGTGCAGTCATCCCGCATAACTCGTTTCAGCCATGAAAGCTCCTCAGCCGACCCATTGCCACTTGGTCGTTCGGGACCTGCCTGACTGGCACTTTTGCCCCTCCGCTCATGGGGCCCTGCCAGGAAGCACGATTTGATAACAGCGCAACTCATATGAAAACCAAGAACCGCATTCTGGTCATCGATGACGACAGGCCATTGTCCGAAATGGTCAAACTCAACCTCGAAGCCACGGGCGACTACGAGGTCCGTGTTGAGAACCGTTCCGTGCTGGCGATCAGCGCAGCCCTTCAGTTCCGCCCCGATCTGATTCTGTTGGATTATATCATGCCCGGACTCGATGGAGGGGAAGTGAGCAAAGGGCTGGGCGAGCACCCCTTGCTCTGCCATGTGCCGTTGATCATGGTCACTGCACTAGCGTCCAACAACGAGATGGGACCTGACGGCGCCTCACATCGGGGTGGCCACTTAATGCTCGCCAAGCCGATCAAGCTGGCCAAATTGCTGCGATGCATCGAGCAGCAGTTGATGAGCGGTGCCGTGGCCTAAACCGTGATTGAAACTGGATGTGGCGCGCCGGCGGTCACCTCCAGGCTCTGCAACTGTATCAGGGGCCACCTTTTGCCTGCGCTCACTGCCTTGCGCTGAACGCGGAAGGTAGAGTCCAGCGGGCTCTTGTGGCGAACACTTGGCTTTCTGACCGGACGTTCCGGGGGGGGACTGGAAGCTTCCGGAGGTGTAGCTTCTCCATTGGGATGGATGTGGCGCTGCGGTCGTCAGACCTCCGCCAGTCTGACCACATCCATTCCAACCAGGCACACATCGTCCTCGAAGGCTTGATTGATTGTGAACGATCTGGCCTCGGCCATCAACTGGTCGCACAGTTTTTCCGTGGCCAGCGCCGTCCCCTTGCGGACCGTCTCGATGAGGCGTTGCATGCCATAGGCGGTCTGGTCAGGGCCCTCCGCTTCGCACAATCCATCCGTGAACAGCAGCAGCCGGTCTCCAGCACCCACGGATTGCTTGAGCGTGGAGAAACGAAAGTGCTCGTAGATGCCCAGCGCCCCGCTGAGCTTTCCAACCGGGACCTCGAGAGGTTCCACTTCGGCGTACTTCCGCGAAAGGAGGGGACTCGGGTGGCCCGCAATGGCGTAGCGCAATTCGCCATGGGCCAGGTCAACGACTCCGTAGAAAGCCGTGGCAAAAAGGGGCGTGGGCGACTGTTTTAGAATTTCGCAAAGGCGATGGTTCATATCCATGAGGAAACGGCCGGGATCGGCGGCGACCGGCCTGAATTCCTCAACCAGCCCGCGGATGATCGCCGTCATGAGCGCGGCGCGCACTCCGTGGCCCATCACGTCGCAAATGAACACGCCGGCATCGGTGTCCGACAGCGCGAAGACGTTGAAGTAGTCCCCGCCAAGTTTGGTCGCGGCATGGTAGCGGTGGCAGAACCGCAGGGCGGTGCCGGCAAAGACGGGATACTTGTGCGGCAGAAACGACGTTTGAAGCTCGCGCGCCATTTCCAGATCAGCCTCCATCTGCGCGTTCTTTTCGCGAAGCTCGCCAGCCTGTTTTTCGAGCGTTTGCTTCGCCCGGGTCAGTTCCATGTTTTTCTGCACGGCCGTTTCATACGTGGAGAGCAGCAGGTCGAGGTTGCGAGTGCGATTGGATGTGATGTGATACTTCTGGCCCGCGAAGAATATGTCGGTGCGATCGCCCTCCTTTGGCTGGCCGCGCAATTCGAGATTGGCCAGCACGTTTTCAATGCGCGAGAGCAGGAATCCCTCGTCATAGGGCTTCACCACAAAATTGTCCGCGCCGCATTCGATGCCCCGCAGTATGTCCTTTGGATCGGAGAGCGAAGTCAGGAGGATCACCGGCAGCTCCTTGAGTTTCGCGTCGTCCTTGATGCGCTGGCACAACTCGTAGCCGTTCATCTCCGGCATGTTGATGTCGGTGATGACGAGGGTGGGCGTTTCCGTGTCCAGCGCGGTGAGCGCTTCGCGCCCATTTTGCGCGGAGGAGACGCGCCAGCCCCGCTGTTGCAGCACATGCTGCAGTTGCAGCGCCTGGGTCGCGCTGTCCTCCACAATCAGGATGTGTATGGCGCATTGAGTCATGGCGATGATTCTCCCTTTATGGTTTTCTGCTGGTGAGATTCAACAGTGTCGCCGTGATGCGCTCCGGCGGCAGCACGTGCGTGGCGGCATTGGCCGCGATGGCTTCGCCGGGCATCCCGTGGACCACGGAGCTTGGCTTGTCCTGGGCGATGGTCACGGCGCCCCGGTCCCGCATCAGCTTTAATTCGTCGGCTCCATCGCGGCCCATGCCTGTAAGGATGATGCCAACGGCGGTATCGCCGAACACGGCGGCGGCCGAACGGAACAAGTGGGCGACCGAGGGCCGCAGGCCATTGTCAGGTGCCTCCCTGCTCAAGACGATCCGCCCCTTCGTGTCGAATCCCAAATGCGTTCCATCCGGGGCAAGATAGACCTGGCCCGGCTCCGGCCACCCGCCATGCGTCGCGATCTGGACAGTCAGGCCGGTGCTCTGTGCCAGCCAGTCCCGCAGACCGTCGAGAAACCCCGCAGCGATGTGTTGAACGATCACTATGGGCGCGGGGAAACTCTTTGGCAGGCCGGACAGAATCGTTTGCAGCACCGGCGGGCCGCCGGTGGACACGCCCATGGCCACCATGCGGATGCGTGGCGCGCGGGTCTGGCCGGGTGTCGGGCTGTTGGTCCACGATGGGGCCGCTTCCACCTTGCCATTCCAGTGGCGCACCACTTTCACTTCGGACATGGCCTTGATCGTTTTAACAAGGGTGGCCGACATTGTGGCGTGATCGGGATGGCCCGGGCCTTTCGGCTTGCCCGACAAGGCGACCGCGCCAGCTTCCATGGCTTGAAATGACGCTGCGACCTGATCGCGGCTGAAGCTGGAGCTTACGATGACGATGGGCACCGGCTGTGTGGACATGATGATGCGCGTGGCTTCGTAGCCGTTCATTTTCGGCATCTGGATGTCCATGCTGATCACATCCGGTTTCATGCGCCTGAGAGCATCAATCGCCTCCTCGCCATTGCGCGCCGTGCCGACGACGTGAATCTCTGGATCGGAGGAGTAGATGTGGGTCAGAAGCTCGCGGCTTACCTGCGAATCATCCACGATCAGCACTTTCACGCATCGTCCGCTCATGGTCACACCAGCCTTTCCAGCACCTCCAGCAAGTTGCTTTGATCGAAGCTGCTTTTGATGATGTAAGCGCTGGCGCCCACATCAATGCCGCGCTCCCGGTCCTCGCGGGTCTCCCGACCCGTCACCAGCACCACGGGGGTTTGCTCCAGCCGCTTGTCACCGCGAATTTTCTCGGTCAGTTCAAATCCAGAGACTCGTGGCATGTCCACGTCGGTCACCACCGCGTCGAACATCTCCAGCTTCAGCGCGGTCCACGCGTCCATGCCGTCCACTGCGGTCTTCACGCGGTAGCCGGCAGTCTCGAGAATGTTCTTGAGGAGCATCCGCGCCGTGATGGAATCTTCCACCAGCAAAAGCGATCTGGTTTTCGCTGCGCCCTTCGCAACTGCATCTGCGGTCCTCGCTGCCGGCGCCCGGACCGGGGCACCACCGCTCTTCATCGCGGACTTGATCAAATCGGCGGCATTCAAGATCGGCACCGCCTTGCCTGAACCCAGCACCGTGGCGCCTGCCACATTGCGCACCCGCACCAGCGGCTTGCCGAGTGGCTTCACCAGCACCTCTTGTTCGTTGAGCACTTCATCCACTCGGAAGGCAATGCGTTTGTCGCCTGCGCTCAGCACAAAGGCGGGAAACGAGTCCGCGGTGGAAGGCTCCCCCGGCCGAGCAATTTCCAGCGCGTCCGCGAGCCACACCAGCGAGACTGCCCGCCCGTTGAGGGCGATGGTTTCCCTGTTCTCCACGGTCTTGACATCGTCCCGCCGCACCCGAACCACACGTTCGAGGTTCGCCGTAGGCAGCACAAAACTCTGGTTGGCGGCTCGCACGAGCACGCCTTTGAACGTCGCCAGCGTAAGCGGCAATAGGATGCGAAAGGTCGTGCCTTGCTGGCGATGGGTGTCCACAAAAATGTGGCCGCACAGTTTGTCCACCTTTTCACGAACAATCGCCAGCCCCAGGCCGCGCCCTGAGATCTCTGTGAGGATGGGACTGGTGGAAACACCGGATTCGAAGATCAGCGGCAGGGCATCCAGATCGTCCAGTCGTTTTGCGTCCTCCGCGCCCATGAGGCCGTGTTTGACCGCGCCCGCTTTCACCTTGGCCAGATCAATGCCCGCGCCATCATCGGAGACCACAATCTCCACCTCGCTGCCGCTGACTTGCGTGACGGTCACCCGCAGCGTGGCCTGGCGTGGTTTGCCGTCCTGGCGCCGCTGCTCGGGATTCTCGATGCCGTGGTCCACTGAGTTGCGCAGCAGATGCACCAGAGGATCTTTGAGTTCCTCAAGGATGCGTTTGTCGATCTCCACTTCGCCGCCGTGAATCACGAGCTCCACTTCCTTGCCCTGCTCGCGCGCGATGTCGCGCACCAGCCGCGGCAGGATGCCGAGCAGCACCGAAAATGGCATCACCAGAAGCTTCTTGGTCTCATTGAGCAGGTTGTCCACCATCACCCCCAGCGAGTGGCGGTCATGCTCTGCGGCGTGGGACAGCGCGGTCACCCGGCTCTCCAGCGATTTGAAGTGCGCCTGTGACCAGTCGAAAAACTCCCCCACCTTCTCCACTGGCGACGCCATCTGGGTGTTTGCTGCGCGGCGTTTTTCGATGTCCTGGCGCATCAGACGGATCTCCGGCTGAAGGCGGCCCCACTGCCTTTTCCACTGCTCCAGCAGCGCTTGGACCTCTCGCAGATCGACCGAGCGCTGCGTGGAGGTGAGTTTCATCACCACGGTTTCTTCCGCCTGCAACAGCAGTGTATCCAGCTTCGCTGTGGAGATGCGCACGGTCTCTGAAAGCGGCCCGCGCGGGTCATGAGCGATCGCCATTGCTGCTGCTGCGGCGGGTTCGGGGCTTGGGGATGATTCCCGAGGTGGCGCGGCTCCGGCTTCTGGCAAGGGCGGTTCTTTGCCAGTTTCGGTTTTTCGCCGTCTTTGAAATGCCCGGCGGCCTTGTTCTGCTGCGGGCGCGTTGCGGGCTTCTCTGAGGGCCTGGAGCGCGTCAAGCAGGCCCTGAAGCTGGGGTTTGTCGATGGCTGGGCCGCTGCTTGGGTCTGCGTCGAGCAGTTTTTCCACCGCGTCGAGGGCGTGGTGCAAGGTGTCAAACTGCTCCGGCGAGCGCCGCAGCTCGCACGATTGCCACATGGCGAAGATGCTTTCAAGGGACTGGCAGACGGCTTCGATTTCACCAAGATTCACCGCCCGCGCTGCGCCCTTCAGGCTGTGGGCTTCGCGAAAGATGCTTTCCACCAGCGCTGGCTCACGCGCGCCAGGCGCGCCTTTCTCCAGCTCCAGCAAGCCCGAGGACATGGCCTGCAAGTGCTCTTCCGCTTCGACGCGGAAGGTCTCCAGCAGTTGCTTTAAGAACTCGTCGTCAGGTTTGGACATGGCTTCTGCTTCTCCTCAGCCCCGTTGCCGCCCGACCAATGTGCCGAGCTTCTGGCCCAGCTCGTTCAAATTGCGCGCGGCGGATTCAAGCTGCCTGGCGCTCTCAACATTCTGAGTGCTCGCCTTCTTGATGTTTCCGATGGCCAGCCCGACCTGGTTCATGCCCACCAGTTGCTGCTGGCTCGATGCGGCAATCTGGCTCGCCGCCTGCGCTGCCTCGCCTATGCTGGTGGTCAGCGTGACGATCGTCTCGCCCGCCTGGGACGACTGATGCACGCCGGTTTCGACGGCCTTGCTGCCTTGCTCCGTCGCCATCACCGCCACGTTGGTGGCCTTTTGAATGTCGCTCAGAATCGTGCGTACCTGCGCCGTGGCCTGCTTCGATTGATCGGCAAGGCTCTTCACCTCCTGTGCCACAACCGCGAAACCTCTGCCATGCTCACCCGCTTTGGCGGCTTCGATGGAAGCGTTGACGGCGAGCAGGTTCGATTGTTGCGCCAGGTCGTCCACCGTGGCGATGATCTGACCCACTGCCTGGGTCTGCTCGCTCAGGCGCACCATGCTCTCGGCAATCGAGTCCATCTGCTGCCGGATGCGGCTCATGCCCTCGATGGTCTGCTCCGTGGCCTTCCGCCCGCTTTCCGAGGTTTGCACCGCCCGTTGGGCGTTTTCCGAGACCTGCCTGGTCTTTTGGTTGGCCACCTGCGCGGTCTGCCGCACTTCTTCCATCGTCGTCGTCGTCTCGCTCACGGCGGTGGCCGTCTCGGTCGAGCTCGAGGTGAGCTGCGAGGTGAAAGCCATCAGTTCGTTTGCCGAACTCGTCAACGAATCGATCGCTGCGGTCAGCGAGCGAGTAGTGCTGCTGGTGATGACGTATGCGAAAAGAGACAGCAGCACGATCGCGGCAAGCGTGCCGTCGATGATGATGTGTTTGGTGTCGCTGGAAACCTCCCGGGCATCGTCTGCGCGCGCTTTCAACAGATCGTTTTCCGTATTGGTCATCTCGCGCAGCAGTTTGCGGATTTCTTCCATGATGACTTTGCCTTTGTCTGTTTTGATGACAGCCAGAGCAGCTTGAAAACCTTTCTCGGGATTGTCCGGGGCCTTTTCCTTGCGCAGTTCAACGGCTTCGTTCATTTCGGCGAATTTGGAGGCGATCAAGGACTCCAAAGCGTCCAGCCGGCGCTGCTGGGCGGGATTGTCGCTGGTTAGATCGCGGATCGTCTTGATCCGCTGATTCATGGATTCAGGCGCGGAATGATAGTGCTCGAGATAATGTTCATCCCCGGTGATGATAAACCCCCGCTGCCCGGCTTCCGCATCCTTCAGGCCGGAGTGCAAGGATTCAAGATTTTCCAGAACCTTGTGCGTGTGCGCCACCAGTTCGGAAGTCGCCATGAGCCGGCTCGTGCTGCGGTAGCAGACCACGCCGATGGTGAGCAGACTCACCAAAGCCAGGAAAAACCCGGCGGCAATTTTTGTTCCAACGGACCGGTTCATAGGGTTTGGCTCATCCTTTCTGAATTTGTTGTCTCGATGTTGCTCCGCATATGAGATCGCGCGATTCGGGCCAGCTACGCTTGCACCGTTTCGTCCACGATGATTTTTGGGTCGGATAAGATCTTCTCCGCATCCAGCACCACCAGCCTGTCACTGGTGACGCCCCGCAGATACTCGGCGCGGAGACCGGTGAGCGTGGGCAGCGCCCCCTGGAGCTCATGCTCCTCAATGGCCCGCCTGCCGATGATTTCATCGGCCAGGAAACCCACCTCCATGCGCGCAGCACGGATGATCAGCACCTTGTTGAGGTCGGTAATGCCCTGCTCCGGCAAATCAAAAAATTTCTTGATGTCGATGACCGTCACGATTTGTCCGCGCACGTTGATGATGCCCAGCACAAACGGCGGAGTACAGGGCACCGGCGTGATTTCCATCAGTGGATGCACGGTTTTGACAAAAGCGGTCTCCACCGCGTATCGCTCGCCGGCCAGCAGGAACTCGACGACCTGCAGCGCGGTCGAGGCCGCTTCGCGGCTTTCCAATGGCTGCGCCAGGGCACAGGCGCGCGCCTTGAGTGTTTTCCGCTTCTCTTCCGAAGCCGCTGTCGCGTCCTGGTTCATGAGGCAAACTCCCTTTCCTTCATCGTCGCAAGGATTGTCGCCAGCCGTCCCGCTGTGATGCCGCCAGCTTCGGGCAGCAAGTCCTCGGGCTCGTAGGCGCATAACAGCCGCGTTGCGTTGGAAAAATGCCTTAGCGCCTCGGCCCCGCAGCCTTCCGCACGCGCCAGGTTGCCCAGGGCAAAATGCACCACGACCAGGCGCGGGTCGAGATAAAGCGCCCGCTTGAGCGAGCTTCGCGCCTCATCAGCGGCACCCTGTTCTTGCAGAATCATCGCGCGCAGATAGTGATGGGAGGGGTTTAGTTTGTCAGTGGCAACGGCTCTCTCGCAGGCAGCCAGCGCCTCCGCCAGTCTGCCTTGGTCGGCGTAGGCGCGCGCCAACCGGGCAATGACCTGAGGTTCCGCCGAATTCCCGCTTCCATCTGTTAAAACGTCCGCCGCTTCCGGCTGGATGCCCTGCCCCGAACAAACAACCGTTTCCTCGTGTGGCGCGACCGGCTCTCGCTGGAGAACTTTCTGGTAAAGGATCGCGCCAGGATAACTCACCACCGCAAACGATGGGACATGAACATGCGGAAAGTCGCTGGGGCTGACCAGGAGCCAGCCACCGTCAACCAGCGCATGATGCAGGCCCCTGATGACTTTTCGCGCCTGACCAGGCGCAAAATACATCAGCACGTTGCGGCAAAAAATCGCGTCCATCGCGTTCGTGTTGTTTAACAGAGATGGATAAAGGTCGTCGGCCAGGTTGAGGTAGTTGCACGTCACCATCGCCTTGATCTCCGGGCGGATCTGGTAAAGGCTCTTCCCAACTTTATGGAAGCACCGGTCGCGCGCCCATTCCGGCGCGTCGCGGAACGACCACTCCCCATAAACACCCTCGGCGGCCTTGTGCAGAAAGCGCGGATTGATGTCCGTGGCCAGGATGGTCACGTTCCAGTCCGCAAGATCAGGCAGGATCTGCCGCAGGATGATCGCGATTGAATAGGGCTCTTCGCCCGTGCAGCAGCCGGCGCTCCAGATGCGCAACCTTTGATCGCCGCCGCGCCGCCTGCGGATGATCTCGGGGAGAATCTCCATTTGCAGGATGTCGAAGCTCTGCCTCTCGCGAAAGAAACAAGTTTCTCCAACTGTGAGATTGCTGGCCAGCATCTCCACCTGCTGCCGGTTCATCCGCGACGCCATGAGCCAGTCTGCGCACGCCATTGGACTGCCAAGCTCAAACTCTTTCGCGGTCGCCGCCACTCCGCGTTGCAGTTCATTCCAGCGCTCCGGCGGAAAATGCAAGCCCATGCGCGCGGCCAGGTGCTGGCTGAGCCGGGCGAGCATGGGAGCTGGCAGTGGTGTGTCCACAACACATCATGACCTCCGCATCGCGGGCTCCAGTTGCTCCCGATCTTCCAGAGACAGGGCTTGCTCGAAATCTTGCACCAGGACAATCCGGCCGTCCGGCAGCTTCAGCGCGGCTTGGGCCTCCATTCCTGGAAGGATCTCATTCGCTGCGACGATCTCGCCATCGGCGGCTTCCATGACGCCCTCCACACGATCCACCAGCAGTGCGACCGTGCGCAGCGAGGTGCGGGCGATGAGAAGCTGGTCCGACAGTTCCACTTCGCGCAATGACAGATGGAAGTGTTTGCGGCAGTCCAGGACCGGAATGATGCGCCCCTGCCAGTTGATGACTCCGGCAACAGCTTCAGGTGCCTCGGGCAGGGGCGTGATCGCCACCACCGGAACCACGCGTTCCACCACTGAAAGCGGCAGAGCGTAGCGCTGGTCATCAATAGCATAGACCACCAGGCTCGTGGCCGCTGTCAAGTCTTCGGGCCAGGGGCGGGGCACAAGCTCCGATGTCATGCCCGCAACCCTCCCCGCTGTGTGGTCTCACCACGGCAATCGCCTGATCCTTTCCGGGTGTCGAGCCGCGAGCGCTTCATGACATCTATCCTCCGTCCAAGGCATTGTTATTGGCCAGACAAATCTTGTCCGTCAGGGCAGGAAGGTCAGGTATTGGGTGACGCCGTTGACGAACAGCGGCTGGTAGTACACGCCGTTGAACTGGTAGGCCGCGCTGTTGTTCACAGTCGCGGGAACGGCCCCGGGCGGAAGCTCGGGGACCGTCACGCCTATGGGGGTGGGGGCGATGACAAAGCCGCCGTCCTGCTGCACATAGAACGCACCGCCCGCGTAGTAGTACACGCTGTTGTCCGCGTCGATCTCAATGGCACCATCCGGCAGTTGCCCGATGATCGCGCCAACGGGCGGATACACTTCCTGATAGTCGTCGCCGTCCTGCTGGTAGTAGATCCCGTCGTCATAAAAATAGGGTACGCCACCCAGGAACAAGGACAGGTATCCGTCGCGCAGGCGATGCAGCCGTGCCCCAGGAGAGAAGCCGTGCCAGAAGCGGGGGCGGTTGACGTCCACGTCCACATCGCGGTGGACGATGGCATGCTGCTGCGGTTCAAAGCTGCGCGGGCCTTCGGCAGGCCGTTGATAGACATGGGTTTCCGCATGGCGAATGGTGCCGTGATAGGAGCGGTTCACGCTGGTCCCACCGGTGTTGTTGTACTGCACGGGGGCTCGCGAGGGGGCGATCCTCGGTGCTGAACCGCCCCGCGAGACGGCTGCGCCTCCTCTGCTGGCGCCTCCGCCCCGGACCGGAGGGCCGGAATAGATCAGGGGGACGGCGACCACCAGAGCCAGGGTGCCCAGGGCGATGGTCTTGATGGACGTGATGCTGGAAGGTTTCATGATCATTTGTCCTCCTTCTGCGGCTCAGGTGCGGCGTGCTTGGCGTTCGCGGCGGCGATTTCCTTGACATCAACCTTCTTCGCCCCGTTCGGCGGTTCGAAGGTGAACAGGAAGTCCGGCAGCGGGGTCTGAAAATCCCAGTGGGACAGGATCGCGGTGTATTGCGGTGTCGCTTCTTCGTCCTTGTAGGTGATCACAATCTTGCGCGGCACGGGCCTGGCCCCTTGCTCGATCCAGATCTGCCAGTCCACCTTGCCCAGGGAAAAGGCCAGGTGCTCGCACTGCACTCCAAGAACGGACACCTGTCCCAGGTGGATTCCGGTCCTGACCTTCCTCATCCCGCTCTTGTAGGGATCGCTCACGATGATGTCCTCCAAGGGCAGCGCAATGCCGAAGTGCTCGCTGGCGGTGTCGAGCGCCCCGTCGAGCGTCGGAGGGGCGGGAATGATGCCGTACAGGTTCTGAATCCGGTTCAGCAGGGTGATGGACTTGCCGTCGTAGAACAACCCGCGATTGCGGCGCGTGGAGCGCACCTCGGCGTGGAAGCGGTCGGGGCGGCGCACCTGCAATTCGATTGTCCTGCCCGCCTGGACCTGCTGTCCCGATCCCAGTTGAATGTCCTGCCATACTTCAGCATCGACCGAAAAATGCGCCGCCTGCGCCAAGTAGTCACACATGCGCCGCATCAGCTCATCCGCCTTGGGGTCGATTGCCGGACGGGCCTCCGCCTTTGGGGCTGCAGGCGCTTTTTCTACCTCCGCCCGTGCTGCCAGTGATAGGAGGCCCGCCAGCGCCAAGATGGCGAGCATCGGCGGAGCCTGGCGGATGGCAAATGCCAGGGTTCGAGGGAAGTTCTTCATGATTGTCTGCCTTTGCTGATCTGTCCGAAGCGAGGTGTCGCTGGTAAAACGTTCGTGCGGCGGAGGTTGTTTGAAGTTATTGCCGACATGGAGGTTCGCACCATGGGGTGAAACCCTGCCATTGGCGTTGCGACGAAAGCGCAGTCAGCTTGCACGCCGGGGCCGCGCGTTTGTGTGCGGCGACCCTTTCCTGATTCCGGCCTGCGGGTGTTGCTTTCGGCATGGGCCGTGCTGTGATGTTCGAGATGTCACCCTTTGAAGATGAATTTCGTGCCTTCGCGCAGGCTGAAGCGCTGGAACCGTTGCCGCCCGACCCCGTGCTTTTTTATGGCAGTTCGTCGATCCGCCTGTGGGTGACGCTGAAGCAGGATTTTGCCGGGCTGCCGGTCGTGAATCGGGCCTTCGGCGGCTCGACACTGCGCGAATGCGTGGCGGAGATGGAACGGCTGGTCCTGCCTGTTCGTCCGCGAGCGGTTGTCCTTTATGCTGGTGACAACGACCTTGACCAGGGGGTGTCGCCGGAGGCCCTGGAGGCAAGTGCCGGGCAATTCATGAGCACGATGGATCAGCGGCTGGGCCAGGTGCCCGTGGTTTTCATTTCCGTCAAGCCGAGTCCTTCGCGCATGTGGAATCTGGCGAACATTCAGCGGGCCAATGTGTTGATCCGGGAGTCGCTGGCAAAATGGCCCCAGGCCCATTTTCTTGATCTGTATCCTTTGATGATGCGCCCGGACGGCGGCCCCCGGCACGATTTCTTCACGGAAGACGCCTTGCACATGAATGCCTCCGGCTATCGAATGTGGGCGGAGCAGGTGCGGACGTGCCTCTCCGAATTAGGCATCATCCGGTGAATCGCGAATACCACAAGTGGCACAGCCCCATACTCGGGCGGGACATGGAACTGCTCGTCTTCGGGTCGGCAGGGCCGCGGCTGCTCGTGTTCCCTTCGCGCAAAGGTCGTTTTCATGAGTACGAGGATCACGGCATGGTGCATTCGCTCAGGCACTCGCTGGAAGCTGGGAAACTCCAGCTCATTTGTGTGGATGGCATCGACCAGGAAAGCCTCTACTGCTACGACAAGAGGCCCGAGGACCGCATCGAGCGCCACCTGCAATACGAGCGTTATATTCTGGAGGAGGTGCTGCCGTTTTCGGCGAAGGCAAATCCCGGGTCGCCGCTGACCGCCCACGGTTGCAGCCTGGGCGCCTACCACGCGGTGACCATCGCGCTGCGCCACCCGCAGCATTTTCGCCGGGCGCTGGCATTCGGCGGGCGCTTCGATCTCACCCTGCACGCGGCGCACTTTCACTCGCTTTTTCATGGGTTTTACAGCGATGAACTACGGGAGATCGTACCCAGCCATTTTGTCCCCCAGCTCACGGATTTGAAGCGGCTCAATGCCATTCGCAACGTTCGTTTCACCTTCGTGATTGGCGAAGACGATCCCTTTTTCGAAAACAACATGGAGCTTTGCCGTGCGATGGAGGAAAAGAAGATCGGCCACGAGCTTCACGCCTGGGTTGGCGACGCCCACCGCTTCAGCCATTGGCGGCAGATGATCCGGATTTATCTGTGAGCACTGTCCTGCTCACCTTCGCAAGCCCGCCAGGGCCCTGCTCAAACTCGCGGTGACATCTGCCGGCAGGGTGGGGGAGCGGCTCTGCTGCTCCAGCCAGGCGGCGGCCTGGGGATTGCTGGCGCTTGCCAGGGCGCTCAGGAGCGCCTGCCGAAATTCGGGGTTGGTGTTGCCCACTTGGAAGGCGGCGCTCACTATTCCCTCCAGCGCCTCGGGCGTGCCAATCGCGCTGAGGGCAAGGACGGCGGCGTATTGCAGGGGCAGTTCGGGCGCCGTGCTGGCGAGCTGGGCCAGCGCTGCGACAGCATCCGGACTGCTGACGCTCGAAAGGGCGGAAAGGACGTTCTGGGGCTGGGCTGGGACGCCGGGCTGCTCCCGGTACATTTCAGCAAGGAACTGTACGGTGTTGTCCGTGGCGAGGTGGCCGATCATTCCGGCAATGGCCTTCGCAAGGGCGGGGTCATTGACTGAAGCCAGGGCGGAAGTGAGGGTTTCCAGGGCCGCAGGGCTGGAGATTGTGTCGAAAGCATGAACCAATGCCGCCTGCTCCGCCGGATCGGCCACTGCTTGAAGATTCGCGACCAACTGATCGACCGCTTCGCTGGTTCCGATGAGACCGAGTGCCTTGGCAAATATGAGCCTTGCCGGGGAACTTGGCGCTGCACGCATTGCTGCTCCCAAATCATCGACAGCACCGGGACCCAGCTCGGCGAGCCGGCGGATCACCTCCTCCCGTTCCTGGGGAGCGGCCTTGATGACGACCTTCACCAAATTCGCCACGGCGGGTGTCAGAAGAAGAGCCTTCGACGGCTGCGGCTTTGAAGCTGTTTCAAGAGTTCGTTCCACGCCAGTCTTGGTGCCGACGGAGGAAACCCGGAACGGGGTGGGAGCAGGAGTGGGCGACGCTTCGTTGTGGCGCGAACTGAGGTGCCAGATGCCAAACAAAATCAGCGCCACAGCGAAAACTGCGGCGCTGATGAAGGTTCGAAGGTTGAGGATGCGGCTCACGAGGGCGAGGCGCAGCGGCTACTGGCTGGCTCCGGTCAGCGTCGCAGTATAGGATCCTGCGCTCGGGTCCCGGCTGCCAACACTGATGAGCGAGCTGTAGCTGGTGGCTGCGGTGCCGGGTGCGAACTGCACCTGGATGGCGCTCGACTGGCCGGGCGCCAGGGTGGTGGAGGGATTGCTCAAGATGGTGAAGGCGGGAGGCTGATAGCCCCTGCGCCAGCTATTCGAGGGCGGGGGCGTGAGCTGCTGGAGCCCGAGGAAGAACCTGAGCGTGCCGCCGCCGCTGTTGGTCACGGTGAAGGTGTTCACCACCGGTGTGCCCACCGGCGTGGAGCCAAAGTTCGCCGTGCCGCCAGAAGCCACCGTGCCGGCGGAGAAGGCCACGGAAATCTGGCCTGCATTGGGATTCGCGGTCGCAGTGCCTGTCAGATTGATGGTGAAGGGAGCGCCGGGGGTGACGTTGTTGTAAATCAGCAATTGGGCGGACTGGCTTCCCAAGCTTGCCGCGCTGAAGGTGATCTGCACATTGGCGGAGGTGCCAGCGCTGATCTTGGTGGGCAGCGGGAAGGGGCCCGAAAGACGAAACTCGCCCTGGCCCCCGAAGAAGCCAAAGATGTTGTCGCGCCATCCACCCGACACATTGGTGGTGGTCGTGGACGGCGAAGCCGTCACCAGCCAGCCGGTCAGCTTCAAGTCCGATGTGCCAGGGTCAGACACCGTGATGGTTTCTGTCACGGGAACGCCGACCACGGTGCTGCCAAAGGCCAGCGTGCCGCCGGAAGCAATTGCCGTGGTGCCGGAGGTGACGACGATTTGTGAATTGGACGCGGTGATCGTGCCGGTCAGGGCAATGGTGAAGGGATTCTGTGTGGTGTCGTTGCTGGTGATCACGAGGCTGGCTGCGGCGGCGCCAAGCGCGTTCGTTTGCAGTCCCACGCGAATGGTGGCGGAGCCATTGGCCGCGATCTGCGCCGGAGGCGGGGTGATCAGAGTGAAGCCGGAGGTGGAGGTGCCTCCTGCAGCGGGTTGCAGGGCCGCTGAGATCACCAGGTTGGACCCGCCCACATTGGCCACCACGATGTCTTTGGTCACGATGGGATTTCCTTGCGTGGTGCTGCCGAAGGAGACACCTGCACCATTGGCAAGGCTGGTTCCACCCTGGCTCACCGCCAGCAGCGGCGGTGTCACCACCGGATTGGCCGCTCCGCTGAGGGCCGGGATCAAACTGGCGGAGGCCGGAGAGCCGAGGCCGGTGACGAGGTCATAAAGCGCCGCCGCCGTGTAAGTGCCGTTGGAACCTGAAGTGATGTCCCGGAAATCGGTTGCGTAGCCGGCATTGGCTGCCGTGTAGAGAGCGGCATCGGGGGCCGCCAGAGCCGCCGTCCGGGCGGCGTTGACCAAGGCCGAAAGCCCCGCCCACTGGGGCGCGCCGGCGCTCGTGCCGCCCACGGTGATCCAACCCGTGGAACGCCCGTAGTTGCTGATGTAAACCGGGAAACCCGTCGCAGGGTCGGCATCGTAGCTCACGTCCGGCACGGCTCGGTTCGCCGCTGTTTGCCAGCCGTTTTGGAAGCCGGGCCGGGGTTCGTAGGCGCTCACCCCGCCGCCGCTGCCGGACCAGCCAGTTTCGGAAGTTACATTGCCCTTCGTGTCCAGATTCAGCGTCGTGCCGCCCACGCCGATGACGAAAGGAGACGAAGCCGGCCATGAAGCACCCGCGCCACTGTCGCCAGAGGAGGCGAAGAAGGCCACGCCTGGCACATTGAAATGATAGTCAAAGCCCGTTTGTCCTGCGAATTCCGAGCCTCCCCAGCTCATCGACACCTGACTGGCTCCCAAACTCACGGCGTAGTCGACGGCTGCGAGCAGATCGGTGTTGGATTCGGATTTTGCGGCCACCACCGCAATCTTTGCCCCGGGGGCGATGGCGTGCGCCCACTCCACATCCAGCGAGGTTTCCAGCGCCCAGCCGCTGTTGCTTCTGGGCGTTCCCTGCGGGTAGTAAACCGTCACGGACGGCGCCGGCAGGTTGAAGGCGGTGCTAAAGGCTGCTGCATCGGCCGCGATCGTGGGGCTGCCAAAGGCTTCCACGACAGCGATGAGCTGCCCCGTGCCATCGCCCTTGATCTGATCAAAGCCATAGGCGTGTTTGATCTGGGTCGGGGTGAAGCCGGAAGGCCCGCTGGAAAGGTACTCCCGCAGCGACGAATGAACACCCCCGCGAACCCACAGCGGGTTCTTGGCTATGATCCGGTCAGTAATCCTCGGGTCGCCATGCCTGACGAAGCTTTGCGACCAGACTTGGGTGGTGGTGCCGGCCAGCAAAAGCCAGACCAGGCAGTGGGAGACGCGGTTGAATTTCATGGTGTTGAATTCGTGTTTCGCCCTCAAGACACGCGAACGGCGTCTTGAGTTTTGTAAATACAAGGTGAAAACAAACCAGAAATCGGAGGACAAATCAATCTTTTGTAAATGACAATGAGTTAATCTGTCATTGGAGGTTTCCCCGATGGGGGATCTCGGCACTTCATCCGGGTCCGCAGAGATGGCGCTTCGCAACTCATACCTCAGTCCCTCCTCCTTCAGGAAAGAACCTTGCGACTCCCTGATGTTCTCACCCGATGGTGGAGGGCTGCGGCGCCATGGATAGGGTTACACCCCATAGGAAGCTGGGTGATCATGACACAAAATCTTCGCATCCGTCGGCGGCAAAAGCCGCCACGAGGAAACTCAACCATCCAAAAACATGAAACACACCCAACTGCTACTGCTCGCTCTCTCCGCCGTCTTCGCCGTCAGTTGTGACCAGCAAAAGGCGGCCATCGACGCGCAGAAGGATGCGACCAAAAACGAGATCGACAGGACCAAGGAGACTGTGGACGCCGCCGCCAAGGAGGCGAAAAAGCAGGCCGACATCAACGCCGAGATCGAGAAGGCGAACATCGAAGCCAACAAGGCGACCGTCCAGGCGCAGCTCGATGCCAACAAGAAGAAAGCCGAGGCCGAGGCGGCAGCCGCGAAGGCCAAGGTGGATGCGGAGAAGAAGTAGCCGGGCCGCCTGCCCCCTTCATCCGCGATGGCCCGCCACGCCAAGCGCACCGGGATTCTCATGGCGGAGAATCTCGGCGTCGCCATTGAATGCCTCCAAATAGCAGGCGCTCTCACCTCATCATTGACCCATGAAGCCGCGCCTTGAAAAGCATTTCACGGCCAGCGAAACCGTCCGCGACATTGTCATCGGCATGTCCGATGGCCTGACGGTGCCGTTCGCGCTCGCGGCCGGCCTTACAGGAGCGATTTCGCAGACCCATCTGATCGTGACGGCGGGCTTTGCCGAGATTGCCGCCGGGTCCATCGCGATGGGGCTCGGCGGCTACCTGGCCGCCCGTGGCGACGCCGAGCACTATGACCACGAGCAGGCCATCGAGGAGCAGGAGGTCAAGACCATTCCCGAGACCGAGGCGCAGGAGGTCCGCGACATCTTCCAGCGCACGTACGGCCTTTCGGCGGAGGAATGCGCTCCGGTGATCGAGGCTCTGCGCAGGCACCCCAAGGACTGGGTGGCGTTCATGATGAGCTTCGAGCTCGGCCTGAAGCGGCCCGAACCCAGCCGCGCCTGGAAGAGCGCCCTGACCATCGCCTTCTCCTACATCGTCGGTGGCGTGATTCCGCTCAGCGCCTACATCCTGCTTTCTGACACGCGTAGCGCGTTGCGGCTGTCCGTCGTCGTCACTTTGGCGGCCCTGGCCGTCTTCGGCGGCATCAAGGGCCGGTTTGGCGGGGTGCCGGTGCTGCGTAGCGCGTTTCAGACCAGTCTCATCGGCGGTCTCGCGGCGGCGGCGGCCTTTGGCATCGCGCGCTGGATTTCGTGAGCGCTCGTCCTTTGGGCTCAATCATAATCGCATCCCGTTTGTTCGTTTTTGCGAGGGCTGCAATCCACCTCAATGTGCAACCGTGCTCACCACCGACGCCCGCATGAAACGTATCCTCAAGACCATGATGATCGCTGCCTTTGCTGTTCTGGCGCTGCTGGCGCTGCCCTTGCTGCTGCTCCAGTCCAAGCTGATCTACCATCCGCAGGGCTACGACCAGGAGCGGTTGCAGTCCGTGGATGCGGAGCCGCTGAGTTACACCACCTCGCAGGGAAGGCAGGTGGCGTGGCTGGCACCGAGGGCGGTGGCGGACGCGGAACGGGTCTGGCTGGTGTTTTGTGGCAACGGCACCGTGGCGCTGGACTACGCAGGCTATTTTGACGACCCGGCGCTCAAACGTGACCTCTTCGTGCTGTTCGACTATCCATCGTACGGCCAATGCGAGGGCAGTCCTTCGCCGACGAGCATTCGCGAATCCATCAAGGTCTTGCTTCCTGCCGTGGCGGGCAAACTGGGAGTGCCACCTGAGGCATTGCGGCCCAGGCTGCGGGTGTGGGGGCAGTCATTGGGCTGTGCTGCGGCGCTGATCGCGATGGATGAACTTGAAGTCAAACAGGGCATCCTGATTGCGCCCTTCACCAGCATGATGGACATGAGCCGCCGCACCGTGGGCTGGCCGCTGTGCGAGCTGTTGCGCCATCGTTTTGACAATGTCGCGGTGCTGATGCGGCTGCAGGCGAGGGGAGGGGTGCATGTGACCGCTTTTCATGGCACGGATGATGAGGTGAT
>CAINXC010000642.1 GCA_903854655.1 uncultured Verrucomicrobiota bacterium | reverse complement strand
GATCACGGCGGTCGCGCCAGCGGTTATGGCATTCCCCACTTTTACCGAAAAATTGAGCGTGCCGCGTGAAATCAGGGCGATGTGGCCTTTTACTGCCGCAGGAAAATCCGCCGGGTAGCCAAGCCCGCAGTCATAGATGGCTCCGGCAACGCTGGTGGCCGCCGGGGAATAAGTGAAAAGGCTGAAGTCGTAGTTGTTCGAGCCGATGGTGAGGATGGGCGTTGTTCCCGGCTGGGTGGAAAGGATGCTGATGCCCGGCGCGGCAATGTCCACCGTGGTGGCCCCGTAGTTGGAAAAACTCGCGAGCGCATCATTCTGGTCGGTGGCGGCGACCACGATCATGTTGGCCAGCCGGTAGCCGGCGGGGTAGGTGGGGGTGGTGTCGTTGTTCACCGGGTTGCCATTGGTGTCGCCATTGCCTGCGGCCGCGCAGAAAACGATGCCGGCGTCTCCCGCCGCCTGGATCGCCGCCTTCTCGGCACTGCTGAAACTGGGGCCGCCGAACGAGGCGTTGAGAGCCACAAGGTTCACGCCCCTCCCTTTCATCATGGTGGCATACTCGATCGCGGAGATTTCGGCGGAAGTGTCGATGGAGCTTCCATCGGACGACACCTTCAGCGCCATGATTTTGGCGTGGTAGTTCACCCCGATGGTGCCGAGGTTGTTGTTGCCCGTGGCCGCAATGGTGCCGGAAACATGCGTGCCATGGTAGATGATGTTGGTGGGGTCCGAAGCGTCGGCCGTGTCCACAGGATTGGGCAGGCCGTTGGCAAAATCGTAGCCGAAGTAGTCGTCCACGTAGCCGTTGTGGTCATCATCCTTGCCGTTGCCTTGAATTTCGCCGGTGTTCACCCACATGTTGGCGGCGAGATCGGGATGCACGTAGTTGGTGCCGGTGTCGATCACGCCCACGACGACATCATTGGCGGACGGGTTTGCCAGGCTCCAGGCCTCGACAAACTTCACATCATCACCAGCGGTTCCGGTGGTGCCGGTGACTGCCTGCCCGGTGTTCTGCAGCCCCCACATGCTGGCAAAGCGCGTGTCGTTCGGCACGGCCTTCACCCAGCGAAGGTAGTCAGGCTCCACGGTTTCCACGGCGGGATCATCCTTCAGGTCGGCGATCAGTTGCGCCGTGGACTTTGTCGGATGTTTGATGAGCCCCATCGTCCGGTTGCGTTTGGCCGAGAGGAATCCGAAGTGCTTGGCAAGGACAAGCGACTTCCTGGCCAGCACGGTTTTGGCACCATCCAGGCCGGTCGCAGGCGTGAAGGTGACGATGACCTGCCCTTCAACGTATCGCGGTGTTGACGCTTGGGAGACGACCGGGCATCCGACAAACCCCAGCATTGCTGCGATGATCAGGCTGCCGGCCCTTCGTATCGAACGCAGCGACAGGTGGAGAAAAGAGTCTGGGTTCATGTCGGGGTCAGAATTCCAACTAACGTCTGTCGTTCAGAGGCTTGCCTGCAAATTGAGGGGTGGACGGCACGGCGCTCCAAAACAACCGAACCTCAGACAATGCCACTTGTTGCGGCGTTCACGACCTTATCCACAGGGCGTGCATTCCCCTGATGAAAGGGGAAAGGGCAGCGATTCCTGCCACGGTCGGGGCCGGGCTATGGCAGGTGGATCATGCGCCACGGTGGAGGGGCGGGCTGCCTCCCAGGACCGCATACTCTCAAAAAACCTTCAAAAAGTCTCAAAAAAAGTGAAAAAGAGGTTGCACGGCTAGACCACCTCGCTAGCATCCGCGCCTCCACAGCCGGGGCACCCTTCAAAAGTGTCCCGAGAAAAGGCCCGTTTCGGCGGGCCTTTATTATCGGCAGCGACTCCGGATAACAGGCGCATCTTGCTGTGGGATGGGCAAACTGTCTTCTGGTGTCGTGATCGATAACGATATGAGCGCCAGAGAAGACTTTTTTAAATCAGTATGCCCACCATCAACCAACTCGTCAGGCACGGCCGCAAGACTCCTGCGGACAAGTCCAAATCGCCTGCGCTCGCCAACTG
>CAINXC010000641.1 GCA_903854655.1 uncultured Verrucomicrobiota bacterium | reverse complement strand
TCATTGCCGGCTTCAGGCTCTTCACAAACGCGCGAACCACGTCGTGACATTCCGGCTTGGTAGCCATGCGGTAGCCGCCCGCAATCTCCCTTATCTCAATCCCGCGGTCATCGGATGCGTAGCTGGCTATCAACTCGTCGAGAAGGCCCTTCAATATCCCACGCACCTCGCGGTCCCTCTGCCTAGCCAGCTTTTTCACAGCGGCTTCAGCAGCAGCCAAATCTTCGGTACCCGCGTCCGCGCCAGCCTCAGGGTTCTCACCCTCAGCGGAGTCCCCTCCTTCAGTCGCAATAGCCTCGGCCTGCGGATAGGCAAGCTCCGCATTCACCGGTTCCTGCTCACCGGCCTCAGCATTGGCCACTTCATCCGCCGCGGCCTCCAGATCGGACTTCCAGCTAAGCGCTTCCTCTGTAAACAGAAGCGCGAGTTGTGCCAGCGTAACCGGCTCTTCGGCGGCGTAAATAACTGCTTCTAACTTTGCTTTCAGACTCATTCGGGGACAGGCACCATCTTTTATCGTAACGGAAAGCAGGCGACCTGTGTGGATTCATGCAAACCAACTTAGGAAATCCCTTTAAGCTAACCCGGCGCGGTGGTATGGTTCGCTGCGCAGGCGTGCGAGTGCCGCGCCACACAACGGCGGCCAATGAAGACTTCACCCATATCGATGCGGGCGTTTCCATCGAGGTCGAGGAAGCCGGCGTGGTTTCGCTTACAGAATTCCTGCGCTTTGGACGACATATGAGGCGCAATCACTATGTGCGTCTCTGTTGCGCTATCGCACCCAGCATCCATCGCAGAGCAAAGGCTCTCGGTTCGATCATTGGGTTCTACTTCGCAAGCCAGTGTGTGGCTCTGCCCCAGAACATCGAGGAGTGCAACAAGGGCGGATCCCTTTCCAGGCCCGCGATCCTCTAGGCGGATCTCTTTCACGCGGATGACTGACACCTGCTTGAGAAGGGCGGAAAGAGCCTGGATGGCGCGAACTTCAAGATTGGTATTAGAACTGCGGCTGGTCATGGCGATCTCCCATCTGGCTAGATGCCTGGGTCGATTGAGCCCGAGGAGGATGCCCGGACAGAATTTGTAGCATTGGAGGCATTCTGGCATTGCTTGGATTCGAGCCAGAGGCATAGGCGGCTGTCGTGAATCTCGGGCAACCCGGCCCAGAACTCGGGGCTCAGGCCGCACTCGATGCGGAGGTGGTCAAGCTGCAACTCGATGGCCGTGACGTGCCTGGGAAAGTAGAGCCTGGCGTTATGCGACCCCACACGAAGACCGGTGACTTTATGCCCTTCGTATTTTGTTTTGACGACCATCGATCACCTCCGCGCAACAGCCTCAAATTACGCAGTGGCAGCAGGGCTGCAGGTGGGGTCATGATGAACTTGGATCGCATAAGTATGCGGCCATCCAGGCCGCTTGCGACTGCCCTAGCATCTGAGGAAATGCTGATCTCTCACGGAATAAATGTCAAGCGCAATTCCGCGAATTGGGCGCAGATATTCCCACTGTCAAAAGTTTCTTTGCGGCATGAAACTCAATGTGAATCGCGTACGAAGTTAGGGGTGCAGTGTGCTTAACTGAAGCGCTTGGAGGGCTCGTCGGAGAAGATTTGACCGTCGCGGATGTGGACCACACGGTGGGCAAATTCGGCGATGTCCGGTTCGTGAGTTACGAGCACAATGGTGTTGCCGCTGGCATGAAGATGGTCGAAGAGGGCCATGATCTCAAGGCCGGTCTTTGAGTCGAGGTTGCCGGTGGGCTCGTCGGCAAGAATGATCGAAGGGTGGTTCACCAGGGCCCGTGCGATTGCCACCCGCTGGCGCTGGCCGCCGGATAGCTCGTTGGGCTTATGGTTGATGCGCGATTCCAGGCCTACGTCGATCAATGATTGCCGAGCGCGCTCGATGCGGGCGGCGGCGGGGGTACCGTTGTATATGAGCGGCAACTCAACGTTGTGGAGCGAACTGGC
>CAINXC010000640.1 GCA_903854655.1 uncultured Verrucomicrobiota bacterium | reverse complement strand
GTTTGAAGTGACCCTTTTCACCATTTTATTCCAAGGCGTCGGTTATCTCTTCATGATGGCCTTCGCAAACATCTGCTACCTCATCGGCCCGGTTTCGGAAATTCTACTGAAGCCTGAAGACGTGAGCCGTTATCGCGAAAAATGGCACACTTTCGGTTCCCGGTTTTCTTTCGCCCTGCCATTTGTTGCGCCTGTGATGTTGCTCGCTGTCGCACTGTGGCCTTCCTAACGCGAGTCACGGCAAAGCATGGGATCACATAGAAGGTTTGGCATGGATAATTGACGTTAATCGCGAGAACGGCGATTATCCCAAACACAATTCGATGAAAGCCTACACGCATCTCCTGGTCTTGTTCATTCTGGCTCACGCAGCGCTGCTGCTGGCCGCTGATGATCCCTCTCTTGAACGTGTTAGAAAGATCGGAGAGTTTTTCTGTCAGGCGTCCATCAATAGCACGATGGAAAAACTCAAGGGCTCCAGAGAGGTGCCTGATGTGGTCGTCGTCGGCCAGCACATTCCCGATCTTCTGGCCAAAATGCGTCCCGGCCTAATCAAAGGTTACAAGATCGAAGTAATGCGCGGTGAACCTGCCGCCTTCGCTAGACAAGAGCCTGACTCTCGTGTCACTCACTCCATCACCATCCGCTGTGATGACGATGCCATTCGTCTGCGCATGGGCTATGATTCCTATCGTGATCGCTTCCATCTTGTGGGTTACACGGGAGCCCAACCCCTGAAGCCTGCCAAGTGATCCGAGCCAGCAACCCGAGTCATGAATCCCCTCCCCTGGCTCGAATCCCATCGCGGACGATACACCGTCGTCCGATGGCTCTTTCCTCGATTGCTGGCGGGAATCTACCTCATCGCCTTCATCTCCTGGGGCGTGCAATATGACGGGCTGGTGGGTGAAAGCGGCATCATGCCGGCGAGGAACCTGCTCGACAACGTCCACGCGTTTGAAGAGCGCGGGCACCAGACGCTGTTCTGGCAAATGCCCAGCGTGTTTCACTGGCATTACAGCGATGCCTTTGCGTATGGCTGCCTGACGGCCTGCTGCGTGCTGGCGGTTCTCGTGATGGCAGGAGTGGCGCAGGGGCCGCTGCTGGCGCTGCTGTGGTTTGGGTATCTGTCCTTTGCCACTACGGGAGACATCTTCATGGGCTACCAGTGGGATGCGCTGCTGCTGGAGGCCGGGTTCCTGGCGCTATTTCTCGCGCCGTGGCGCTTGTGGTCGTGGCGGGGCCCGACGGAGCCGCCGCGTGGCTCGGTCTTTCTGCTGCATTGGCTACTCTTCCGCCTGATGTTTCTCTCCGGCTATGTGAAGATCGGCGGGGGAGACCTTCCGTGGCAGGACATGACGGCGTTGCTCTACCACTATGAGACGCAGCCGCTGCCGAATGGCTTGTCCTGGTTCGTGCATCACTGGCCGCGCTGGTTCCATGTGGCAGGTTGCTGGATCATGTATGGCATTGAGCTGGTGCTGCCGTTTGCCATTTTCCTGGGCCGCTGGGGGCGGCTGGTCGCAGCCATCGGCTTTATCGGCCTGATGGCGATGATCTTCGCCACCGGGAATTACAATGTCTTCAATCTGCTCACTGCCGCGCTCGCCCTCACCCTGCTGGATGACCGCTGGTGGCCGCAGCGCCTCCGCTCCTGGCTGAGAATCGACGCCGAGGCTCCGCGTCCATCATTCAAACGTTGGACGCAATGGCCTGCGCTGGCCGCAATCGCACCGGTAGTGTTGTTCACGCTACTGGCCGCGGATTCCTTCCTCGCGGGACGCATCCGCCACTTCAAACCCATGCTCCCTGCCGTGCTGCACGAAAAACTCGATGCCCCCATCGCCCGCACGCGCTCATTCAACGCCTACGGCCTGTTTCAAGACATGACTGAGGAGCGGCCTGAGATCATCCTCGAAGTCAGCGATGACGGCGCTCTCTTCCTACCACTGGAATTCAAGTACAAGCCCGGTGATCCCAAGCGCCGCCCGCCCTTCATCGCCCCGCATCAGCCACGGCTGGACTGGCAGATGTGGTTCGCCGCACTGTATCCCGGCTACGATCCGCAGCGCGATGCCAATCCGAACTCCCCCATGCACTGGTTTGGCCAGTTCTGCACCGCCCTGCTACAGCACAAGCAGCCCGTCTGGGATCTGCTGGAGCCGCCCCCCTTCCCCATCGAAAAAATCACCCACATCCGCG
>CAINXC010000639.1 GCA_903854655.1 uncultured Verrucomicrobiota bacterium | reverse complement strand
CACCGGCAGGACCTCGCTGCCAATGATGCTCCAGCCCTGGCCGATGAGGCAGACTTCGGGGCGATGGATGCTGCGGCGTTCGGCGCCCGCGAGCACGATGGAAACATGCGCGATGTCACGCTCCTCGACCTTGTCCGTCGCGGTGTAGTAGGTCATTTTGGCGAATTCAGTGTCGCCCGGCAGGTTTTCGATCTCAACCTTGTCCGGTTTGCCCGGTGTGCTCGCAAACAAACCCACGCGGGCGGGCAGGCGCATCACCACGCCTGCCTCCTCCCCGCCCTTCATGGGCGGCGAAAACCAGCAGCCCAGGACCGTGACAAGCGCAAGGGCGAAGACCATCACCGCATGGGGAGCACTGGAGGCCGATGGCTGTGCTTGTGCGGAGGCGACGGGGGAGGCGGCGGCGCCCGCTGGCAGCCACCGGTCCATCAAGGAAGAGATGCTCTGCAAACCGAACACGGTGACGATGAAAACCGCGATGCCGGCGAGGAAGTGAAAAGTGGTCATTTCCATCTGGTCGTTGCCCACGGCGAAGCTTTGACCCAGCAGCGCGGAGCCGCCGATCAGCAGAAAAATGCGCACCATGTTGCCCAGAATCGCCAGGGGAAGGCTGCTGGCGAACAGCGTCAGGCGCCGCAGCAGCGTGCGCTGGCGGAACCAGGCGAAAAGCGCCGACACCATCATCAGCGCAAACAGGGAGCGCATCCCGCTGCAAGGGCCGTCAACATTCAGCGAGAGCCAGGCGCCCGCCTCCCGGCCCGGCCCGGGAGCGGACACCAGGGAGGTGCCGTCGCGGAGGATGGGAGCATGACCCAGGGTGAGCACGGCAGAGACGGACTTGACCATGATCATCCGCAACTGGAACCCCAGGGTGTCCTCCAGAAAACGCACGGGCCAGGCAAACGCAAGCATGCCCCAGGGGAACAGCAGAGTGCGAAAATGCCGCCAGCCCCAAGTCCAGACCACGGCGCCCGCAGGCAGCAACTGCAGGGCCAGCGCGCCAAAGTAAAAGTTGTTCGCCTTGAACCCGACGAAGTAGCACCCCAGGGCGATGAGGATGATGAACAGGCCCCAGGCACTTGGCCTGACGGCCAGGGCCGCCAGTTCCTGCCGCCGCCGCCAAACCAGAAAAGTGCTGATCAGCGGCGCGAGCGCACCATGCTGCCAGGTGCTGTCGTGAGAATCAAACCAGCTTCCCCACAAAATGTCGCCGACGCTTTTGCGAAAGCTGCCGTAGCCGGCCGCATACGGCAATGCGAGAACCAGCAGCACAACGGCCAGGGCGAGAGCCGTGGCCGTCGTGATCTCTGCGCGCGACCACGCGCCCTTGGAGCTGGAAAGGGGCGGGGTCATTGGCAGGGGCGGGCCACCGGGGTAAAGCGGCCCGGCGATACGCCGGGAGGGCGTTGCGGCAACTGCCCGGGGACCCTGGCGGCCACCGGTTCGGGCGGCTGGCCGGCCGCCAGCACGGCATCCGCATGGCGCAGCGTGACCGCGAAGGCCAGCGACACCCAGAAGAACACGTTCACAGGGAAGGTGCCGAGCAGGTTGCCGTTGACGACGGACACGACAATGTTCCCGGCGGCATTGGCCAGAAAGGACGCGGCGAGCAACTGCAGCACCCGGTTTTGCATGCCAAAGATGACCTTGTGAACACGCCACATCCCCCAGCAGCCAAGCGCGAGCACGATCCCCAAGGGGATGATACCGTAGGCCAGAAGGGCGTTGCCGATCGGGTCATGCGCCTTCAGTCCCGCGTCCTCGCCGGAATTACTGAGGCCGAACAGGGAATAGGCCTCGGGATTGAGCAGCACCGTGAAGAACCCGTACAGCCTGTCCTTGTAGCTGTTCATGTTGATCATCTGCTCGACGAAAACACTGCCGCCCGACATGTCGAGCAGCCGGCCGGTCCACATCTCGATGTTCCGGTAAACATAGCTGGATGTTGCCACGAGCACGGCGAATCCTGCAAAGAGAGCCGCGTAGAGCCCGCGGGTGGTGGAAGGCCGCAGGAACAGGTAGGTCCCGGCGAGCGCCACCGGCAGCAGCAACAGGCCCACTCGCACCGTGCTGGCCGCCCAGGCGCCCACACACAGGGCCGCGATTGTCATGGCCACGGGTCTTGACATGCCGAGCTTGCGATCGTGCCTGCCAACTGCGGACAGACCCATTGCCATCGCCGCCACGGAGCATGCCACGACAGAGATCGAGGTGGGAGAGTTCAGAGTGCCGAAAGCGCGCACGCGGTCGGCCTCCAACTGCTTGATCTCGATGCTGAGGCCGGTCTTCAGGTACTCGATTTCGAACGCCTGAAAGCCGAACGCCTGCTGGTAAATGGCGTAGGCGGCCACAGGCAGGAAAACGATGATGATGAGGCGCGCACATCTCGCGACTGCTTCCGGTGTGCGAAACAGCAGCGGCACGATGAAAAGCAGGAGGGCGTAGGTGGAACCGTTGGCGACCTCGCGCAAAGTGCCGCCCACCCCGCCGCCTTTGGCATAGACCACGGCGGCGAGGGCCACGTTCAGGCACAAGGCGATGAACATTCTGCGGAAGTCGCCGCCATCGGCGGCGATTTTTCCGAACACCAGCCGCAGCAGCAGCCCGCCGGAGATGCCGATCACGGTCACGGGCGCGATTCCCAGCACCCAGAACAGGTCCGTGAAGGTGATGTTGCCGGCGATCACCATCAGCCGCTTGAACAGGTCAAGGTAGGCGCACTGCAAGATCAAAAGAGTGAAGGACAGGCGGGGCGCGATCACCCCGAGCATTCCGCTGCCCAGCATCAGGTAGTAGAACAGCCCGGCCAGCTGATTGCCCTGGTCGAGCAGGATCGAAGAGGCCACGTAGGTGGCGATAATGAGGCCGCCGATCGTTGCAAGAACGGCGAGGGGATTGCCTTGGCTGCCGATGTTCATGGTACGGCGGGGGAGGGGGACGGAAAGCGGGCCATATGCTCAACCCGCCGGACCACCTGTGACGGGGTGACCGCACTCATGCAGCAGGGCCTGGCCAGGCCCTGGGCCAGCACTTCCTCTGGCGGAGCGCACTCCTGCAAATAACAGCCTGCGCACGGAAGCGGAGCCTGCAATGCTTCGGCGCGTGCGGCACGAAAAACCCCCGTGAACCTGGGACTCGACGAGCCAAAGATTCCGACGGCAGGACATTGCAGACCCTGTGCCAGGTGAAACAGGCCGCTGTCGTTGCCGCACATCGCTGCAGCGCGGCTGAGCAGGACCGCCACCTCCTGGACGGAGGTTTTGCCGAGCAGGTTGACCGCCCCTGCCGGAGGGGCCATCCCCCCAAGGTCATCGTTGCCTCCAAGATAGACCACCGCCCAGCCTCGCGCCAGCAGGGCGCCGCCCAGCTCGACAAACGACGCTGGCGGCCATCGTTTGGTCTTCACTTTAAGGAAGGGGTTTCCAGTCCCCGGCGCTAGGGCGATGAAGGGCCGCTCCGGGAGCTGCTGCGCACCATCTCCAGCCAGCAGGTGGCTCATGTCGTACCCCAGACCACGGTCTTGGCCGCCGCTGATCTGCAACCAAAGTTGCAGGTACTGCTCCGAGGCATGCTGCGTCGTCTCCCTGGAGTCGCCGGTGATGCGCAAGGGGTGGGTAAAGATCTCAAACGGCTTTTTCCGGCCTGTGAAGCTGAGGCCCGCCTTCACGGGCGCCCGCACCAGCAGGCAGCCGATGTTGCGCAGCCAGGTGGGCTCAAGCGAGATCATCGCGTCAAAAGCGCCTTGTCGCGCCATTTCCCACCATGCACGCAGCATGCCACGCCGGCCCGCCTTGATCGTGAGCCAGGAGGCTTTGAGGCCGACCACTTCATCCACGAAGGGCGCTCCGGCGAACAGCGGAACCACGTTTTCGCTGGTGAAGAAGGTGATGCGCGCCTGCGGGGCATCCGCCCGAATCTGGCGCAGCAAAGGCGTGCACTGGACCGCATCCCCCAGGGCGCAGGTGCGAAAAACGGCGATGCGTTTGAGAATCGCGCTCATGCGTGCCGTTGTAAAAGACCCTGCACCTGCGACCAGCTCCGGCGCGGGTGCGCCAGCCAGAGGAAAGGCGCGCGCAGGGCGGCAAGCTGGGCCTTTGCGAACCAGCGCAGATCGGCCACCAGCCAGGTGGCGCCGATGCCGCAGACCGTGTAACTGATCAACGTGGCCCAGGCGGCGCCCAAGGCGCCGTGACGGGGGATCCAGAACAGATTGAGAATCACGTTCACGATCACGCCAAGCCAGGACAGCCAGGCCGTCACCGCCGCGCGGTCGCTTGCCACCATGACGGCGTAACGCCACTCCGTTTGAAAATAGGGCAGCACCGAAAAGCTGTGCACCAGCAGCACCGGAATGGAAGCCGCGTACGCGGCACCGAAAAGCACGCGCAGCACCAGCGGTCCACCAATGAACAAGCACACCGCCGATCCCAGGCCCAGGGCCACCATCAGTTCGCTGCCACGGCGCACCAGATTGCGAAACTGCGCCTCGTCGTGCTTTTTCAGCAGCCCCGCCAGCTTCGGCATGAGGATCGTCACCATCATCGGCGAGAGCATGTAAACCATTTCGCTGAGGCGGACCGCCGCTCCGTAAATGCCCGCTTCCGTGAGCCCCCGCATGCGTTCGATCATCACCGTATCGGCGCGCAGCAGCAGCAGCGTGCCGGCCTGGCCAAGCACCAGAATCACCCCCCGGCTCATGAAGGCGCGCGCAATGCGCCGGTCCCATCCCCTTGGCCACCAGCCACGCCCGCGACGCTGGCCGGTCCACATCCCCAGCAGGCCGGTGACGAGACTCTCCGCAGCGATCGTCCACGCCATGGCCGTGACCGTCGGCAGCCAGAGCAGGCAGGCCGCCCGCGCTCCAGCGGCGCCGATGTAGCCCGCCATGCCGTTGCGGGAAGATACAAACGCCCGGTGGCAGGCCTCCTCCCAGTTGTTCTGAACCGTCAGGCAGGTCAGCAGCAGCGGCAGCATCGCCGCCCAGAACACGGGCCAAGGAAGCGCATGGCTGGAGGCGTTCCAGCAAGCTGTCAGGCCGGAGACGATCACACCCAGCGCCAGCCAGAGCTTGAACACCGTCCCCGCCACCAGCGGCGCGATGCGTGTGCGGCGCCCCAGTTCGCGCAGCAGCAACTGCCGCATGCCCAGTTCCACGGCGCAGCACACGATGGTCGATATCGCGGCGGCCGTGGACAGAATGCCGAACCGTGCGGGCCCCATCACCCGGCCCATCCAGGAGCCCAGAAAGAACCCCACCAGCAGGCGCAATACCTGGACGCTGAGCAGCCATCGAACGTTGTGAAGAACTCCGTGTTTCACGACGTGAAACGAAACCGTCGCACCACCCTAACGGTGCGCGACGATGATCGAATAGGCTTCCTCGGGGCGCTCCGCCCCGGGGTTGGAGATGCGCTCCTCAATCCGCTCAAACCCGTGGGCGCGCAGATGATTGATGATCCAGGCGTGATTGGCCGGGGACTGCACTTCACAGAACAACGTCCGCAAGCCACTGATGTGATCTCCAAGACCCTCAAGGATGTCGCACTCCGAGCCCTCGGCATCAATTTTCAAGAGGTCGGGCGCCGGGATCTTGTGTTCATCAATGAGTGTGTCGAGGCGCGTCACATTCACCTGCAGGCGCCTGAGGCTGGGGTTGGCATCGTAGAGTTCCAGCCTGTGGCCGCCGCTGTTGACCGGATCAATGAGGATGTTGCATGTGCCTTCGGCCCTGCCCAGCGCCACCTCAAACACCTTCATGCGGCCGCTGACGACGTTCTGCCAGGTCATCACATGCTCGACGGGTTCGAAAGCGTAAATTCGGGCCTCCGGGCAGACGGCGCTGAAGTACAGGGAGGCCAGGCCGATGTTCGCGCCCGCATCCACCACCACCTGCGGCACATAATCCAGCTTGCCCGGCCGGTAGCAGCCGCGGTGAAACACATCGTCGAAAATGAGGGCGTCAGTGCCGTTGTCGCGCAGGTGCGCGCAGACCGTGCGGCCGTTGACCCGCGCATCCACCCGGTGGAGGTGCCCGGTGAACCGGCCCCAGCAGCGATGGACGGCGATGTGCTTGAGCAGCAGCTTCGCAAGCGTGAGCCGGTCCCTCCAGCTCCTCCCGATGCGGAAGGCGAACCCGAGGGTGCGCAGGAGGCGCAGGCAACGTTCTCGTGCGGTTTCCACGGGCTTCAAAGCAGATGCCGGGCTGTGAAGGGTGGCGGTGTGCATGGGGTGTGCAGGCACGAAGGATTGATGCGCTGGCGAGATCAGGCGTCGGCAAACACCCGGTCCACCATCTCGCAGAGGATGTGCCCCACAATCATGTGGCACTCCTGCGCATGCGCGGTGACGGCCGACGGCGCCTTGAAAGCGATGTCCGCAATCTCCGCCGCCCTGCCGCCGGATTCAGCGGTAAAGGAAACCGTGACGCAGCCCCTGGCTTTTGCGGCATCAAGACCGGCAAGAACATTCGGACTGTTGCCGGAGGTGGTGATGCCGATGGCGATGTCGCCAGCACGGGCAAGTCCTTCGATCTGCCGCGCAAAGATGGTCTCAAAGCCGAAATCGTTGCCGCAGGCGGTCAACATCGAGGTGTCCGTGGTCAGCGCCAGCGCCGGCAGGGAGCGGCGGTTGAGGCGGTAACGAATGACAAACTCCGCTGCGAGGTGCTGGGCATCCGCCGCGCTGCCACCGTTGCCAAAGAACAGCACCTTGTGGCCGGCGCGAAGACAGTCAATGATTGCGGCGCTCAGCTTTTCCAGCACCGGCAGGCTCTCGGGCAAACGCTCCACAGCGGCCCGATGAGCGGCGGTTTGCTGGGCGAAGATGTCGGAGAAATCGGACATGAAAATGTTCAAAAGGCGTTGAGCAGCTCGTCCGGAGTCAATGTCGCGGTACCGAGCTTGCCGACGACGATGCCGCTGGCGTGGTTGGCCACTTCGGCGGCGTCATGCAGGCTCAGGCCTGAAGCGAGCGCCAGAGTGAGCAAGGCGATGGCCGTGTCGCCCGCGCCGGACACATCATACACCTCACGGGCGCGCGTGGGAATGTGGTGGGGTGCCGCCGGGTCGCTGGCGTTGAAGATGACCATTCCCTGCTCGCCCAGGGTGATAAGGATGTGCGGCACCTGCCACTTGGCCAGCAGACGAGCGCCCACTTCGAGAAGCTGGGGGTCCCTGACTGGATCACCAGCGTTGTGACGGTCGTCAATGCCGGCGGCGGCGAAGGCTTCCAGGCGGTTGGGCTTCACCAGTGACACACCGCGCCAGTCCAGCGGATTGCGCGGCGAGGGATCAACGGTGAGCAGTTTGTTGAATTCTTTTGCGAGCCGAACCAGCAGCTCGACAAGCGGCTGGGTGATGAAGCCCTTGCCGTAGTCCTCGATGACGATGGCGTCGAGGTCGGCGATCTTTGCCCGCACGCGCTGCTCCACTTCGGCCAGCTCCGCGTCGCTGAGCTGTTGCAGCACCTCGCGGTCCACGCGCACGATCTGCTGCTGGCGCGCGGCGATGCGGGTCTTGCAGATGGTCGGCAGGTTCTCATCGATGAGCAGCGTGTCCGTGCTCACGCCTTCGTCATTGAGCAGCGCGCAAAGCTTCTGCGCCTCGTTGTCACGGCCCACGCGGCCCATGATGAAGCTGTGCCTGGTGAAGGGCGAAAGATTGCGCGCCACGTTGGCCGCGCCACCGGGAAACAGCGTTTCACGCACCACTTCGACCACCGGCACCGGGGCTTCTGGCGAGATCCGCCGCACATTGCCCCAGACGAAATGGTCAAGCATCACATCGCCAACGACGAGGATGCGGGCGCTGGCGAACGATTGAAGCGTGGCGGGACTCATGTGGACTGGCGGCGAGCGCCCTGCTTTAAGCTGCTCTGCGCTTCCTCACCGCCTCCGCAAGCTGCTCAAGCACGGCTTCCGTGGTGTCCCAGTTGATGCACGCATCGGTGATGCTCTGGCCGTACTTCAGCGGCACGTCCGGCTTGGTGTCCTGGCGGCCTTCGACGAGATGGCTTTCGATCATCACACCAGTGATGGATTTGCTGCCGGCGGCAATCTGCCCGGCAATGCTGGCGGCCACGCCGGGCTGCTTGCGGTAATCCTTCAGGCTGTTGCCGTGGCTGCAATCGACCATCACATAAGGCGGCAGGCTCTTGGCGTTGAGCTGGGCGACGACGTTTGCCACCGCCTCCGCATCGTAGTTGGGCGAGTGCTTGCCACCGCGCAGGATGACGTGGCAGGTGTCATTGCCGCGCGTGGTGACGATGGCGACAATGCCATCCTTGGTGACGCTCAGGAAGTGGTGCTGGCCGCGCGCGGCCTCAATGGCGTCCAGGGCGATCTGCACACCGCCGTCCGTGCCGTTCTTGAAGCCCACGGGCATGGACAGGCCGGAGGCGAGCTGACGATGCACCTGGCTCTCCGTGGTGCGTGCGCCAATGGCTCCCCACACCACCGCATCAGCGATGTACTGAGGTGTGATGACGTCCAGAAACTCCGTGCCGGTGGGCAGGCCGAGATTGAGGATGTCAATCAGCAGCCGCCTTGCCTGCTTGAGGCCCGTGTTGATGTCGAAACTCTCGTCCAGGTGCGGGTCGTTGACGAAGCCCTTCCAGCCCACGGTGGTGCGCGGCTTCTCAAATTACACCCGCATCACCAGATCAAGGTCGGCCGCATGCTTCTGGCGGGCCTTGAGCAGAAGCTTCGCGTACTCCAGGGCGGATTCGCGGTCATGGATGGAGCAGGGCCCGGCAACCACGAGCAGGCGGTCGTCCTTGCCCTGCATGATGTTCTCGGCATCCTTCCGCGCCTGTTCCACGAAGACCGCAGTTTCCTCCGCCACCGGCCATTCCTGCATCAGCGCAGCGGGTGAGATGATCGAGCGAATGCGCTCGATGCGAAGGTCGTCGGTAGGATGGGCTTGGCTCACGGTATGGTGGGAAAGTGGGCAGGCAGTGTGGCGAGACTGGCGACGTGCGCAAGGATTGAGCCCGGCTGATTCACAAGGCGCCTTATGAGCCCGGCAAGCTGCCGCCCTTGGTCACCGGCTTCGCCGGACCTTGTACCCTGAGCCGGATGAAGGCCCCGTAAGCGCTGGCGACTGTCTCCAGGCAATGCAGAAGGCTGACTTTGAGAGCAGAGTGAGTCCAAATCGGTGTTTCTCAACCCCTGCTCACATGGATTTTAGAGAAATTACGGTCATTTTACATTCCATAATGGTCGAGGAAAGCCGAAAAATCAACAAAGTCAAAATAATCGCTCCCTGTGAAAACCTGCCCTTTCATCCTTCAACAGGTTTCGCCCCAGCGCCAAAGCTTCATTTGTGGCCATTGACAGCATGGTGCGGGCGGGGCACGGTTGGGTGTGTCTGATGCCGTCCTGGACGTGATCAGACAAGGAACTTCGATGCATCATGGCCACCAAACGCCAATCCAATGATGACGAAATCCAGCCGTTAAAGGCTGGAGCCACAGTCGCCCAAAGCATTGTGGACCTTCTCTCGACCACGGGCTGCGGACTGGTCTTCTGGTCCCGGCAGCCGTTTGAAGTCGCGGCGGAACTGCAGCTTCGAGTTCGTGCAAGCGCTTTGCCGCCCAATGCCAAGGGCAGCACTGAAGAGCTGCGCCAGGGCTGGGTGTTGAAACGCGGGTTTGTAGTGCAGTGCCAGCCGTCGCGGCGTGCCGATGGCTCGGTGGGCTTTCAAGTTTCCCTCCTGTTTGTACCAGTGATGACCGCCGCTGCCAAGAAACCGAAACGACCCCGGCTGCTTATGCCAGCGAACAAGGGCGTCTTCGTCCCTTCCCATGGCCAATGGCACGGATTGAATTGAGGCATGCCGTGCACCATCAAACTCGAGGCCGGCGTGCACTGGTGGTGCTCCTGCGCCCGCAGCGGCCACCAGCCGCTTTGCGATGGCAGCCACACAGGCACCGGCAAAGGACCGGTGAAATTCACAGTCGCAGAGGGCCGGGAGGTGGTGCTTTGCACCTGTAAACACACCGACCACCCGCCATGGTGCGATGGCAGCCACGGGAAACGGGTGGAAGAAAGCGAGGACTGAAGGCTACTGAATGGGCGAGAAATCCGTCGCCTTCATGTACACCGCTTTCACCCCGTCAGGCTTCACCGTGAGAGGTCCGTCCTTTTCACTGTCTGCTTTGGCCTGCTTCCAATCGGGGTCCGCGCGGAAGTCATCAAAGGATTTCATGCCCGCCTCCTTGCTGGGGTGGGCGAGAATATAGATCAGTTTGATGCCAGCCCCCTTCTGGCCGGCGATGGGTGTCCAGTATCCGATGTTGGTCATGCCATGCTTGGCAAACAAGGCCACCGTGTGATCGCGGAAGCGGCTCTCCATCACGGGAAGCTTGCCCGGGTTGCAGGTGTAGATGCGCAGCTCAAACACCCGCTCCGCCGTGCCTGCGCCCTTGGTGATGGCGGCGGAGTAATCCGTGGCGGTCATGTAGGTGGACTCCGGCGGCTTGGCCAGGATCTTGCCGTTGACTTCGCTGGCCTTTGCCACCGCCTGCCATTCAGGATCTTTGCTGAAGGCAGCCCAGGAGGCCTTCGCTGCTGCGGCGCTCTTGTGGGCAATGATGTAGATAAGGGTGGTTTCAGAGCCGTTTTCCTTGTCCATGGGCACCCAGTAGCCGACGTTTTCCATCCCGTGCTTTTCAAAAATCTTGCAGGTATGGTCACGGAAGCGCGTGAGCAGGTCCGGCAGCTTGCCTTCATTGCAGGTGTAGATGCGCAGCTCAAAAACGCGGGCGTCCGCAGCCGCCTGGACGGCGGAGCAGGCGAAGAGCATCACGGCTGCGGCGCAGGCCGCAGCAAAGGTTTGAAGTCGATGGGCGGTCCGGTTCATGAGAATTCGAGTGTGAGGGATCGGCGGCTCAATGTCGAGCCTTGAAGTATTGCGTGGCCAAGTCTTCTGTCATGGCTTGAGTGCAGCGTATGAACGAGATCAACATCCGCCCCTATCAGCCAAGTGACCTGAATGCGCTCCGGGCGATCACCGTGGCCTCCTTCGGCGGTGTGGCGCTGGAGCAGTTGCTGGAGCAAAAGCTGGGCCGCTGGGACGAACGTGGCTGGAAGGCCCGCAAGGCGGATCACATCGACGATGACTGCGCGGCCAACCCCGGCGGGGTCTTTATCGCCGAGCGCTCCGGGCACCTCCTGGGCTACATCACCACACGGGTGGACCGGCACAACGCCCGCGGGCGCATCCCCAACATGGCGGTGACCGAGGAGGCCCGGGGCCTGGGCCTGGGGCGGCGGCTGATCCGCCATGCACTGGATTACTTCCGCAGCCAGGGGCTCAAAATTGCACAGATCGAAACCATGGCCTCGAACGAAATAGGCCAGCATCTCTACCCCTCGTGCGGCTTCGAGGAGATGGGCCGGCAGGTGCACTATGCCATGAAGCTGTGAGCCCCCTACAGCGTCGGCTGCATCGTGAAAACCGCCTGGGTCATGGCTTCGGCCGCGCCCACGGTCATGCGCTTGAGCTCATGGCCCGCCCCCCAGGAGTCGGTGAACAGCACGTCCCCCGTCTTCGGGTTGAAGCCAATGAGCAGCCGCATGTGGCCGCCGCCGGACTGGCGGTCTTGAACCACCCCCTTGGCCGAAACACCACCCGCAGATGCGGGCAGTTGCACCGCCCAAAGCAAGGGAACTCCGGCATTGATGTTCTCCTGGAGCAGTTTCGCCAGATCACCCTTCCAGGCACGCTCGACATCCGTTTCTCGCATCCCCTCCAATCCATACCCGCGAGGAAGTTTCACCACCTTGACCCGCATGTTGTAACGCTGGTCAATTTTGCGCAACGCCGCGTACATGTCGCTGGGCCGGGTGCCCCTCTGCGCGTCGTTCTTGACCAGCTCCGCAATCTCGTCCTGGTCACACTTCACCCCCATGTAGTTGAAGATCCGGGCACAGGAGGCGGACACGCAGTAGCCCTTCTGCCCCTGGTCAATCATTGGCACGCCTGTGAGACAAACATCGCCCGAGGCAAGATCGCGCTTCACGTTGCTGGTAAGGCTGGAGCGGCTCCTGGTGGTCGCGTTGTCGCCGATGCCCGCGAGATTCAGCAGCTCAGCCCGGCCGCTCGCCGGCATGAACTTCACGCGCAGGAATTCCAAGTGGCCCTTTGGCGCGTCCTCGTTGAATTCCATGAGCGCCAGGGTGTGGGGCGAGGTCCACAGGTATCCCTGCTCCTTGATCAGATTGCGACCGGCCGGGACGGTGCGGGTGGGCTGCACCTTCAGCATGGCCCCCAGGGCGCGCCCGGTGGCTTTGAAGACCGCGTCGAACTGCTCCGCCGTCACCTCCCCGCTGTTGCCACGTGTCAGCAACGTCAAGGTGACCTTGCCCACCTTGCCGCGGCGGAACTCGATGTTTGCCTCCTCCGCATTCACCGCCTCGTCAAAGAGCAGCAAATCCGTGTTCGTGTTGCTGAACACATGGCGCGTGAGCAACGCGCCGTCTTTGGCCGCGCTGGTCCATTTGTAAAACGGCGATTCTTTGAACCCCGGGCCGGGCGTTTTCATGGCGTTTTCAAAAGCCTCCGGCGTGAGGCTCCACAGTCCGGGCACGGAGATCAACGGGTCCAGACGCACGAAGAAATCCGGCCGACCCTGCCCGGCATCTCCGGAATCCGCCGGCGCCGTGAGCGCTTCCGGCGCTGTGTGAGGCGGGCCGATGGACAGGCCGAAAAACGCCCCGTTTGCCGCAGCCTTGAGCCGCGCCACCCCTTTGTCGCTCATCCAGACCTCCGAGGTGACCTCTTTCTCCCACTTGCTGCCTACCCGCAGTTTCTCGGCCGGAAGCGCGCTGCACCCCAGCCGCTCGCCCAGACCCGCACGCAGCCTGGCAAGAGCGGCCGCGTTCGAAAACTTGGAGGTCATGTGAATCATCGTGGGCCTGCCCTCGAGGTAGTCCACCACGGCGTGACTCAGGGGCACGCTCCCCTGCAGCACGGACAGCTCCACGCTCACGTTCGAATAGGGCTGCATGGGGAACGTCGCGTAAGAGCGGCCAAGCTTCCAGTTGATGAAGGGATTCTCGCTGAACCCTTCGCTGCTGAACTGCTTCTCCAAGGCATCAGGCGTAAGCGCAAAAACCGTGCCCACCTCCAGCAGGGGGCTGAGATCCAGCTTCAAATGGCTTTCACCCTCCTCGCCCTTGCCTGCGCAAGGCAACGGAGCTGTCGCCACCACCACCAACAGAAGGAGCCCGCGCGCAAGACTTGAGAAACGCATGAGCCCTGGTATAGCGAAACCGCGTGCGCCTGGCAAGCCTGCTCCGGTCCGGCCTGATTTCGACCGCCAAGAGCTGGGAACCAACGAAAGGAGGATAAGGCGGGTTGATGACCCTGATCCAATCACTTGTAGCGTGACTTCTCGACCGCGACTCCCTAGTTTGGGCCCATGCGAGTTCTTCTTGTTGGGCTGATTTCCGCAGTCGGTCTCCTGCCCCCTCTCTTGCGGGCGGATGAAGAGGTTTCCGGGGAAACCGAGCGTCTCAGGGAGGCAGCGCAACTGGCGGTGTACTCGGGCGACCTCGACTTGCTCCAGGCCCTGTTGAAAGCGAAACTCCAGATTAACGCTCCAGTGGCGCCCGACAGCGGCGGCACCCTGCTCCACCTCGCCGTTTCGGCAGAAAAGCTGGAAGTGGTCCGCTACCTCATGAAACAGGGCGCAAATCCCCTCGTCCGAGACAAATGGGACTATCAACCCCTGCGCGAGCTCGCCCGGAAAGATGCCCACGACATCGCGCCGATGCTTCAAGCACTCGAGCGACCGCTCTCAGATTATGACAAAACAACGCTGGGTGGCGTGCCTATGCCCGTGTGGCGCGAGGTTTTAGGACCTGCTGTCGCTGCGCCAGATCCTTTGGATCCACCCCCTCCAACCGAACCGGCCGCCAAGAAGTTGATCCCCTTCATCCTCTTCAACCAGGGTGATCCGCCGAAAGAGATGGAGGTCATGCTCAGTTCCCGCTTTCCCGGTTGGAAGCCCGCCTCAGCTTCCATCGGAAAGTCGGGGCCGCATGATGAAAAGGTTGTCAGCGATTACCAGGACAAGCAAAGCAAGCAGCCGGGCGAGCGTGTGGAGATCACCGTTGTGGCCATGGAATCCAGTGGTCTTTCGACCCCTGAACACAGTCCCTTGGTCACCTATGTCCAGCAGCATCCGCTCCCAGCTTACTCGTTCAAGGTGCGCAGGACCCGCGGCTTCCTCGCGGGTGGTGGAGAAGAAGGCCATGTGGTGCTCATAAGCGGGTATTGGGTGAAGCTGGCGGTCAGCGGGTTCGAGGAATGAAGCTCCCCGGTTCCCGCAACATGCGGGCATCGCGCTTCGTTCACCAACGCGCCATGATCCGCCGCGCGCTCTTCCTTCTCCTCGCCCTGTGCCCCTTGCTCCATGCGGAGCGGCCGAACGTCCTGTTCATCGCCATCGACGATCAGAACGACTGGATCGGCTACCTGGGAACGCACCCGCAGGTGAAGACGCCGAACATCGACAAGCTCGCCGCGCGCGGCACCGCTTTCATGAACGCGCACACCCAGGCGCCCTTGTGCAATCCCTCGCGCAGTTCCCTGCTCACCGGCCTGCGACCGGGCAGCACCGGCATCTACGGGCTCGCGCCGGGCATTCGCGAGGTGGAGCAGTTGAAAAACCACATCACCCTGCCGCAGACCTTCACCCAGGCTGGCTACGCCACCAGCACACACGGCAAGATTTACCACGATGGCAGCATCCGACCCAGGGATCAGAAGGCCGAGTTCAACGACTGGGGTTCCAAGGGCGGAGGCACCAAGCCCCCGGAGAAGATCGCCAAGCTGCCGCCGCAGTTGAACCATCCGGCCATGGACTGGGGCATCTGGCCACCGACTGACGAGGAGACGCCCGACTGGAAGATCGCCAGCTCCGCCGTCGCCGCGCTGGAGAAAGCGCCGTCGGACAAACCCTTCTTCGTGGCGTGCGGCTTCCGGCTTCCGCACGTGCCTTGTTACGCCCCGCAGAAGTGGTTCGATCTGTATCCCGACAACACCCTCGTCATGCCCCTGGTGAAGGAGGACGACCGCGACGACCTGCCGAAGTTTGCCGACTTCCTGCACTGGCGCCTGCCGGAGCCGCGCCTGAAGACCCTGCGCGCCACCAATGAATGGCGGCCCCTGGTGCGCGCCTACCTTTCCTGCACCAGCTTCATGGATTCACAGGTGGGCCGGGTGCTCGACGCACTGGAGAAGACCGGTCGTGCTGACAACACCATCGTCGTCCTCTGGAGCGACCATGGCTGGCACCTGGGCGAGAAGCTCATCACCGGCAAGAACACCCTCTGGGAGCGCAGCACTCACGTGCCCCTGGTGTTTGCCGGGCCGGGCGTCACGAAGGGCGCGAAGTGCCAGCGCACGGTGGAGCTGCTCGACATCTTCCCCACCCTGCTCGCTCTCTGCCACATGCCTGAACGGACCGATCTGGAAGGCCACAGCCTGGTGCCCCAGCTCACCGATGCCAGCTCACCGCGCCCCTGGCCGGCCATCACCCAGCACAACCAGGGCAATTTTGCGGTCCGCACCGAGGACTGGCGCTACATCCGCTACGCCGACCACAGCGAAGAGCTCTACGATAAGAAGGCCGATCCCAACGAATGGTACAACCTCGCCAAGAATTCCAAGTACGACGCGAAGAAAACCGAACTGGCCAAATGGATTCCCAAGGCGGACAAGCCCCCGGTCCCCGGCAGCAAAGAGCGCATCCTTACCTATGAGCCGCTGACGGGTGAAGCGATCTGGGAAGACAAGGTCATCGACAAAACCGCCCCGCTTCCCGAGTTCTGATCCCGGCTGCGAGGAGCTTCACTCCTCGATCCAAACCTCAGCGCCCTCGGGCACCAGGTCATAGAGCTCGATCATGTGATCATTGCGCAGCCGCACGCAGCCGTGGCTGCCTGGCCGCCCAATCCCCGGCTCATCATTGGTGCCGTGGATGTAAACGTGCCGTTCCCAGGTGTTCGCATTGCGCGCCTCCAGCCCGTCCAGGCGCAGGATGCGGCTCAAAATCAAATCATCCGCCACCCGCTCCCCCTGCCACACCCCCACCGGCTGCCGCGCCTTGAAGATCGTGCCCTTGGGCGCATCCGCCCCGATCTTTTCCTTGATCCGAAACTGCCCCAAAGGCGTGCGCAAACTCCCCTCCGTGAACCCCACCCCCGTCTTTGCCGTAGACACCGGCCACTCCCTGATCACATGTGAATCTTCCCACAACCGCAGGCGCTGGGTGGCAATCGAGACTTCGAGGCGGAGGGGCATGGGACACAGAAAGCCGTTCGTTGACGGACGTCAACATCAAGACTTGCCTGCCCTCGCCGACCCGAGCTTTGCCCGATCCAGATCACGCAAAGTTTGGGATTTCCCCCACATCCCCCGCACCAAGCCGGAGGCTTGCCAGCTTGTAGCCGGTGGTTGAGCGAAGCGACACCACCGGT
>CAINXC010000638.1 GCA_903854655.1 uncultured Verrucomicrobiota bacterium | reverse complement strand
ATTCCGCCACGACGATCACGAAGCTGCCAGCGCGGCCTGCGCAAGACGGTCTGCTCGTGGCCGCGTATCCGATCACGCCAGATCCTTGATGGCGCCTGCCTTTACGCCCTTACTCCTGTCCCTTTTCCCTGATGGCATTGGTCCATGTAGTGGAAGTTGTCGTCCACCTGGACGGTGTAGGTGGCGGGTGGTGTGTTCATTGGGATGGATCAGTTGTGGGTGATGTATTTGGCCGCCTTCACTTCCGCCTCGCCGTCCCAGCGATAGCCCACCAGAGGCCCCGTCAGTCCGGCCCCGAAATCAAGGCAGGCGACATTTCCGGCCAAGGGCTGCTTGGGAGCATCAGGGGGCATCCAGTAGTGGCCGAAGAACACGGGAGGGGCATCGGCCGGGTAGTTGGCAAGGCGGCAGGCATCATCGGCAAGAGGGATGTGCAGCAGTTCCACCATGGGCACGGGCATGGCCGCTTCGCCGAAGCTTCCGGCGGCCTGCCGTCCCCACCACTTCACCCGTATCCGGCTGTGCTCGTGGCCTTCCTTGTCGCTGAACACCACCCCATCGGGCAACTGCAGCTCGGGGCCTTTCAGCACCGTCTCAATGGCCGCGTATTCCGCCGTGTGCCGGGCGGCGCTGCGGTGAAGAAAGGCGCTGTCCGCGAGGCTCATGCCGCGCAGTGTTTCCAGGTGGCCGGCGTCCCAGCAGGCATGAACACAGCGCAGGGCTCCCAGGTCCAGGGCAAAGGGCAGTGTCCGCATCCAGGCGATCCACTCTGCCCACTCCGTCTCCCGGCCCTCAAATTGTCGCAGGGTGGCCCGGTGTGTGCGGGTGTTGCGCTCCGACCGCTCGCGCAGGTGGCCGCCCTCGCCGTCCGGCGTGTGATAGCACACCGCGTTGTACTCGTGGTTGCCCATGATGGCGAGGGCATCGCCGGCCTCCACCATGCCGCGCACCGTGCGCAGCACCTCACGCACTTGCGGGCCACGGTCCACGAAGTCGCCCAGGAAGATCACCTTCCGCCCGCCAGCGTGCTTCCAGGTGTCTCCTGTGGGCGCGTAGCCCATCTTGCGCAGCAGAGCCTCCAGCTTGCCGTATTGCCCGTGGATGTCTCCAATCAGATCGTATCGTTCGTGTTTCATGGCGACAGCAGTGTCGCCGATGCAGGCCGCTTGTTAACCGTGGAAAATGCAGTATAGCTGACTACACAGTCATGTTTGATGAACTCTTCTCCCGCTCTGGTCTGTCGCTGGACCGCCTGCGCAGCTTCCTGGCGCTCGCCGAGGCGGGCTCCATCGCCAAGGCCGCGCCGGGAGATGTGACGAGGCAAAGCCAGATCAGCAGGCAGGCCAGCGAGCTGGAGGCGTTCTTTGGCACCGAACTCACGGAGCGACGCGGCAAGAGCCTTGTCCTGTCCCCGGCGGGACAGCGCCTCGCCATGCTGGTGCGCCAGCAGTTGCAGGATCTGGACGATTTCCGCAAGGAGCAGGTCCAGGTGAAGAAAGCCTTCACCATCGGCGCGGGCGCCAGCATTCTGGACTGGCTCATTATCCCCGCCCTGGGCGCTGCCGCCGAAGCTCTTGGCCATGCCACCCTGCGGCTGGAAACCCAGCGCAGCAGCGGGCTGGTGGAGCGGGTGAAGGATGGCCGCATCGACTTCGCCATTGTCCGCGAAGACGCGATCCGCGAGGGACTGCCGCGCCTGCAATTGCTGCGCCAGAGCTTCTACTTGTGCGTTCCCCGGCGGCTGCTGAAACCAGGCACATCGGCCGCTGCCATTGACAATCCCAAGCTGTGGCAAACCCTGCCCTTCGCGGCGGGCCGGGATGGCGGCCAGTTTGATCTTGTCCTGCGGCAGGCCATCCGTGACGCGGATGTGGATTTTCAGCCGGCAATCGAGTGCAACTCCATGCTCCAGGTTCGCCAGCTTGTGGAGCGCGGGGAATGCGCCGGGGTGCTCCCTTCGGCGGGCATCCAGGGGTTGTCCTCAAAGGAACTCATCATCCGTGAGTTCACGCCGCTGAAGGACTATGGCCGGGCCTTGGCATTGCACTGGAATGAACGCCAGATGCGCCGGCGAGGGGTGGACGAAAGCACCATCAAGCAACTTGCGGCGGCGCTGCGGCCGGCTCATTTGCCGACAAAAAGACGATGAGCGCGCTTGGCGGGAATGAATACAGCATATCCGTCTCGGTGAGGGCTTTCTTGTTCATGCGGCGAATGGGAGGTGTGTCCGCGTTTGTCTCATCCGGGCCTGGAGTTTTGGGCAATAGGGAAGCCTGGAAGGACACTGCGGCAGGTGGCGGTGGATTCTGCAACTGCCGCGAACCGGGATTTCGAATTGGGCCGGGGTGGCGGAGCAACTTTGGTCCCTCACGTTGCCATCATCGTCTGCGACATGCGGGACCTGCGCCACTGCGAGGGCGGGTGGGGCGCATGAGGCAGGTGATGGACAAGGCCCCGCAGCGAAGGTGTCTTCACCATCACGCGCCAGGCGTCTCACGATCCTCAACGGGCCGTTTTTGGAGTCAGACTGGCGAGACAGCGCTGCAGCTTGTTGATTTCGACGGGCTTGGTGAGATGCGCGGAAAAGCCGGCGCGTTCGCAGCGGGCGATGTCATCATCCATGCCGAAGCCGCTGACGGCCACCCCCTCAATATTCCGACTGTCGTGCCTTTTGCGCAGCGATTCAAACAGCTCCACGCCCGAGCCGTCCGGGAGGCCAAGGTCTGTCACCAGCACATCAAAGACATAACTGCCGGCCGTCTCCAGGGCACCGGCAACGCTTTCGGCGGAGCGGACATCATAGCCGCGACGGATGAGCAGGGTGGAAAGGGCGGCGACGGTGTCGTGGTGATCATCCACCACCAGCACACGCAGCGGCGGGGCTCCGGGTGAGGCCTCGCCCCGCTGTGTTTCCCCCTCCGGCACGGCGCTCACACTCGTGGCCGGCAGGGTGACGGTGAAGACGGCGCCTTTGCCGGGACCATCGCTGTGGGCGGTGATGGTGCCGCCATGAAATTCCGCCAGGGCCTTGGAGATGGCCAGGCCGAGTCCCAGGCCTTTGGAAGCCTCGGTGCTGGTGCCCTGTTCGAAGGCGTCAAAAATGCGCGTGAGCTTGTCCCTGGCGATGCCGCAGCCGGTGTCTGTGACCTGGATGCGCAGCGCACCGTTCGCCTCGTTGCCCGTGAGGATGGTGATCGTGCCACCCGGGGGCGTGTGCTTGATGGAGTTGTTGATCAGGTTCCAGAAGATCTGCTGGATGCGCGCCGGGTCCGCACGGAGGCCATGAACCGCCGCGCTGAGCTCCAGCCGCACCTCCAGCCCATGGCTGACGATTTCCGGGCTGCAAATCTCCAGGGCGTGATGCAGGAGCTGATGCGCATCCGTGGACTGAAAATCCATCTGCAGCTTGCCGTTGCGCACACGCGCCAGGTCCAGCAAATCATCAATGAGCCGCGCCTCGAGCAGCACATTGCGACGGATGGTGAGCAGCAGGTCACGGACGTCCGGGGTGCAGCCGGCGTTCTCGTTGAGAAGGGTCACAGCGTGCAGCACGGGGGAAAGCGGGGTGCGCAACTCGTGGGAGAGCATGGCGAGGAAGCGGTCCTTCGCAGCATTGGCTGCCTCCGCCTCGGCACGGGCGGACTCCGCCTTGAGCCGCAGATTGCGCTCCTCCGCCTGCTTTTCCAGAGCCAGGTTTTTGGCCGCCAGCTCCGCATTGGCGCGGCGCAGGGATTCCTCCGAGCGCTTGCGTTCGGCAATGTCCACGATGGAGGCGAGCCAGCGGCTGCCCTCGGGTGAATGAATGGGGGTGAAGCTGGCTTCGGCCGGCACTTGCGCACCATCCTTTCTCCCCACGAGGATCTCGCGCGGGCCGACCGCTTCGGTCGCATCCGGGCCGGGCAGCGCGGACGGGCTGACCAGGTTGCTGATCAGTTGGAACATGAGGCTGTCCCTGCCCATGCCAAAGAGCCGCTCCGCCTGCGAATTCACCAGTTCGATGCCGCCCTCCGCCGTGAACACCAGCATGGCGCTGGGCGCGGCCTCCACCACCACGCGAAAGCGGTCCTCGGCGGTTTTACGCTCAACGATTTCGCACTCCATGGTCCGGTTCACCTCCGCCAGCGCGCGCGTCTTGCGGAACAAGTCCACGAACACGCTGACCTTTGAGCGCAGCACCGCCGGATGGACGGGTTTGGTCAGGTAGTCCACCGCCCCCACGTCATAACCCTGCACCACATCTTCATTCTCACGGTAGTGGGCGGTGAGGAGGATGATCGGAATGTGCTGGGTTTTGCGCCGCTGCTTGATCAGGCGGGCCAGTTCGATGCCGTTCATCTCCGGCATCTGCACATCCATGACAATGGCGGCAAAGCTGGTGTTCATCAGCGCCGTAAGCGCCTCGGAAGCATTGCGCGCCTTCGTCAGCCGGTGTTCCGGGGACTCCAGTATGCTCTCCAATGCCGTAAGGTTTTTGGGGTCGTCATCCACCAACAGGAGGGAAACGGCGTCCCGCGAAGGGACGGGCGGGACGGCGGGCTCGCTGGGAAGCAGGGCGGTCATGGGTGGCTTTCAATGTAGGGAACCGAACCTGGTCAACGATGCAGCCAGACGCGAAGGAGGGACAGAAGCTCCTCGGTGTTCACCGGCTTGGCGATGTAGTCGCTCGCCCCTGCCTCCAGGCACTTCTCACGGTCGCCTTTCATCGCCTTCGCGGTGAGGGCGACGATGGGCAGGGTGCGGAATTCCGGGATCTTGCGAATCTCGCGCATGGTCTGGTAGCCATCCATCTCCGGCATCATGATGTCCATGAGCACCACCGCAAGATCCGGCGTGCTCTGGATCACCTCGATGGCGTGGCGGCCATTGGTGGCGCTGACCACCTCCATTTCGCGGTCTTCCAGCACTGTGGAAAGGGCGAAAATGTTGCGCGCATCATCGTCCACGATGAGCACCTTGCGCGAGCGCAGGGCCTCGCCGGAGGTGTGCAGGCGCTCCAGCATCTTTTGTTTGGCCTCAGGCAGGTCCGTGACCACGCGATGCAGGAACAGCGAGGTCTCATCAAGCAGGCGCTCGGGCGACTGCACGTCCTTGATGACAATGCTCTTCGCCACCGTCTTGAGCCGCCTTTCCTCCTCGCTCGTGAGGTCCTTGCCGGTGAAGACGACGATGGGCACGTGGCGCAGGCCGGGTTCGGACTGGATTTTGTCGAGCAGCTCGAACCCCGTCATGTCCGGCAGATGGAGGTCCAGCACGCAGCAGTCGAAGGACCGGTCCATCATGAGGCGCAGGGCCTCGGAACCAGTCTCGGTCGTGGTGATCTCCAGGTCCTCGTGCCCCAGAAGCTCCACCACGCTGCGGCTTTCCAGCTCGTTGTCCTCTACGACGAGCAGGTGCTTGAGACGCGGCGTGGCGAAGGTCTTGACCCGCTCAAGGGCCGCGCTCAGATCGTTGCTGGTGGCCGGTTTCACCATGTAGGCAAAGGCGCCGTGGGAGAGGCCGTGCTGCTGCTCTTCTTCCACGGAGATGATTTGCACGGGAATATGGCGGGTGGCGGGATCGAGCTTGAGGTTGTTGAGCACCGTCCAGCCCAGCATGTCCGGCAGGAACACGTCCAGGGTGATGGCGGTGGGGCGGTACTGTCGCGCAAGCGCCAGGGCGTGCATGCCACGGTGCGCCACGATGCCTTTGAACCCCGCCTCGCGCGCCAGGCCCAGCAGCACCCGCGCGTAGTGCGGATCGTCCTCGACGATGAGCAGCACCAAGTCGCCGCCGAGCACTTCGTCGCGGTCATCCGGCACGCGGTCCTCGCGCATCACGTGCGGCATGAGCTGGGCCGAGGCCGGCGTGGCAGGCGCGGAAGGCAGCATCTCCGAGCCCGTGGGCCCCGCATAGTGCAGCGGCAGGTACAGGGTGAAAGTGCTTCCCTCCTCCGGCGTGCTGGCGAGGCGAATCTCCCCGCCCAGCAGGGATGCCAGCTCGCGCGAAATGGCCAGCCCCAGGCCGGTGCCCCCGTACTTGCGCGAGGTGCCCGCATCCGCCTGCTGGAAGGCTTCAAAAATGAGCTTCTGCTTCTCCGGGGCGATGCCGATGCCGGTGTCGCTGATCTCCATCGCCAGCACCACCCCGGCACGGTTGAGCACGGGGTTGCTCCAGCCATCCTTCACCGGCCGCACCCGCATGGAAACCATGCCCCGCGAGGTGAACTTGAAGGCGTTGGACAGCAGGTTTTTGACGATCTGCTGGAGTCGCTTGGAGTCGCTGGTGAAAGAAGCGGGTAGCGCAGGGTCAAATTCAATGGGGAAGGCCAGCCCCTTGTTTTCGGCGATGTGACGGAAGTTGCGCTCCACCGCCTCGCGCAGCGAGTTGAAGGGAATCTCCTCCACATCCACGGAGACGGTGCCGGACTCGATCTTCGACAAATCAAGGATGTCGTTGATGAGGTTGAGCAGGTCGGAGCCGGCGGAGTGAATGCTGCGGGCGAACTCCACCTGCTTCTCGTTGAGGTTCCTGCCGGAGTTTTCGGCAAGCTGCTGGCCCAGGATGAGGATGGAGTTCAACGGCGTGCGCAGTTCGTGCGACATGTTTGCCAGGAACTCCGACTTGTACTTGGAGGTGAGCGCCAGCTCCGCCGCCTTTTCCTCCACGGCGCGGCGGGCCTGCTCGATCTCCACGTTTTTGCGCTCCACCTCCGCGTTCTGCTCCGCCAGTTCGCGGGCCTTCTGGCCCAGCTCCTCGTTGGTCTGCTGCAGCTCCTTCTGGCCGGACTGGAGTTCTGCGGTGAGCTGCTGGCTCTGCTGCAGCAGGCCCTCCGTGCGCATGGTGGCCTCGATGGTGTTGAGCACCACCCCGATGGATTCCGTGAGCTGCTCCAGGAAGTTGAGCTGCGGGGCAGAGAAGCGTTTGAGGGAGGCCAGTTCAATGACCGCCTTGGTCTGCCCCTCGAACAGCACGGGGAGCACCACCACGTTCACCGGCTTCGCCTCGCCCAGGCTGGACCGCACCGGCGTGTAATCCCCGGGCACATCGGAGAGCAGGATGCGCTGTTTCTCATGGGCGCACTGGCCCACCAGCCCCTCGCCCACGTGAATGATCTCCGGCTGTTCACGTTCGTTGGCATAACCTGCCAGCCGGCGCAGGGCGGAGGTCCTGTCGTCAATCTGGGTGGTCTGGAAGATGGAGCCCTGCTGCGCCTCCACCAGCGGCGCGAGCTCGGAAAGCAGCATCTGCCCCACTGTGAAGAGGTCGCGCTGCCCTTGCAGCATGCGTGTGAACTTGGCCAGATTGGTTTTCAGCCAGTCCTGCTCCTTGTTGCGCTCGGTGGTCACACGCAGGTTGTCGATCATCGTGTTGATGTTGTCCTTGAGCTGCGCCACCTCGCCGCGCGTCTCCACCTGGATCGACCGGGTCAGGTCTCCTTTCGTCACCGCCGTGGCCACCTCGGCGATGGCGCGCACCTGGGTTGTGAGATTGGCGGCCAGCAGGTTGACATTGCCGGTCAGATCCTTCCACGTGCCGGCCGCACCCGGCACATTGGCCTGGCCGCCCAGCCGCCCGTCCACGCCCACTTCGCGCGCCACGTTCGTCACCTGGTCGGCAAAGATGGCGAGCGTGTCGGTCATGTTGTTGATGGTTTCTGCGAGCGCCGCCACTTCGCCCTTCGCCTGCACCGTCAGGCGCTGGCGCAGGTTGCCGTTGGCCACGGCCGTCACCACTTTCACAATGCCGCGCACCTGGTCGGTGAGATTGGCCGCCATCACGTTCACAGAGTCGGTCAAATCCTTCCACGTGCCGGCCACGCCGGAGACCTGGGCCTGGCCGCCGAGTTTGCCTTCCGTGCCCACCTCGCGCGCCACGCGGGTCACTTCCGCAGCAAAACCGTTGAGCTGGTCCACCATCGTGTTGACGGTGTTTTTCAGTTCCAGGATTTCGCCCTTCACATCCACCGTGATCTTGCGTGACAAGTCGCCGCGCGCCACGGCGGTGGTCACTTCCGCGATGTTGCGCACCTGCGAAGTCAGATTGGCGCCCATGGCGTTGACGGAGTCCGTCAAATCTTTCCACGTGCCGGCCACGCCGGGCACCACGGCCTGCACGCCCAAGCGGCCTTCGGTGCCCACCTCGCGAGCCACGCGCGTCACTTCCGAAGCGAACGAGCGCAACTGCTCCACCATGGTGTTGATGGTCTCCTTCAACTGCAAAATTTCACCGCGCACGTCCACCGTGATCTTGCGCGACAGGTCACCATTGGCCACGGCGATGGTCACCTCGGCGATGTTGCGCACCTGGGCCGTCAGATTGGAAGCCATGGAGTTGACATTGTCCGTCAGATCCTTCCACGTGCCGGCCACGCCGGAAACCTGGGCCTGGCCGCCGAGCTTGCCTTCCGTGCCCACCTCGCGTGCCACGCGGCTCACTTCGGAAGCGAAGCCGTTGAGCTGGTCCACCATCGTGTTGATGGTGTTTTTCAGTTCCAGGATTTCGCCGCGCACGTCCACGGTGATCTTGCGGGAAAGGTCGCCGCGCGCCACGGCGGTGGTCACCCCGGCGATGTTGCGCACCTGCGCCGTGAGGTTGGTGGCCATGGCGTTGACGGAGTCCGTCAAGTCTTTCCACGTGCCGGCCACGCCGGGCACCACGGCCTGGCCTCCGAGCTTGCCTTCGGTGCCCACTTCGCGTGCCACGCGCGTCACTTCTGAAGCGAACGAGCGCAACTGGTCCACCATCGTGTTGATGGTCTCCTTGAGCTGCAGGATTTCGCCCTTCACGTCCACCGTGATCTTCTTGGAAAGGTCCCCGCTCGCCACGGCAATTGTCACCCCGGCGATGTTGCGCACCTGCGAGGTGAGGTTTCCAGCCATGGAGTTGACGTTGTCGGTCAAGTCCTTCCAGGTGCCCGCCACGCCGGGCACTTCCGCCTGGCCGCCGAGCTTGCCTTCCGTGCCCACTTCACGCGCAACACGGGTCACTTCGGAAGCGAACCCTGAGAGCTGGTCCACCATCGTGTTGACGGTGTTTTTCAGCTCCAGAATTTCGCCCTTCACGTCCACCGTGATCTTGCGCGAAAGGTCACCGCGCGCGATGGCCGTGGCCACGTCGGCAATGTT
>CAINXC010000637.1 GCA_903854655.1 uncultured Verrucomicrobiota bacterium | reverse complement strand
TCACCTTCGACAACAACGGCAACATTCTGGAAACCGAATGGAACCAGTGGGGCCGCGTGCTGCGCTGGAACAAGAAGTAATGAGGTTCCGGCCTGTCATCATTTCGCTGCTTGCAGGGGGGGCCACGATGCTCCCCCTGCTTGCGTCCGGCCACGGCATGGAGCTCATCCAGGCCCGGCTCCAGTTCAACCGGGCCGGTGCCGCCCACCTGGAGATGACGGCCGACTACGGTGGCAACCCCATGCTCAGCAGCGAGGAGGAGGCGCGCGCCGCCTTGCAGGACCTGCTCCGCATTGAAGTGGCGGGCCGGCAGCACAAGCTGGCTGATCTCGCGCCGATTCGCATTGAAGAGCGCGACCAGTTCGACCCCGCCTCGCCCATGCCCCCGCCCCCCGAGGCGGCGGAGACGAAGCATCAACTGCTCACCGCCGTCTGGGAATGGCTGCCCGTGCAGGATCATGTGCGCTTCACCGTGCCCGCAGGCTGCATGCAGGACGTGCTGTTCTGGAAAAAGGAACCCGGCGGTGAGCCTCAGTGGCGGGTGCTCATCAACGGGGACTTTACTCCCGACATCATGGTTCCCCGCCCCTCGTACTCCGCAGCCATGATCGGATTCGCGATTCTCGGCGTTCTCGCCCTGGCTGCTGTCGCGTGGCGCACCTTGGCCCGCTCGAATCCCCCTTGCCCGCTCCCTCCCTCCACTCCTTCATCCGTACTGCCATGACCCGCATCGCCATTCTCGCAGCCCTCGTTCCGCTCGCCCTGCATGCCCAGCCGGCAACCACGCCGCTCTACTGGCCGGACAAGAACGGCCCCACCATGAACGGCATCGTGCCTGCCGCCGAGGCCGCCCGAATCCCTCTCGATTGGGATGAGGCCGGTGGCAAAAATATCGTGTGGAAAGTGGATCTCCCTGCCGGTGAAGAAGGCCACTCCACCCCCATCATTGGCGGTGATTTCATCTGGTTCACCTCCGCCACGCCGGACGGGACCAAGCAGTACATCAACTGCTTCGACCGCCACACCGGCAAGCAACTGCATCACAAGCTCGTCTTTGAAAACCCCACGCCGGAGGAGCTTGGCAACCCGCTCAACAACTACGCCGCCCCCTCCCCGGTGATCGACGCAGACGGCGTGTACCTTCACTTTGGCACCTATGGCACGGCCAAATTGAATCCGCTCACCGCCGAGGTCATCTGGCAGCGTCGCGACATCAATGTGCGCCATTTTCGCGGCCCAGGGTCCTCGCCCGTTCTGTTCGAAAACCTGCTGATCCTGACCTTCGACGGCATCAACGCCCAGTTTACCATTGCTCTGGACAAGGCCACCGGCGCCACGGTGTGGAAGACCCCTCGCTCCACGGATTACCATGATCTCGACAAGGACGGCAAGCCCACGCGCGACGGCGACATGCGCAAGGCCTACTACACGCCCAGCGTGTTCGAAATCGCGGGCAGGCCCCAGTTGATCAGCGTCGGCTCGCGCGCCGCTTTTGGTTACGATCCCCGCACCGGCAAGGAACTGTGGACCGTGACGCATGGCGGCTTCAATGCCGCCCCTCGCGCCATGCAGATGCCCGGCATGATCATCCTCAACACCGGCTCCGAGCGCTCGCACACCCTCGGGGTGCGCACCGATGACAAGATGACCGGCGACATCACCGCCAGCCATGTGGTCTGGGATCATGACAAGCGCAACGCCAGCGAATCCTGCCCGATCCTGTTCGATGGCCGGATCTATCAAACCACACGCGGTGGCGTGCTCAGTTGTCTCGACGCCAAGACCGGCGATCAAGTCTGGGAGGACCGGCTGCAAGGCCAGCATCTGCCATCGCCGATCCTTGCAGGCGACCACCTGTATTTCAGCAACGACCGTGGCGAGGTGAATGTCATCCGTGCGGCCGCGAAATTCGAAATCCTCGCCACCAACAAGTTCGGCGGCGGAGCCGACGACAAAATCACCGCCAGCCCGGCCGTGGCCGATGGCGCGATCTTCATCCGCACGAAGACGCACCTGTTCAAGATCGCGAAGAAGTAAGGCAAGGCCGGTGCGACCTCTCCAAAAACTCTTCGTTGACGCCAAGTGTACCACGTGTACTGTTACACTACTAACTCGTCACCTCCATGCTGCCTTTCACTCTCAGGCTTGTTGATGGCACACCGGTCTCGGATCAAATCCTGGCCGCTGTCCGCAAAGCCATGCTCACCGGGCAGTTGAAAGCGGGCGACGAGTTTCCCAGCGTGCGGGCGCTCAGCCAGGAACTGCGCATCAGCCCCACCACCGCGCACAAGGTGGTGCTGGCCCTGAAGGACGGCGGTTACCTCGCCAGCCGGCCCGGCATCGGCATGGTCGTCACCGCTCCGGTGCTGCCGGGGCTGGATGAGAAACTCGATCAGCTCGCGCCCGCCTGCCGCGAACTCTTGAAGGAAGCCGCCGATCTGCACCTGAACTTCGACCAGGTGATCGACGCCTTGAAACGCGCGGGCGGCAGCGATCTGGACCTGATCCGCAGCACTCGCCCGAAGCCCTGATCACCCACCATGAACTCGCTCATTGAACTCCATGACCTGCGAAAGTCCTTCCGCAAAACGGAAGCGGTCAAAGGCCTCACGCTGTCCGTGCCCGAAGGCCAGGTGACCGCCTTCCTGGGGCCCAACGGCGCAGGCAAAAGCACCACCATCAAGTGCCTGCTCAACCTGCACCGCCCCGATGCCGGGGCAGCCACCGTGCTTGGGTGCGACTCTCGCAAGCTCGGCCCGGCGCAGTTCCAGCACATCGGCTATGTGTCCGAAAACATGGAGCTGCCTTTGTGGATGACGGTGGCGCAGTTCCTTGATTACTGCCGCCCCTTGTACCCGCAGTGGGACCGCGCGTTTGAGGCGCGGCTGCTCAAGCAATTCGATCTCCCCTTGAAGACCAAGCTGAAGGATCTCTCGCGCGGCATGCGCATGAAGGCGGCGCTGCTCTCCAGTCTCGCCTACCGGCCCAAGCTGGTGGTGCTCGACGAGCCCTTCAGCGGACTCGACCCCCTGGTGCGCGACGAGTTCATCCGGGGCCTGCTGGAACTCACCGAGCAGGAGGGCTGGACCGTTTTTGCCTCCTCGCACGACATCGAGGAGGTGCAGCGCCTCGCCGACCGCATCGCCATCATCAACAACGGCAGGCTGGCGCTGGACGAGACCAGCGATTCGCTCCACGCCCGGTTCCGTTCCGTCGAGATCATCCTTCCTGATGACATGAGCGTGCCCGCCAGCCTGCCGGCGGAGTGGATGCACGTGGAGCAGGCCGGGCGCGTGCTGCGGTTCATCGACAGCCGCTTTTCAGAAGACCAGGCCCTCGAATCCGCCATCCGCGCCACATTGCCATCCGCAGCACAACACGAGACGCGGGTGATGACCCTGCGCGAGATCTTCGTGGCGCTGGCCCGGGCCTACCGGCTGGAGGGGCGTGCATGAACCTCTCCCTGCATCATTTCAAGAAGGAGGCGCTGAACATCCGTGGGCGCTGGGGGCTCTGGCTGGTGCTGCTGGGCCTTGACCTTGCCATCCAGCTTGAGTGGCTGATGCCGATGACTCATCGTGAATCCGACCATTTTGCGCCGGACAACGTCCACTTTCTGGTCATGATCGCGGCGGTGGTGGTGGCGGTCTCAGGCTGCCCGGAAGACCAGCCGTCCCGGAGCAACGCCTTCATCGCCACGCGCCCGCTTCCGCGCACCAGCTACTATGCGGCGAGGGTCCTGCTGATCGTGCTCATGCTGGTGGCGCCCCTGGTGTTGCAGGAAGCGATATATCTCTTGTTGTCACACCGTCCCTGGGTGGATGTCGCCCAGGGCGTTGCCTGGCGCGCCGTTGTGGCCGGGGCGTGGCTGGCATGGGTGTTGCCAGGAACGGCAGTTTGGAAAGGCTGGATCCAAACGCTGCTCGGGGCCGGGGTGTTTCTGGGCGGTCTGTGGTTGAGCGAGAAGATGGCCGCCACGGGCGGCACTGCACGGGCCGCCATCACGTTCTCTCTGCAGGCCCAGGTGGTGGCCGCGTGGCTGGGTGCCGCCGTGATGTTCGTCCTCGCCTGGCTCCACAACCGTGGCCGGTGGACTCTGGCCCGTCGCCTCGCCGCCACAGCAGCGCTCGCCCCCCTCTTTTACCTGGTCATGCAGGCAGTGGACGCATGCTCCAAGGACTGGCGAGCCGAAGCTTCTGCACGGGTCGCGGAACTGGCAAAGAGCATCCAGGTGACGGTGCCACAGGAGCGGTTGCGCCCCATTTTGAAGGGCACCTACCAGACACACCCTGCAACGGTTTTCATGGGCCGAGTCGAGATGACGAAGCTTCCCCCCGGGGTCGAAATGATTCCCCACGTGGCACGCGTAAAGGCCACTCAGGGAGGCAAATCCCTGCCATCACACCTGACACAGGATGATACAAAGGCATCAGCATTCAGATGGGAGCCGCAATTCCACCCGGAGCCCATTGTTAGCGCCCTGCCACCGGGCACGGTGGTGGTTCCCACGCCCTCGCTCGTCGTGTCCACAGCCGGCGACCCTCTGGAGTATAATCTTGGCCGGGTGGAGACGGGACCGGGCGGCCCGGGGCCCGAACCTTGGTTGTTGCAGTGTGATTTTGACTGCGAGTGGTATGAATGGAAGACGGCCGCCGACATGCCCTTCCAGCCCGGCAGCGAAGTTCACACGGACGACTTGGAGATGAAAATTCTGCGGGTGCTTGCAGACACCGAGGGCAAGATCCAGGCCAAGGAGGGCTCCCGAAAAGGGGCGGCATCACTCCGGTTCCACACCCTTCAGCGCAGCGATGACAGCACTCCCTACCTGATCCTGTATGCGCCGGACAAGCGAATTGCGTGGTGCCTCGGCAGCGATCCCTACCGGCTGGCCCGGCGGGCGGTGGAGACGCACTGGCAGCGAGCCCTCTGCATTGAGGATGCCCAGCATGTGCTCAGCCATATGGACGGGGCGAAGGCCTGCGACATGAGCAAGCTGCGGCTCATCGTTCTGCAGCGGCGCTACCTGGGCCACAGCCAGTGCGCCTGGCAATCGCCGCCGATGAACATGCGCGCGCCAGTGCCGGGAGCCCGCGACTGGTATTACGAGAAGGGATTCGAGGAGACAGGCAAGGCATATCAATTGCTGCGGGAGCGCCTCGACAGCCTCACCCCGCCGGGCCCCCAGGCCTCCGGCAACGAGCTCAACCGCTACATCCTGGACGTCCTCACCGCCTTTCAATGCTTGAAGAGCGACGCCGTCTGGCGCGAGCAGCGCGATCTGACGGTGGAAAAGTTGCGGCCCTTCGCGACCCAGCATCTCGATGTCCTGCTTGCGCTGTCACCCAACGCCGTGCCAGATGAACAAAGCCCGGTCGTCACCTTGGTCACGGAAATGAGCACGGAGGCGCAGCGTGACTTCGTCGTGGAACACATTCTTGCCTGCGACTGGCTCGCCATCGTCGTCCAGGCGAAAGGCTGGGGCGACTATGCGCGGCAGAAGATGCTGCCCGCCATCCTTGCCCAGGGCCGCGTGGAACAGCACCTGCGCACGCTGATGCTCGCCTGGAATGATCCCGCCGTGAAACAGCGCCAGCTTGAAGAACTGCGCATTTATCCCGATTCGCGGACCTTTGCCAAACTCTACGAAACCCCGGCGCTACGCCCGGAACTGGACAGGCTCGCAAACACCCTGTGGTCCGCCGTCGCGCCGGTGCGCGGCTGGGAGAACATCAGCAGCGACCCGCTGGAAATCGCCATGAGCCAGGGCAGGAGGGAGGCCCTCGACCTCGCCCTGCGGTGGTCAACATGGGCGGGCGACACGTCGTCGCCGTCCGCAGCCGCCCGAAAGCTTGCGCTGGCGACGGCACGGCAGACCGGAATGAACAAGCCCAAGGCAGGTGACCCGACGCTGTTCCAGCAGTTCCGCACCGCCAGTGCAGATCAATTTGAATACCAGCCGACGCGCCGCGCCTGGAGGCTCAAGCCATGAAACCAATTCTCCACCAACTGCGCACCGACTGGCGGCGTGACCGCCTGTGGGTGCTTGTCTTGAACGGCTTTTTCTTGTTCCGCCTCTGGTACCGGATGGAACCCTGGTGGCAGTCCACCGCCAACAGCCGTGGTGAACCCTCCTGGCTGGGGTTCTGGCTGGCCCACCTGGCCCCCGCCGCCTTGGCGGTGCGTGTGATCCTCGCAGACGCCCCGGCCAACCGGGATCTGGGCACACATACCCGCCCCATAGGCAAAGGTAACTTGGTTGCCGCCAAAGCGCTCTTTCTTCTGTTCACCATCGTGGTGCCCTGGATGCTGTGCGATGCCTGGCTGTGGCGTGGATTTGAAAATGATGCGAGGACCCTTGTTTCCCTGCTGAAAAGCAGTTTCGTTGAGATTGTGACGGTGCTGTTCCCTTGTGTTGTGATGGCGGCCTGCGCCGGATCTGGGACACAGTTCGTGCTCATCCTGCTGGGGTACATCGTGGCAATGTTTGTCGTCGAGGATGCCTACGGCCATCTTTACACGGTCCTGTTTGAGGGAAAGTCATCACGCTATCCTATCTTCCCCGGGCATCCGGGCCCTCTCCTGCTCACGCTTCCACAAATACTCGCCTTCGCGCTGCTGACAGCGGCCTGGTTGACGCAGGCTCTCTTTCGTCGGCGAGGGCAGGCTCTTTCACTGCTGGTGCTGGCCCTCGTGACCCAATACGGAGGCTCGGTTCTTTGGCCGTGGATGTTCCCCTCTGCGGTAAACCTTGAGTACACCGCCAGCGCGCTCACGATCAAGACCGGCAGGCCCACATCTGATGATTCCACGCCCGGACAGCAACTGTGGCCAACCCTGCGCGTCGCCGGTCTGCCCCCCGATCATCTGGCCAGCATCATCAGCTTTGCGCCTCCCGGCGTGAAAGTTTACAAGGCAAGGACGTTGCCCGGGAAAGCCCAGTCTTGCTGGAGCGATTATTTCAATGACGGAGGCAGCGGCTCTGTCGTCCGCTCCGTCGAACGCTGGCAGGCACTGAGGCGGCACTATGGCCCCGCAGATCTTTGGTTCGACCGGTATGATATTCGCGGATCCCGGCCTCCATTGCCCTCGGTCATCAACCCGCAGCCGCCTGCCAGCCCCTGGACCCTAAGGCTCGCCGTGCATCAAATGCGCAAAATCTTCGACCGTCCTCTTTCCGATTTTGAAGCGGAGGTCCCCGACGTCCGTTTACAGACCGGCAGCCTGATTACATTCAAGCGGTTGCGCGAAGAAGGTTCCGTCTTCCGCTTGCCTTGGTATCAACGCACCCGGCGAACCACGCTTGCTCCAGGGCCGAAAGTCATTTGCAACGAAGCCGGCCCGCTCACCCCGCCCTTTTCGCCCTTTTTCATCGAGTGTGTGGCAGTGCTGCAGGACCCCGAAGCCCGCGAGAACTTGATGCTCAGGCCCGTCAGCAGCCAGCTTGCCCTCGACCGTGGCTCGGGCTGGATTGAAGACCGCGCCGAAGCCCGTGAGTTCTACATCAGCAAGCCGCTCGCCCGCATGAGCATGACCGGCCTGAAGCAGGAAGACTGGATCAGGCGCACGCGATTGCAGCTCTGGGTCCCCGAAGAACGCGGCTCCGTGGACTTCCAGCTCAGCGTGGAACAGGTGCAGCAGATGCTGGCCAACTGAGGCCCGCCCGTAACCATGGTCGGCGCATGGCGAATAAGACTCGGAAATCCGGCTCCTATTCTTCCACCGCCCTATGACCGAAAGAGACACCGTTAACCACTGGCTTGCAGCACTGCCGGCAACTCCGGCCGTGGCGCTTGATGGCGACGGCATCTGCGCCCTCCAGCAGGACAAGGATGTCCTTGTCATGGTCGAGGTCCCCGAGGGATCGCCGCTCTGCCTTCTGTACTCACCCGTGATGCCGGAGCCGGAAGCGGCCTTCCTCCAGGAGTGGCTCGCCTCGGCCATGGCCTTGAATCTTTACGGCCGCCCTCTTGGAGGCTGCTGGCTGGCCTATGATCGCGGCAACGCCGTGCTGGTGCTGTGCTACAACCTGCCGGTTGATCGTACATCTTCCCATGAGTTTGCCAACGCCCTGCAAAATTTGGTCGCCTCCCTCAAGGCCGCGCGCGTGGCACTGACGCCGGATGAGGAGACGCTGGACGCCTTCCGTGATGACATGGCCATGTCCGGCGTGGCGCCTTGACCGACGGCGCATGGTCAACCCCTGGCTGTCTCTCCCCCATGCCTGAAGAAAATGATCCTCAACCTGCCCAGCAGCAAGGCTGGACTCCGGCGCGCGCGACCGCCCGCGCAGTCGCCGGACCTCTGCCAGGCGTGGGCGGCAACATGGTCGCCCCGCCGCTGGAAGGCGGTGCTCCCTTGCAAGCCGCGGAGAAAGTGCCGGGGCGCGGTCTGCCGCTTTCTGAGACCAGTCGCAACTGGACGCAGAAGAACCTGCCCATGTCCCAGGAAGTGCATGACGCTACCAAGCCCTACTTTGAACTGGTGCAAAACCTGGGGCGGGAGTTCAAGGAAGGGCACGACAAGAAATTCGACTTGGAGAAGTTCTCCAAGAAACACAATGGAGCTCCCACCGAGGAGCAGATCGCGGCAAAGATCGAGCAGGTGGGCCGCAACGCGGAGTTTGAGCCGCTGGCCGATGCTCTTCGCGAGGCCTACAAGGACACAGACTTTTCGACCGCATCGCCAGAAGTGCGTGAAGCCTTCGAGCAGCAATACGACGCGATCCGGCAGGGCGTGGGACGCACGGAGCTGTCCGAGATGGAGAAGCTGCTGCCCAAGGAGTCGCCTTTGCGCAACAAGCTCGACGCCATGACCGGCGCCTTCCGCGATCCCGGCACCGGCCTCTACGCCGATTTGAAGAAGATTGGCGAAGGCGAGGAAGCAAAGAACGTACTGATCCTGGGCGGCACCGGTGTCGGTAAGATGACGGGCAAACAAGTGCTTGCGGACGTTGGCCAGGGAATCGGAGGCATTCCCGCCAATTACAAGCAGGCCGCCCAGCTTGGGGCGACCTTGCAGACGGCCCTGGGCGAAGGCGAAAACTTTGAAACGGCCGGCCACTCCCTGGGCGGCGGACTGGCGAACTACGTCGGCCTCAAGCTCGGCGTGCCTAACACCGGCTTCAACTCCGCCGCGCTGGGCCCCGGCACCCGCAACGATATTCCGCCGGAAAATCTGGCCCGGGCGAAGGACCTGGCTCTTCATGTCAACGTGCGCGGCGAGGCCATCAGCGACATCGGGGCCATCAACGGTCACAGCATCCGCACCGGCATCGAAAATGTGATGAACAGCCCGGGCAAAGTGCCCGGTCAGGTGGGCATGCTTGCCAGGGAGGCAGGTGCAGCAGTCGGCAGTACTTCCATCGGTCAGGCGGTATCGCAGCAGTTGGACTCTGCAAAAACGGCCTTGGCTGGCGGCCTGGACAGCGCGGGTGAGATTCTCGGGAGCGCCAAAGATACCGTGGTCCAGTCCCCGGCGGTTCAAAGCCTTCAGCAAGGCCTGGACAATGCGGGCGAGCTCGCCCGGGGTGCCAAGGAATCCGTCCAGGAGACCATGGGGCAGGTTCAAGCGCGCCTTTCACAGCACGTGGATGCCGCCATCGGCATCGCACAAAATGCCGGGACCGAGATCAAGAACTCCTCCCCAGGGCGGATCGCCGCACAGGCCACGGACACAGTCAAAGAGGGGCTCACCAGTGCCGGAAAATCGGTCCGCAGCATGCTGGGCTCGGCATCTCACGAGTTGAAAAGCGTCGGTGACAGCCTGGGCAGGGCGGCTTCGCAAAAAATGGACGGCGCCAAGGAAGCCGCACAGGGCGTCAGCAGCTCGGTGCGCAGTTCGTTCCTGGGGCAAAAGCTTCAGAAGATGGCGGACAAGGCCCAGGACCTCAAGGAGAGCGCCAAGGAAAAGCTTGGCAGCACGGCGCTGGGCAGCTTCATCAAGAACGACATCGGCATCCCCAAGGGCGTCGGGGCTCCGCACCAGTATGGGCAGAGTTATGAAATGGACGTGGAAGTCGCCAAAAAACCTGAAGCACTGACCAAGCACCTGACCAACACCATTGAGGCGGGTTACAAAGAATTCGCGGCCAAGGCCAACGAAAACAAGGTAACAATAGGCCAGTCGCGCTCTGTGGCGGGCCATCGCGCCGGGCACATGTAGCGAGCGCTCGCTTTACTCCTCGCCGCTGCCAAGGCCTTCGAGCACCTTGAGCATCCCCGGTCCCATGCGACGCAACTGCTCGCGATGGGCGGAGGAAAGGGTTTCCAGCACATCCTCGCCACGGCGGGTGAGAGTGATGAAGACACGGCGGCGATCCTCCTCGGAAGCTTCGCGAGCGACAAGCTTCTCCATCACCAGCCGGTCAATCAACCCAACAGCACTGTGGTGCGCCACCTGGAGACGCTCCGCAAGCTCCCCCACGCTGACCCGGTCACGGCCAGGAAATCCCTTGATCGCCAGCAGCGCCTGGTGCTGCTGGGGCGTGATGCCCGCCTCCTGCGCCGCGTCTTCGCTGAAGCGCAGGAACTGGCGCAGCGCAAAGCGAAAGGCGGCAAGCATTTCGTACTCCGCTTTGGAAAGTTTTTTTTTGCCGGCCATGCCAGCGGATCAATGCATCGCGCCCGTGCTCCGCGCCAGTGATTGTTTGACATATATATCGCGATACGATATAATTGCGCATCACCGCATGACATCCGAATCCTTCTGCCCGGCCTCCGACCTCGAAGACTCACCGCCCAGCATCGCCCACGCTGCGCTCTCTGATTTCAGCACAGACCGGCGCGTGCTGCTCATCTCCGGCATGGCTTTTGTCGTGGGGGCGTTCAGCGCGCTGGTGGCCTGGGTGCTGCTCTGGCTGATTGCCGTGATCACCAATCTCGCCTTCTACCACAGGTTTTCATCCGCGACGGCCATCCCGCAGGGCCATCATCTCGGCTATTGGGTGATCCTGGTGCCCGTGATCGGTGCCTTGCTGATCGGGCTGATGGCACGCTATGGCTCGGAAAAGATCCGCGGCCACGGCATCCCAGAGGCACTGGAAGCGATCCTGCTGGGGCGCAGCCGCATTCAGCTCAAGGTGGCCTTGTTGAAACCGCTGTCCGCCGCCATCTCCATCGGCACCGGCGGCCCCTTTGGTGCGGAAGGGCCGATCATCATGACCGGCGGTGCATTCGGCTCTCTCTTTGCCCGCCGCTTCCATCTCAGCGCCGCCGAGCGCAAGACTCTGCTGGTGGCGGGCGCGGCGGCGGGCATGTCCGCCGTGTTTGCCACCCCCGTGGCGGCCTTGCTGCTGGCGGTGGAGTTGCTCCTGTTTGAATGGAAGCCGCGCAGTTTCATTCCCGTCGCGGTGGCCTCGGTGGTGGCCTCGGTCCTGCGTGTGCCGCTCCTCGGCGCGGGACCGATCTTTCCAGTGGCAGTTCACGCGTCGATGTCGGGCACCGAACTGGCCTTTGCTGCGCTGGTGGGCCTGCTCGCTGGCTTCGGTTCAGGCCTGCTCACCCTTCTGGTGTACACGTTCGAGGATCTGTTCCAGAAGCTGCCCATGCACTGGATGTGGTGGCCCGCCATCGGCGCCGTCTTCATCGGCATCGGCGGCGTGATCGAACCCCGTGTGCTGGGGGTCGGCTATGAGACGATTCACGGGCTGCTGCGCGGTGACTTGATCGGAATGGTCGTGCTCGGGCTCATGGTCGCCAAGTCACTGGTGTGGTCGATCGCCCTGGGATCAGGTACTTCTGGAGGCGTGCTTGCGCCTTTGCTGATCATGGGCGGCGCTCTGGGCGCGGCTGTGAGCCCCCTCATACCCGTGGGTGATGCAGGGCTTTGGGCCACCGTGGGCATGGCGGCGATGATGGGAGGCACCATGCGCTCACCGCTCACCGCGATGGTGTTTGCCGTGGAACTGACCCGCGACTTCAACCTGTTCCCGGGTCTGCTCACAGGCTCCGCAGCGGCTCTGTTGGTCACCGTGCTCTGGATGCGCCGCTCCATCCTCACCGAAAAACTCGACCGCCGCGGCCACCACATCGTCCGTGAATACAGCATCGACCCCTTTGAACTGGCACGCGTCGGCGAAGTGATGGATACGTCCGTTGCGACGATTCCAGCGACCATGAAGGTGACCGAGCTCTCCGACCGAATTGCCAATGGCGATGCCAGCTTGTCCCGTCGGCAGGGCACCCTCCTCGTCGATGAACAGGGCGGACTGGCCGGCATCATCACACGCGGAGACATCGTGCGCGCCCTGCGCCAGAACCGCGCTGAGGAAATGCAGGTCGGCGAAGCCGGCTGCACGGATCTTGTTGTGACCTACCCGGACGAACCCCTGCACAACGCCCTTTCCAAAATGCTCGCCATGGACATCGGCAGGCTCCCCGTGGTGGACCGCGCCGCGCCTTTGCGCATCCTGGGTTACCTTGGCCGCGCCGCCATTCTCTCCGCCCGCATGCGGCTGCACGATGAAGAGCATCTGCGCCAAAAAGGCTGAACATCACCGCCAATATAAAAAAACCAAAACTGCAAACCCATGCCCATACTCAAGACCGCCCTTCTCAAGATTCTCATCGCCAGCCTCTCCGGCTGGGTCATGCTGGAGCTGCTTTGACATGCGAGCGTTCCGCTACTGGACAAACGCACCCTTCCTCCTCGGGTGTGGCGCCTACGCTCTCAATCGCTGGCTGATCAAGCCACGGGTGCACATCGACTTCTTCCACTCTTACTTCAATGACCTGTGGCTGATCCCCTGTGCGCTGCCACCAGTCCTCTGGTTGCACCGCAGGCTGGGCCTGCGAACACATGACGAACCGCCTGGAGTGTCAGAAATCGCCTTCCACCTCGTGTTCTGGTCCGTCCTGTTGGAGTGGATAGGACCCAAGTTCGTCCCACACACCACCGGCGATCCCTGGGACGCAGCGGCTTACGCGGCGGGAGCGGCAGTTACAGCTCTCGCTTGGCACGCGGAACGCTGTGTCCCCCCTCGGCCACGCCATGAGCTTTGACACTCTCGCACCTCATTACCGCTGGATGGAGTGGCTGCTCGCAGGCGACAAGCTCCAGCGCTGCCGCACCGCCAGCCTCGACTCCATTCCCCCGCCCCGCCAGGTGCTGATCTACGGTGAGGGGAACGGTCGCTTCCTCACCGAGCTTTGTCGGCGATTTCCTGCTGC
>CAINXC010000636.1 GCA_903854655.1 uncultured Verrucomicrobiota bacterium | reverse complement strand
TGCCCACGCTCCCAAAACTGATCCAGAATGTAGTGGAGAAAAGCGGCCTCTAACCGCTCCAAACCCTTGATCTACCAACAGGCGGCCTCCGTAACTGACGAACTTGGGCTAACAAGATCAGCAAGGAAGAAGCAAGCCTGTTCTGGGGTGGAGAGCGCGGGTATCACCGTACGCACGCCTCGCAGGGCTCCCCCGATCTTCTAACGCCTGCCAGCATGGCAGGAAAACCAGCCGCCAATCCACCTGCATGAAACAGATCCTCATTCCTCTGCTCGCCCTCTGCACCACTGCCGTAATCGCCGCCGACCCCGGTGACAAGACGACCACCACCACGAACTACACCAGCGAAGGCGCACGCACGACCCGCACCCGCGTCATCACCACCAGCACCGGCACCATCACCGAATTCGCGCCGGGGGTGACGTTCACGATGAAGGAACGGTCCGGACCCGTCAGCTACCACTACGGCAAGTCCGTGTCGTACGAGACCCGGAAGGGCAGGCATCTCAGCGAAGAGGAGGTCCACGCCCGCATCAAGGTCGGCGTCCCCGCGAGCGTGCATTACGACCGGGAAGGTGAGCATCGCGTGATCAACCGCGTCGTGATTGACGACTGATCCTTCCACCCTGCGGGTATCACCGTACAAGCACGGCAGAGCGAGCCGCCGATTTTACAACAGCCGCCACTATGGCTCGTTCAGGGCTGTCGGGGCAGTAAACAAAAAAACCGCCAAACCACCACGCATGAAAAAGATCCTCATTCCCCTGCTCGCCCTCTGCGCCACCGCTGTGATTGCCGCCGATCCAGGCGACAAGACGACCACCAGCACCACCACCAGCAATGGCGATGGCACGAGCACAACCCGCACCACGACCACCACCAGCGACGGCACCATCACCGAATTCGCTCCCGGGCAGACGTTCACCATCAAGGAATCGTCCGGCCCGGTCCAATACCACTACGGCAAATCCGTGGCGTACGAGACCCGGAAGGGCAGGCACCTCACCGAAGAAGAGGTGCACACCCGCATCAAGATCGGTGTCCCTGTCCATGTGCATTACGACCGCGACGGCGACCGTCGCGTGATCAGCCGTGTGATCATCGACGATTGATCCTGAGCAGCCCGACCCAAGGCTGATTCAGCGGCAGGATGCTCCTTGCACCCTGCCGCTTTTCGGGTTCAGGACATGCCCTGCAACCAGGTTTGAAGAAAAATCACCCCTGCACGCCAAAGCCCTGCTGCTTCCACCACACCTCCAGTTCGTCCGCGCCAAAGTCTGCCAGGATTTCGCCATCCACATCGATGCTGGGAGCCTTCGTCTGGCCGGTAAGCTCGCGCATTTCCTGGCGGGCAGCGGCATCATTCGTCACATCCAGCGTCGCGTAGGTGATCTTGCGGGCGGCGAGCCAGTCGATGGCTTCGTCGCACCAGGGGCAGCCGGGTTTGATGAAAAGGCGGATGGATTGCGGGCTCATGGCTGAAGGTCGGGATTGGCTTTTGAATGAAAAACACGCTAGCCTCGCGCATGGATTTGCCCACCACTCTTTTGGATCTTCTGCAACGCGCAGCAGAGCCCCTCACCGCCGCGCAACTGGCCCGGCAACTGCCCGTGAAGACCCCGGCCAAAACCGTGGCCGCAGCGCTGGCAGAGCTCGCGGCGGCAGGCAGGGCCACCGCCTTCACGCAGGGCAAGACCAGTGCTTTTTCCACCCGTCCGCCTGCCGACCTGTGCGCGGAAGCTCTCGCGCTGCGCCTGCCGCTGGTCACGCAGGCCACCGCTCCTGCCAAACTGAAGGCCGCCCTGCCCAAGGCTCTGCGCCCCTGGTTCGATGAAGCCCTGGGCCGTCTGATCGTGCATGGCCTGGCCTTCTGGCTGCCCAAGGGCAAGAGCCGCCTGCTCCTGCCCCGCCCTGTCCGTCCTTCCGATGTGCTGCCCGCCGCCGCCGTGAACCAGCTCAAGAAGCTGCTGCTCACCGCCAACCGCCATCGCAGCACACCCCGCTCGCTCGCTGACCTGCTCGCCTGGCTCGATGCCGAGCCCCCAGCCGCCCCAGCCTCCGCTCCCAGCGCCGAGCCACCACCGGTCGTCGCCGCCAAGCTCACCCCGGAATTGCTCCACCAGTGGTATCACACCGACCGCGCCAGATCCAGCAGCTCCATGGTCCCCATCCCGCACACCTGGAAACACTATGAAACCTGGGCCAGCACCCAGGGCCTGCATGCCGACATCGTGGACTTCCGCCAGGCCCTGGAAGCCCTTTACAACTCCGGCAGCGCCATGCTGGAACCCCACGAGCGCCCCCAGACCCTCCCCGAACACGAGCGCAGCCTGCAAGTCCCGCTTTCAATCGGGCCGCCTGGGTATTATTGGAGCCCGATGGTGTAGGAGGAGATTGAGGGTTGATGGACTGAGGCCGCCGGAAAGTTGACAGCAGAGGAACAGGGGCCAGGCTTTGCAGGACACGACGCAACACTATTGAGGCTCAAATAATGGGGTAGCACAGTTCTTCAATCGGTCCCAATGACCACGCTATGCGCGGAACGTCCTGGAACCGTAGCGCAGCGGAGATAGCCAGCCGAAGGGCGAGCGCAGCAAGGCAATGCGTGCGATTCATCGCCGCTTTTCCTGGGCCTTGGGGAGCCTGCAATGGCGGGCAGGATCAGC
>CAINXC010000635.1 GCA_903854655.1 uncultured Verrucomicrobiota bacterium | reverse complement strand
TTGTCGCCGTGGGTGATGGTGGGCTGATCGCAACCTCGCCGGACGGAAGCACCTGGACCCAGCACTCATCTCCTACAACGCAGAGGCTTTTCTTCGTCACCTGGTCTGGCACCATGTATGTCGCCACGGGCGCCAACGGCACGATCCTCACCTCCGCAAACGGCATCACCTGGACCGCCCGTGCCAGCGGCACCACACTTTATCTGGGGAAGAGCATCTGGACCGGCAGCCAGTTTGTCGCCGTCGGCGGCACTGACGGCGGCTACGACAGCAAGGGCAGCCCCATACCCGGCTCCAGCATCGTCCTCACTTCCCCCAATGGCACCACCTGGACCAAACACGTTCTGCCTTCGTCGGTCTCAGCCGTCTCACTCAACGGCATCGCTTACAACGGCACCCAATACGTGGCAGTCGGCGATTCCTCGTTTAACAGCGCCTTGTTCACATACATTCCGACGGTTCTCACTTCGTCGGACGCTATCACCTGGACCAGCCAGTCCGGCAGCCTCTCCACTTCTAACAATCTGACCCAGGTGGAATGGTCTGGCAGCCAGTTCGTCGTTGTAGGCAACGGTGGCACGATCCTGTTTTCCACTGACGGAGTGACCTGGCAGGCAGCCGCCACTGTTCCATCGTCCGCAGATTTTCGCGGCCTGCTCTGGACCGGTGGCACCTTCGTTGCCGCAGGGCACGCTGGCACCCTTCTCACCTCCCCGACTGGCGATGTGTGGACGGCGCAGCCTTCGGGCACAAGCCAGAACCTCAATGGATTGGCCTGGAACGGAGCTGTCCTTGTCAATGTAGGTGACAATGGCCTGGTCCTCACCAGCGGCACAGGGTCGCCGCCCGTGCCTGTGCTGACCTTCACCACTCCCTCCGCCACTGCCAATGTGGGAGACGGCACCCTCCTTATCGGTCTCGATCTCAGCAGCCCGGCCACCCAAAAAATCAGCATCCCCCTCTCCTTCACCGGCACCAATCCCAACCCGGTCCGCGTGGGTGCTGCCGGTGATGTGGTCCTGCCCGTTTCCCCTGCGGTCTTCAACCCTGGCCAGACTCACCTGAACCTGATCTTGAAGATCAACAACAGCAATAAAGTCGGCCCCACCCGTGCGGGAACCCTGACCCTCACACAGCCCGCCAGCGGTGCCAATCTCGGCACCCCTAGCGCCTTCGCCCTTACCCTCAACAACCCAAATCAGGCCGTCCTGTTCACCACCCAGCCCCAGTCCGGCTGGTTCACAGTGGGCGACCCGGTCACCCTCTCGGCCGCAGCCACCGGCAGCGGCACCATCACCTACCAGTGGCAGAAGGCTGGTGCCAGCATCGCTGGCGCCACCTCGACCACCTTCCAAATCGACAGCCTCCAGCTCACCGATGGCGGGGCCTACACCGTTGTCGGCACCAACAACGTCGGGCCGGTGCCCTCCAGCATCGCGGAAGTCGCTGTCGTGGACACCTCCGCCCACGCTGTTGTCGTGGCCAAAGGCACCACCGCCACCCTCACCGCCAACGCCCAGGGCAAGACCGGGGCGCTGAGCTACCAGTGGTTCGCCGGTGGTTCGCCGGTGGCCAACAGCGGCACCCGCATCACAGGCGCCACCACCAAAACTCTGGTCATCAAGCTTGCCGACCCAACCGCAGATGCCGGTGATTACACCTGCACCATCACCAGCAGCGCCCAGAGCGGCTCGAAGGACACCGGCACCTACACGCTCTCGGTCACCACGGGCAAGCCTCAGTTCGACCCCGGCAACCCCTTGCCCGATCCTTTGCCCGATGGAGGCGTCGCCACCCCCTACACGCCCTTCAGCGTGCCGGTGGCCACCGATTCCACCCTCGCCCCCGCCAAATTCACTGCCAGCGGCCTGCCTGCCGGCCTCTTCATCGATCCTGTTTTCGGCACCATTTACGGCATCCCCACTGCGGCCGTCACCAGCAAGGCGGTCACCATCACCGCCACCAACGCCAGCGGGTCAGCATCAGCTCCTACCCACATCACCGTCGCCGCTCTCACGACCGGCATCGTGGGCAGCTTCGACGGCTTCCTGCAGCGCGACAGCACGTTTGATGCTCTGCAGGGCTCGCGTTTCCAGGCCACCATCACCAGCACCGGCAGCTACACTGGCAAGATCATCGTCGGCACCACCAACTATGCCTTCAGCGGCACGCTCGCCAACGATGGCGCCAACTACGTTTCCACCACCCCCCTGGTGCGTGCCAGCCTGCCCGTCACCAGCCTCACCCTCACCTGTGACCCCACGCAGCCCAATTATCTGACCATCGCCCTGACCGGGCCCGGTGTGGCAACCCCTTCCCCTGGCATCGCAGGCAGTGCCTGGCTCAGCACCTGGAACGCCACCAGCAACCAGCCCTCGCTGTTCCAGGGGTACTATACTTTTAAAATTGACCTGGATTCATCAGGGACACAGATCGGCGATTTGACCGTCCCCCAAGGCAGCGGCTACGGCTCCTTCACCGTGCCGGCGAGCGGCGCCACATTCACCGTCAGCGGCAAGCTCGCCGATGGCAGCGCCTTCGCCACCACCACCTTCCTCGGGCCCAAGGGCGAGGTGCTGCTCTACCAGCCGCTCTACGCCGGCAAGGGGGGCCTGCTGGGCTATGTCACCGTGATGGCGGGCTCCGTCACTCCCAATATTGACGCCACCGTGAACGCCATGGGGGCCCCCCCAAGCTCTCTTGACTGGCTGGCTCCCGCCTCGACTCCTGCCACCGGGCGCAACTATCCGGCGGGCTATGAGGTTGCCCCGGTGGTCACCGGTGCGCGCTACATCCCCCCGCTTGCCGGAACCGTGGTCATGGGCATCACCAACACCACCAGCACCAACGCCCACCTGGCGTTCCTCGAACAGAACCTGACCGACAACACCGATGCGCCCGATATCGACGTGCAACTCGTCCCCGCAGGAACCATCAAGGCCATCACCGGGAACACCAACAAGGTGTCCCTGACTGTCACTCCCTCCACTGGTGCGTTCACCGGCAGCTTCACCCTGCCAGCCGTCGCCGATCCCGCCAACCCGGCCATCACCGTCCCCGCCCGCGTGGTCACCTTCAACGGCATCATCGTCACCGACAGCACGGGCACCGGCAGCGGCGAAGGCTGGTTCCTCCTGCCCACCCTGCCCGATCCGGCAGCCATTCCTCCACTTCTGCCCGCCCAGACACCCATCCGTTCCGGCCAGGTGCAGCTCACAACACTCTAAGCCCGCCGGGCTCCGTCGCCGTCCCAAATGGGGCTCATGCCAGCCGAAGGTTGCCCCCGCCCTGCCCACCGTGTGCAGGGAACGGTGAACCGCGCACCATTCGGCACTCTTCCCGTCTTGTGTCTTTCATCTTCTGGTCTTAAATCTGAAAGCCCCATGCCTGCCGCCCTCGCCCCCATCACTGAAGCCCACTTCATCAACCGCGAGCTGTCGTGGCTGGCCTTCAATGAGCGGGTGCTGGAGGAGGCCGCGCGCAAGACCCTGCCGGTGCTGGAGCGCGCCAAGTTCCTTGCCATCACCGCCGCCAATCTCGACGAGTTTTTCATGGTGCGCGTGGGCGGCCTGCAGCTCATGAAAGAGGAGGGCCGCCGCACCCGCGACATCACCGGCGCCACGCCCACGCAGCAGTTGGAGCAAGTGCAGCAGCGTGCGAACACCTTCATCGCCCGGCAATATGCCATTCTGAAGGACGAGATCATACCGGACCTGCGCGCCCACGGCATCCGCCGCCTCCTGCCTGGCGAGCTGACACCCACGCAACGCACCGGCCTGCACGATCATTTTATCGAGCACATCCATCCCGTGCTCTCCCCTGTGGCCGTGGATGCGCGGCGCCCCCCGGTCGTGCCCGCGCTGCAAATTGCCGTGCTCTGCCAGGTGATTTCAGACGCGCCCGCCCCGGACAACAACCGCGAGGTGCTGTTCGTGCTGCCCGGCAACCTGCCCCGCCTCGTCACCATCCCGGAATCCGATGCCGGCACCTATGCCTACATGAACCTGGAGGACGTGGTGACGATGTTTCTGCCGCTGTTCTTCCCCGGTGAAGAGGTGAAGGGCGTCGCGCGCTTCCGCATCAGCCGCAACACCGACATCGCGGTGGACGACGAGAGCGCCTACGACCTCGTGACTGAGATGGAAGAAGTGCTCGAAGAGCGCCGCAAGAGCCCCACCATCCGCATCGAAATCGAGCATGGTGCCCCGCGCGCCCTGGAAAAAACCATCCGGACGATCTGCGGCCACCGCAGCGCCCACGTGTACACCATTCCCGGCGAGCTGGACCTGCGCTGCTATTTCCCTGTGAGCGGACTTGCAGGCTTCGACAACCTCAAGGTCAAGCCCTGGGAATCCCAGCCCTGCACCGCGATCGAGCCGCGCGAGGACATCTTCACCGCCATCCGGCGCAAGGACATCCTGCTGCACCACCCGTATGAGAGCTTCGATCCGGTGCTGCAATTGATCGAGGAAGCCGCCGCCGATCCCGATGTGGTGGCGATCAAACAGATCCTCTACCGCACCGCGAAGAACAGCGCCATCATCAAGGCCCTGATCAAGGCGGCGCAGTCCGGCAAGCACGTCACTGTTCTGGTCGAGCTCAAGGCTCGCTTTGATGAGGCGCGCAACCTGGAACGTGCCGAAGACCTGCTCAACGCCGGTGCCCAGATCATCTATGGCGTGCGCGGCCTGAAGACCCACGCCAAGATCTGCCTGGTGATGCGCCGCGAATCCGCGCACATGATGCGCTACATGCACTTCGGCACCGGCAACTACAACGAGAACACCGCGCGGCTGTACACCGACATCAGCTACCTCACCTGCCGCACGGACTACGGTGTGGACGCCTCCGCCTTCTTCAACACCGTCACCGGCCGCTCGCGCTTCCAGCACTTCGACCGCCTGTCCATGGCCCCCTTCGGCCTGCGCGAGCGCCTGCTCAACCTCATCGCCAACGAAGCCGAGCGCGCACGCCAGGGCGAGCCCGCCCAGATCATGCTGAAGATGAACGCGCTGGAGGACCCGGCCATGATCGAGGCGCTCTACCGGGCCTCGCAGGCAGGCGTCAAAATCCGCCTCAACGTGCGCGGCATCTGCTGCCTGCGCCCCGGGGTCAAAGGGGTGAGTGACAACATCCGCGTGATCAGCATCATCGACCGCTATCTGGAGCACGCGCGCATCTTCTACTTCCGCCAGGGCGGCTCCCCTTGCGTGTTCATCGCCAGCGCGGATTTCATGACGCGCAACCTCTCCAAACGAGTGGAACTGCTCGTGCCCATCGAAGACAACAGCGCGCGCAAGCGGCTCATCAGCATCCTGGAAACCCTCTTCAGCGACACAGCCCAGGCCCGCTATCTGCAAAGCGACGGCACCTATGTTCCGGTGCCCGCCGAGGCCGGCAAGGCCGTGCGCAGCCAGGAGGCTTTCGTCAAGGAGGCCGCCAAGCGCGCCCGCCAGCACACCCAGCCGCCCGACACCCTGGTGCCGCATCTGCCGCTGGATCCTGCAAGCGTTTAAGCCCTGGCAGATTGGAAACCGGGCGGTGGATTTTCATCCTTCCCTGCTGGGAAGCGATCTTTTACATTCGCTTAACAATTTTCGGTCTCCACGCTCATAATCACTTAACTCGGACACGCCAGGGTAGGCGCTGTGATGCTTGTGGTTCACCACCTCATTCATCCGCCATTCATCTCTCCCTGCGCCATGAACCGACTCCTTGCCCTCCTGCTGCCAGTCATTGCCCTTTCCTCGGGCACGACGAGCGTCACCCCAGCCCCGTCCGATCCGGCCAGCCTCGCCCGGCACTGGGAGCACTCCGTGCAGGCTGAAACCATCGGCGACTACGACACGGCAATCCAGCACCTGCAAACCTTCGCCCACGAGGGCGGGGACGCCTTCATGAGCCAGTTGCGCGCCGGCTGGCTGAGCAGCCTCAAGGCGGATTACCCAAAGGCGGCCGAAGCCTACGCCGCCGCCGCCCGCTTGCAGCCAGCCTCCCTCACCCCGCTGCTGGGCCTGCTCAGCGCGGCCCAGGGGCTCAACGATCATGTCCGCATTGAACGCGCCGCCGAAGCCCTCATCCGTCTCGAACCCACCAATTACAAGGCGCAGATGGCGCTGGCCGGCCTGCGCTACACCGACAAAGATTACCGCCGCGCCCTGAGTTCCTACCGGCGCGTGCTCGCCGCCTATCCTGAGGACAACGATGCCGCCAGCGGCGCCGCCTGGTGTGCCAGCAACCTGGGCGAGCATCACGAGGCGCTCGCCCTCTTCACCCGCATCCTCAGCCTGAACCCCTCCTACCCCCTCGCCCAAACCGGCTTCGAACTCTGCGGAGGCAAGGCAGCGAAGGTCGCCAGCAACAACTAACACTCCCATCCCATGAGCACTCCTCCACGCATCATTGTCAGCGGCCTGCATCGCGGCGAAAACCCCCAGCCCGGCGCCAGCATCGTCTGCAGCATCCGCCGCCGCTTCCCGGACGCCTTCATCGTCGGCCTTGTTTATGACGCGATGGAAAGCGGCATCTATGTCGAGGGCGGGCCCGATGTGGTTTACACCATGCCCTACCCCACGGCTGGCGCGCAGGCCTACCTCCAGCGTCTCGATCAGGTGCTCGCCCTTACGCCGGCAGATCTTTTCATCCCCACGCTGGATGCGGAGATCGAGCTGCTGGTCTGCCTGGAGCACGAGCTCGCGCAACGCGACCTGCTCACCTACCTGCCGGACGCCGGAATGCTGGCCCGCCGTGCCAAAAGCAACCTTCCGGAACTCGCCGAAGACTGCGATGTGGCGGTGCCGGAAACCAAGCCGGTTTACGGGGTCAACGAGGCCGTCAAAGCTGCGGCCGAGTTCGGCTATCCGGTCATGGTCAAAGGCCAGTACTACGATGCCAAGATGGCGCACAACGAGGCGGAGTTCGTTACCGCCGTCACCCGCCTGCTGGCCGAATGGGGGGCGCCCGCCATCGTGCAGCGCTGCATCCGCGGTCCCGAATTCAACGCCCTGGGCATTGGCGACGGCGAGGGCGGCATGATCGGTCTGTGCTGCATTCGCAAAACCATCATCAGCGACAAGGGCAAGGGCCTCGGTGGCATGACCGTCCATGACAAGAAGCTGGAGGCCATGTGCGCCCGGCTCATCGGCGAACTCAAGTGGCGCGGCCCGTTTGAGGTCGAGGTGATGAAGGATGAAACCACCGACGAGCACTGCCTCATCGAGATCAATCCGCGCTTCCCAGCCTGGGTGGACTTCCCTTCCATCTTCGGCGTCAATTTCGCCGCCACCCTGGTGGAGATGATGACCACCGGCGTCCGTCCCCCCGCCATGCCGGCCTGCGCCCCTGGCAACTTCTACGTGCGTCATCAGGTCGAGGTGCACGGCCACGTCAGCCAGCTCGCCGACCTGGCCACCAGCACCGACTTCGACGGAGCGACCGACAAAGCACGGCCCTCACTGACCGGCGCTCTTCGCTGACAGGGCATTCACCCGCACCTCCCGCTCATGCACCTGATCCGCCATCTTCTGGCTTCAGCGCTCCTGCTGCTGTGCCTGCCCGCCCTTCAAGCCCAGGTCCCGGGCCTGATCAACTACCAGGGCCGCGTCGTGGTCGGCACCACCAACTTCACCGGCAGCGGCCTGTTCAAGTTCGCCCTGGTGGACACCACCGGCGCCACCACCTACTGGAGCAACGACGGCACCAGCACCGCCGGCAGCGAGCCCTCGTCCGCCGTCACCCTCGCGGTCAGCAGCGGGCTTTATTCGGTGAAGCTCGGCGACGCCACGCTGGCGAACATGCAGACCATCCCGGCGTCCGTGTTCGGCAATGCGGACGTGCGGCTGCGGGTGTGGTTCAATGATGGAACAAATGGATCACAGCGTCTCACCCCTGATCAGCGCATCGCTGCGGTGGGCTACGCCATGATCGCCAGCACTGTATCGAACGGTGGCATCACCGCCGCCCAGATCGCCAGCGGTGCCGTGGGCACGGCCCAGCTTGCCAGCGGCAGCGTCACCTCGGCCCAGATCGCCGGTGGCGCCGTCAGCGGTTCGCAACTGGCTTCCGGGGCGGCGGCGGCCAATCTTACCGCCGGCGGCCAGAGCGCGGTCGGCAGCGGCGGGCTCATCCTTTCCGCATCGCAAAGCGCCGCGCTCACCGCCGCAGGCTTCGTCAACATCGGCAGCACCAACCTGAGCGATGGCTGGCAGTTCCTGAGCAATGGCTCCCCTTCCGCGAGAACAGGCCACCCGGCGGTCTGGACTGGCACCGCGATGATCGTCTGGGGCGGATTCAACACCAGCGGCGGCTACTACGGCGACGGTGCGAGCTTCAACCCCACGACCAACGCCTGGACCGCCATCAACACTTCTGGTGCGCCGTCGGCTCGCACCGGCCACACCGCCGTCTGGACCGGCACCCAGATGATTATCTGGGGCGGGTACAACGGCAGCACCTACCTCAACGACGGCGGCATCTACAATCCCACCACCGACACCTGGACCAGTGTTGCGACCACCAATGCCCCTGCCGTCCGCTACACCCACACGGCGGTCTGGTCCGGCACGGAGATGATCATCTGGGGCGGATACAACGGCGTGTACGTCAACACCGGTGCGCGTTTCAATCCCACCACCGGTGTGTGGACCACAATGAGCACCACCAGCGCGCTGGCCGCCCGCCAGTATCACACCGTGGTCTGGAGCGGCACCCAGATGATCATCTGGGGTGGTTACAATGGCAGCGCAGCTCTCGGCGATGGCGCGCTTTACACCCCCACGACCGACACTTGGACGGTCATCAGCGCCACGTCAGCCCCGTCGGCGAGGTACTTCCACGCGGCGGTGTGGTCCGGTTCCGTCATGGTCGTCTGGGGCGGCTACAGCGGCAGCGCCGACGTTGCCGACGGCTCCCGTTACAACCCCGGCACCAACACGTGGAGCGCAACCGCCGCCAGCACTTTGACCGCCCGCGACTCCCACGGCTTCGTCTGGAGCGGCACGGAGATGATCGTCTGGGGCGGCTACAGCAGCACCACGGCGGACAGCGATGGCGCGCGCTACAACCCTTCAACCAATGTCTGGACCGCCATCAGCGCCACCGGTGCGCCGCTGGCGCGGCACAGCCACGCCACAGTCTGGACCGGCAGCGCCATGATCCTCTGGGGTGGCGGCAACAGCGTGAGCTACCTTCCGGACGGCGGCCAGTACAACCCCACCACCAATGCCTGGTCCACCGCCGCCCCGGCCTGCCCCATCAGCCTGCGCACCAACCACACCGCCGTCTGGACCGGCACGGACATGATCGTGTGGGGCGGCAGCAACGGCACTGCGCTGGGCGACGGCGCGCGCTACACCCCAAGCACCAACACCTGGACCCTGATCAGCAGCACTTCGGCACCGTCGCCCCGCTACCTCCATACCGCCGTGTGGACGGGCACCGAAATGATCATCTGGGGCGGATACAACGGCACGGCCTATCTGGGGGATGGCGCGCGCTACAATCCCACCACCAACACCTGGACGGCCCTGCCATCCACCAGCGCCCCTTCAGTCCGTTACTACCACACCGCCGTGTGGACTGGCACGGCAATGATCGTCTGGGGCGGCTACAACGGCAGCGCCTATCTCAACACCGGCGCGTCCTACAGCTCCTCCACCAATGCCTGGACCGCCCTTACCACCACCAGCGCCCCTGGCATTCGTTCCGACCATAGCGCCGTATGGACCGGCTCGGTGATGATCATCTGGGGCGGCTACAACGGCACAGCCTACCTCGCGGACGGGGCGCAATACAACCCCTCGACCGCCGCCTGGACCGCCACCAGCACCACCAGCGCACCCGGCATTCGCTCCGACCACACCGCCACCTGGACGGGAGTCGAGATGATCATCTGGGGCGGCTACAACGGCACCACCAACCTGAGCGACGGCGGCCACTACAATCCCGCCACCAATGCCTGGACCGCGACCGTCACCGCCGGTGCGCCGGTCGCTCGCAGCTATCACAGCGCCGTGTGGACCGGCTCCGAAGTCCTTGTCTGGGGCGGCTACAGCGGCGCCTACCTGGGCCTGGGCGGACGTTACGCCACTCTCACCGGCATCTGGAGCGCGACTGCCATCGCCGGGGCTCCGGCCAACCGCTCAGGCCACACGGCGGTGTGGACCGGCAGCGAAATGCTGGTCTTCGGCGGCACCAACGGCGGCTACTTGAACGACCTCTACGCCTACACCGTGGGCAGGAGCATGTACCTCTATCAGAAGCCATGAGCCTGAAATCACTGCTCCCACTGTGCCTGGTTCTGGCCGCCACGATGCCTGCCAGCGCGGCCCTGCGCAGCAGCGCCACCTACAACGTCACCACCGAAAGCCTCGACGGTGCGGGCGAGCCCGGCACCAGCGCCAGCTACTCCAGTGTTTCGAGCGCCGGAGGCTTCGTGGATGTCGGCACCGCAGGCACACCGTCGGAAACCCTCAAGCCGGGCTACGTGGGCCAGCTTTACCAGGTGACAGGCCTGGCAGTGACCGGAGCCTCTTCTGTCAACGAAACGGCCACGCTCCAGCTTGCCGCCTGGGAGTCGCTTGATGACGGCACCCAAATCGCCCTGGCCACGAACGCCGTCTCCTGGTCCGTCGCCAGCGGCCCTCTGACGAGCGTCAGCACCACCGGCGTTGCGACGGCTGGCGCAGTGTATCAAAACACCATGGCATCAGCCGCAGCGAGCGCCCTTGGCTTTGCCGCCACCTTCTCCTTCACCGTCATCGACACACTAACAGACAACTACGGGTCTTATGCCGGAGACGGCCTGCCGGACGCCTGGCAGGTGCAGTACTTTGGACTCAACAACCCGCTGGCCGCCCCCACTGCGGACGCCGACGGCACGGGGCAGGACAACCTGTTCAAATACAACGCCGGCCTTGATCCCACCAACCCCTCCTCGCGCTTCATTGTCTCCCTGCAGTCCGTCACCGGGCAGCCAGGCCTGAAGCAGATTGTCTTCGGCCCGCGCTACGGCACCAGCACCTACACCGTGCAGTACAGCTACGACCTCCTCAACTGGAACACGCTGGGCGGAACCGTCTCCGATGCAGGCACCCAACGCACCCTCACCGACATAGCGGCCGCAGGTGCCCGCAAATTCTATCGAATCTCCATCACCAAGCCCTGATTCCGCCATGCATCGCCTTCGCCTTCTTCTCCTGCCGTATCTCGTTGCGGCCGCCCTCGCCAGCGACACCTCCGGCCCCGCTCAGCTCGGCCAGTTGTGGACCGACTCGACCACTGCCGAAGCCAGCAAGGATTACACCGCGGCCCTGCGCTCCATGCAGGCGTTCAAGGAGAAGGGCGGCGACGGCTTCCTCGCTTCACTGCGCATCGGCTGGCTGAAGTATCAAAGCGGCCAGTACAACCAGGCCGAGAGCGCCTATGCCAGAGCCCAGGCGTTGAAACCCACCTCGCTCAATGCCGCGCTTGGCTTGTTGAATGCCGTGCAAGCCCAGCTTGATCCGCGCAAGACCGCCCTCGCCGCCGAGGGAGTGCTGAAAGTGCAGTCCACCAACTACCGCGCAATGATGGCACTGGCGGGCCTCAGCTTTGCCCAAAAGGACTACCGCAAGGCGGCCGCCGCCTACGACCGCACGCTCCTCACCTACCCTGATGATCCCGATGCGCTGAGCGGCGCCGCATGGTCCGCCCTGCGCGCCGGCGACAAGACCGGCGCCACCAGCGCCTTCACCCTTCTCCTCAGCATCAGCCCTCAGTACGCCAGCGCCCGCCAGGGTTATGACGAGGCGACGAAAGCCCGCTGATCCGACAACCTTCCAACCACTCCCAAACGCCATGTCCACCACCCTTTCCGACCTTTTGCTCAACGACCGGGGTTTCGCCTTCGATCCCTCGAACGGAGAAACCTTCCAGCTCAGCACTTCGGGGCTGCGCATCGTCCGGCTCCTCCAGCAGGGCACGCCGCCCGATGCCGTGCTCGGCCAGCTCGTGGAGGAGTTTGAAGTCGATCAAAACACCGCCTCGCGCGACCTCGCGGAGTTTTTGCGATCCATTGAGCAGTTAGGCTGGATCCAGCCCGCCGCCTGATTTTCTCGCCTTCCAACCCAAGATTTCTCCCACCATGTCACGCCTTCCCTATGTCCGCCCCACCGTGCAGCGCCTCAACCAGGGCCCGGTGAACCCCTTCCGCCTCGGTTCCTCCCCAAGCTGCCCGGAGATCGACGGCGTGGCCGTCGCCGACCTCGTGCGCCAGCATGGCAGCCCGCTGTTTGTGTATTCCGAGACTTCATTGCGCAACCAGTACCGCGATGCCCACCGGGCCTTCACCCGGCGCTATCCGGACGTGCAGTTTGCCTGGTCGTACAAGACCAACTACCTCAACGCCATCTGCCGCGTGTTCCACCAGGAGGGCTCCATTGCGGAGGTCGTCTCCGGCTTTGAGTATGAGAAGGCCCGCCACAACGGCATCCCCGGCGACAAGATCATCTTCAACGGACCGCACAAGGAGAAGGCCGACCTGGAGCGCGCCATTGCCGAAGGCGCGATGATCCAGGTGGACAACATCGACGAGCTGCTGGTTCTCTCGGACATGGCGCGCGGGCGCAGCAAGCCGCTGCCCATCGCCCTGCGCGTGCACTTGAGCACGGGAGGCCAGGTGGTGTGGAGCAAGTTCGGGTTCAACGGCGACGATGGCGAAGTGCAGCAGGTGGTGCGCCGCATCATCGCCCTGCCCCAGCTTCAGCTCGCCGGGCTGCACTGCCACATCGGCACCTTCATTCTGGAGCCCGACTGGTATCGCATTGCCACGCAAAAGCTTGTCAGCCTCGCGCTGGAAGCCGAGGCGATGGGCGCCGGTCCGATCCGCTACCTGAACATGGGCGGCGGCTTTGCCTCCCATGCCCGCCTGCACTACCAGTACCTGCCGCCGGAGCAGGTCACACCAACGATGGACCGCTACGCCGAAGCGATTGGCGACACCATCACCAGCATGTGGCCCGCCAACCGCCCGCTGCCCAAGCTGTATCTGGAAACCGGGCGCTCACTGGTCGATGATGCCGGCTATCTCATCTCCAGCGTGGTCGCGGTGAAGAAGCGCGTGTTCCACGACCCTTTGCAAACCGCCCTGGCCGCCTACGGCAAGAATCCCGGCCACGTTTCCGTGTCCAGCGGATCGCAGAACGCCCTGGTGCTGGATGCAGGCATCAACTTGCTATACACCAGCACCTGGTACCAGCCGCGCATCCTGCCCGTGCGCGCCTGCATCGACGCGCCCACGCCCACCACCGTCTATGGCTGCCTGTGCATGAACATCGACGTGATCCGCGAAGAGGCGCCCCTGCCCGGCCTGAACACCGGCGACCAGGTCGTCATGCATCCCGTGGGGGCCTACAACCAGACCCAGTCCATGCAGTTCATCACCTACCGCCCCGCCGCCGTCATGATCGGCCAGGACCGGCAGGTACATGTGATACGCAAGCGTGAAAACCTGGACTACGTCCAGGCCATGGAGGTCGTGCCCCACCATCTCAACGCATGATATTCATCCCTGAAAAGGAGGCGCCGCTCACGGCGCCGACATTCCTGGAATCCCTGGCGCTGGGCCTCCCCCGCGCCTATGCGATCCTGTTTTTCTGCGCCAGCCCGCGCTTTGGCTGGTGGCTGCTTGCGGTGGGGCTGCTGGCCCCGGCCATCGCCCTGTGCGGCGTGTTTGGCGCGGTGGCCGCCGCCGCGCTGGGCTGGTTCCTGGGCTATGACCGCACGCTGCTGCGCACGGGCTTCTCCCTGTTCAATCCCATCCTCATCTGCCTGACGGTGGGCTGGCTGCATCACTGCCATGATTTCCCGCCCTCCACACTGCTGCTGCTGCTCAGCACGGCGGCGGTGGGCGGCTTCTTCCTCACCACCAGCATGAGCGGCTGGATGACGGCGCACTTCGGCATCTCTGCGCACAGCCTGCCCTCCGTGGCCGGTGCCTACGTGCTGTACCTGATGGCGCACTCGCTTTACGGTCCCACCGTCCCTCCCGTGCATGCGCCGGTGGCGTGGATGGACATGCCCTTTCTCCCCCCTTTGTGGCAGGGGTTGTTCCAATCCTTCGGCAGCATGGCCTTTCAAGCACAGGCGCTTCCCGGCATGCTCGTCTTCATCGGACTGGCCTGCACTTCGCCGCTCACCACGCTCGTCGCCGCTGCAACCTATGTCTCTGGCGTGAGCGTGCTATGGCAGCTTGGCATCCCCCTGGAGATGTCCGGCGCGACCCTGGGCGGCTACAATTTCCTGCTGTGCGGCATCGCGCTGGGGGCCAGCTATTACATCACCTCCGGCGCCAGCCTGACACTGGCTTTTCTGGGAGCCGCCATGTGCGCGTTCGTCGGCGTCGCCCTGAGCTCGGCGCTGCAGTACTTCTCCCTGCCGCCCAGCGCGCTGCCTTACAATCTCGTGGTGCTGACCTTGCTTTACGCCCTGGGGCAGCGCTCCAAAGCCGGGGCACTGGTGCCTTCTCCCGCTCCCGGCGCCCTGCCCGAGGCCGCCGCCCGCCAGGTGCTGTTGCAGGCACGGCGCTTCCCGGATTTGAACAAGCCGGCGCTGGCCCTGCCATTTGACGGGGCCCGCTTCATCTCCCAGGGCTTCTCGGGCGCGCTCACCCATCGCGGCAAATGGCAGCATGCCCTCGATTTCGAAGCGCAGGTGGCCGGGCTGCGCCATTCAGGAAGCGGCGAGGCGCTGACGGATTTCCATCTCTTCGGCACCCCCGTGCTGGCCCCGAGCTCTGGAGTCATCGCTTACGTGGAAAACCATGTGGCCGACAATGCTCCAGGCCAGAACAACCCGGATCAAAACTGGGGCAACTGCGTCATCCTCCATGCCGATGCGGGGTTCTACGTCCTGCTCGCCCACTTGAAGCAGGACTCGGTCAGCGTGGTGCCCGGCCAGCGGGTGCTCAAAGGCGAGGCGCTGGGCGAGTGCGGCAGCAGCGGCCGCTCGCCAGTGCCCCATCTGCACCTGCAAATCCAGGCCACCGGCTGGTTCGGGGTGCCCACCCGCCCCTTCTGCCTCAAGCATTACATCGAGACCAGCGCTGACGGCGGCCCTGTGTATCATACGTCAGGCGTGCCGGACGAGGGCGGCACCGTGCAGACTGCGGTCATGAGCGCCGCGCTGGCCGAAATGCTCGGCGGCCTGCTGCCCGGCGAATACCGCTACCGGCTCACGGATGACACAGGGCGCTCCTGGGAGGAAACCGTGCGCCTCGATTTCGACGAGTGGGGCCGTTATCGCTTCCGCTCCCGCCGCCATGGCTCCCAGTTCTCCGCCTTCATTCGCGAGGGCGTGTTCTATGTCGTGGACTATGCGGGGCCGGGCAGGAGCGTTCTCGCCCTCATCGCCGCCGGAATGGCCCGCGTGCCCTGTCTCGCCGAGACCAACGCCTCGTGGTTCGACGGTGTCAGCAGCATGCCTTTCACCAATCCTGTGACACGCCCGCTCCTGGAGCTCGCCGAGCCTTTCCTCGGGCCCTTCATGCTGCGCTTTCGCTACCGCATGGAGGCCGAGCATGGCGGCGGCATCGCCGTTCACGCCGACGCTGTCTCTCACGGCGACGCCACCGCCCCCAAGCAGATCGTGTGCGGCATCCAGGCACGACGCGGCGTGGTGCGCGTGGAATCGCGCCAGCACAATGACCTTGTGATCAAGGCGGTGCAAACCGACTACCAACCGAGCTGCATCTCGTGAAAGGCCTGCTCACAGTCCTGGCCCTGGTGCTCGTTTCCAGGGCCTTCTTACGGGCGGAAGACAATCCGCCCAGGCTGGCCACACCCTTTGCCGAAGAAGCCAGTTGGGCACCGGTGATGGGCGGCCCGCAGCCGGGCAGCCTGAGCGGCCTGATCAATTTCAACTTCACCAACCGCTACGTCACGAACCATGGCCTGCAAATCGAGAACCAGGGCCTGGGCGCCCAGCCCCTGCTGCTGCTCTCGACCCCGCTGTACGTCGATCACACCGCCTGGCTCAGCAATGTCACCTTCACCGCCGGCGGCTGGAGCACCTGGCACAGTCACGAAGGCGGCACGCCCGCCGCCCACTGGCGCGAGTTGGACTTGTTCGGAGGGCTGACGTTCACCCTGGCACGCGACTGGAAGCTGACCGCCTTCTACACCCATTACCTGAGCCCCAACTCCGCCTTTCACAACGCATGGGAAATGGCGCTCGCTCTCTCCTATGACGACAGCCGCCTGCTGGGGCCCTTCGCCCTGCACCCCTTTGTCGAGTTTCGCAGCCAGTCGGAAGGCAACACGACGGTGGTTTTCAACCCCGCGCTGGCCCGAAGCAGCTATGTCTTCAAGCTCGGCATCAACCCTTCGTGTCAAATCGGCCCGGTCAAGGTGGAACTGCCCGCCTTTTTCACCCTGGTGCCCGATGGCTTCTACCAACGCTCGAATCTCGAAACCCGCCACATCACCTACTATGGCTACGACTACACGCACTTCCGCTACTACCCCATCGACTATGCCTACCAGGTTCAGACCGGTCGGCCGGCGGGCGGTGGCATCGGCTACTTCACCGCTGCGCTGAAGGCCACCGTCCCCGTTCCCTGCCTCTCCAACAGCCACGTCACCACCTCCGTCTATGGCGCGGTCCAATACTACCGCATGGTCAATGCCGGCCTGCTTGATGGCAACCAGGTGCTTGGAGCCGCCAGCGCCCGTGAGAGCGATCTGGCGCAGTTTCATCTGGGCATCAACGTGAGTTTCTGACCCATCGCCATAGTTTCTCACCTCGTCTGGTAACGGCATCAGCCCATCCGTGTATAAGCAACGGGAAACTCCGGACCGCCCCTGGCGGCTTTGGGTTTCCAAAACCAAACCATCTTCCGGCACCCCTTCTTTCTTAACCAAGACCTGCCAAGCGGCAAACCACGAGGACTGTCAGCAAATGACCACCCGTTTTCCACGTTTCATCGTCAGCGGCCTGCATCGCGGAGGGAATCCGCCCCCCGGTGCCGGCCTTGTGCGCAGCCTTCGTCGGGCCCACCCCAACGCCTTCATCGTGGCTCTCTCGTATGGCCTGATGGAACACGACAGCCTGTCCGAGAGCGGCGCGGACGCGCTCTGCCTGATGCCTCTTCCCGCCGCCGGGGCGGAAAGCTGCCTTCAGGGGCTCGATCAGGTGCTGGCCCATGCCCCGGCAGACATGCTCATTCCCACCATGGATGCCGAGGTGGAACTGCTGGCGGGGATTGAACACGAAATTGCCAGGCGCGGCATCCTTACCTGCCTGCCGGATCAGGCGATGCTTTCGCGCCGCGCCAAGAGCCGGCTCCCCACCCTGGCCAGGGACTGCGCCGTCAAGGTGGCGGACACGAGGGCGGTTTATGGCATCCTGGGGGCCGTGCGGGCCGCAGCGGAACTGGGCTATCCCGTCATGGTCAAAGGCCGGTACTACGAGGCAAAGAAGGTTTGCACCGAGGCCGCTTTTATCACCGAGGTCACCCGTCTGCTCGCCGAATGGGGTGCGCCCGCGATCGTCCAGCGCTGCATTCCAGGGCGCAAGATCCACGCCCTGGGCATCGGCGACGGCCACGGTGGCATGGCCGGCTTGTGCTGCACCCGCAAGCCTGCGGCCGGCGCTGCAAATGACGCCCTCTGCGACAGCATCGTGGCAGACCCGTTGCTGAAGGCTTTGTGCGCGACGCTCATTGGCGAACTCCAATGGCGCGGGCCCTTTGACATTGAATTCATCAAGAACGAGGCCAGCGGTGAGTACAGTCTCATCGACTTTCATCCGCTTCTGCCCGCTTGGATCGACCGTCTGCCAGATTGGGGTACGAATTTGATCGTCGCCCTCATTGCAATGATGGAGCAAAGGACTGCCTCCCACCTCCACGAGGAAATGCTCCGCCGAAGAACGGTCGCCCACGAGGCGCACCCGTCACCCGCCAATGATTGGTCCGTGTGAATCAAGGCGTGCCTCGTGGAAAACGTCACTCGGCCAGGCTAATGGTGGCCGCCTCCGCCACCGTGCCCGCCCCCCGAGAAGCCATGCGAGCCACCACCAAGGGCGCGTCCCGCACCAGATCGCGCGGCACTGAACGAGTGCCCGCCTCCGAACGAGCGCCCCGCCAGATGATGATCGCCATAGGAGCCGTGATGGCGATGTCCATTGACGATAAAATCATCGCCGTAAAATCCACCGCCGTAGTAGGGGCCGTAGTCGCCGTAATACGGGCCTGAATACGCTCCGTCATCACTCGAAACGGCGCATCCGCTGACCATCAACGCCGTCATGGCCGCGCCCAGCAAAATAACAAGTTTCTGTTTTGTTTTCATAAATAGATTCCTCCAGGAAGTAGGTTCAGGGGGTGCTGATGTGGAACTCCGCTTCCTTCTCAAAGGCCAGCTTGCGCTCAGGCGACAAGTCCGAGAAAAGCAGCCGGATCGTGTAACCGCCGACGAGGTTGCCCTTGTCCACGAACGCCCAGTCCGTGATCTCGTTGGGATTCACCGACACCCGGTCGCCCATTTTCACCCCTGGGATTTTCCTGGGATGGTTGTCCACCACGCCGTGAAAACGACCGCCGCTATAGGTCACATCCGAGAGCCACATGTGCTCCACCACGCCATCTTTGACGAAGGGCTTCTTTACTTCGAATTTCCGCTGCCCGGACTTCGGATGCTGAAGGGCGGCGGTAAAGGTATGCACGCTCTTCCGGGCCTGCTTCACAGCCTTGGCCATTGCCGCATCATCATCGCTGATGGTGAAGCATTCCGGTTCCGTTCCTGGTCGGATGACCTCTCGGGCGAGAGGGTGGGCGCCGCGCGGCGAGGCGCAACCGATGGCCAGCAGTGGCAGGGCTAAAATGAGCAGTTTGTATTTCATGGCTTTCTGTCTTCTGTTCTTGAGTGAACCTGATGATGTTCACCGAGCCGGTGACTCGATTGACAACAATTCTTACGCCGTGCCGACATGAACGGCTATGGGGTGATACCCTGCCGGACAGCGTGTCAGAAACAGAAAAGCCGCCAGCAGGCTTCAGCGGCGGGTGACCCGCCTACTGCCCGCCGAGTCTGCGCGTCTCATACCAGCGGATGGCATGCCTGACGACGGCGGCGCCGTCTTCAAGCTGCAGCTTGGCGCGCATGTTCATTTTGTGAACATCGACAGTTTTGGTGCTGATGCGCAGGGCCTCCGCAATCTGCGGCGTGTTGCGCCCTTCGCCAAGCAGTTGAAATATCTCGAGCTCACGGTCCGTGAGCGAGTTCAGACCGTCCTTGGACTTGGCGCCACCGCTCGCAAAGGCAAGCAGGATTTCCTCGGAAAAAGCTTCGCTCACGCTTATGCTCCCGTCGGCCACCTTTCGCAGTGCCCTTTCATATTCGGCATGGGAGGCGTCCTTTGTCAGATAGCCGCGGGCGCCGGCGCGCAGCGCACGCTGCACATAGAGTTTCTCATCATGCATGGAAAGCACCATGATCTTCAGCGCGGGTTGCAGGACATGCACATCCTTGATGAGCTCCAGTCCGTTGCGGTCGGGCAGGGTGATGTCCACCAGCAAAAGGTCCGGCAGGTCCTGCTCCAGCATTTTCATCGCCTCCGCTGCGGAAGCGGCCATCCAGACGAGTTCAAAACCGCCAATGCTGCCCACCAGCAATTTAAGCCCCTCCCGCATAATGGTGTGGTCTTCGACAAGAGCGACGCGGCAAGCAGTAGATGGGATCGGGGAACTCATGGATGGTTCAGTCGGATTTCAGATGGTTTACGTACGGCGAGGGCACTTTGCATGTAGCCAAGATCCGCTGACCAGGAACATTGCGGGCAAAGTACATCAGCGAATGCCTCTGGAACGTGCAGTATGATCCGCCGCAGCACACCTCAAAACCACCCTTGCACCAGCCAGAAAAGCAGGCGGATGGTTTCCAGCCGAAGACCTGATTCTGCTCTTACTTCTTCGCAGAGGGCTTCTCGTCAGGCTTGATATCCACCGCATGCACCTCCTGGCCATCCACCAAGGAATCGGCAGGATTGAGAACGACGCGCTCATTAAGCGACACGCCACCCAGGACCTCAATGTGGGTGCCAAAATCGCGACCGAGCTTCACAGAGCGCAGAGACACGTGGCTGCCGGTGCCGTCCAGCACCGCAAGCTGGGAGCCCTCGGCGCGGAACAGCACCGTGTTGGAGGGCACGGTGAGAGAAGCCTCGTCGTTCGCTGCCGTCAGGGTCACCTGCGCATAGCTGCCGGCGAACAGCTCGCCTTTTGGATTGTCCACTTCGATCTCAGTGAGCAAAGTGCGCGAGGCGGGGTCAATGGCTCCGGCCGTGCGCACAATTTTTCCGCTGAAACTGCGCCCGACCAGCTCGGGCACGGCCAGTGTCGTGGTCTGCCCCACGGAAACCGCGTGGGCGAAGGACTGCGGGATGCGCACAAAAACGCGCAGCTTGCTGGTCTGGGCAATGCGATAAAGCTGGGTGCTGCCCCCAGCGGTGACAAGCTGGCCCACGTCCAGATTGCGGGCCGTGATGGTGCCGTCGAACGGAGCGGTGATCTGGTCAAAGCTGCGCAGTTCCTCAAGCCGCTGCACGTCGGCGTGAGCGGCGTCGACGGCGGCTTTCTTCAAATCCGCATCACCCTTTTTCTCGTCCACTTCCTGGGTGCTCACCGCCTTGTCGGCCAGCAGCTTGGTCCAGCGGACCGCCGTGATATCGGCCAGGGCGCGGGCGGCTTCGGCCTGCACAAGCACGGCACGGGCCTGCTTGAGAGAGCTGTCCAGCTCCGGGGTGTCGAGGTCCGCCAGCACCTGGCCGGAAACCACATGGGCGCCCAGTTCCGCCTTCCATTCGCGCACATAGCCGCTGGCACGGGCATAGATGGAGGCCTCGGTGAGAGGCTTCAGCTCGCCCGAGAAGACCATCGGAGTGGAAGTGGTGGCAGGGGCGGGATGCACCACGCCAACACTGGGCAACGACAGTTCGCGTGTTTCCGCAGCAACCTGCTCACGCTGAACCAGGCGGGGCTTCATTCCCGCGAAAACGCCCACGCCCACCAGAACCAGCGCAATCACAAGAAGCAAGCCAAGTCGTGGCTGGCGGGCGGGAACAGGAGGCGAATCAGTCCGGGGCGGAAGGGGGCCCAAGGGAAGGCTTTCGGTATTGGTATTCATGATGCGGTGAGAGAAATCAAACGGTGGCAAGATCAGGATTGGAAAGGGTTGCGGACGATGCGGATGCAGGCTGCGGTGACCGCTTCCGATGGCACAAGGCAAAAACCGCAGGCACGAAGAACAAGGTGGCAAGCGTGGCCATGCTGAGACCACCGATCACGGCACGGGCCAGCGGCGCGTTCTGCTCGCCGCCCTCACCCAGGCCCAGGCTCATCGGCAGCATGCCGATGATCATGGCCAGGGCGGTCATCACCACCGCGCGCAAGCGCGTGGACCCCGCCTCAATGGCGGCGGCGATTGAATCCACCTCCCCGCCGTGCAGCATTTCGCGGGCGAATGAAATCACCAGCACCGAGTTGGCCGTAGCCACCCCCAGGCTCATGATGGCGCCCATGAGGGCGGGCACGCTCAGCGTGGTCTGGGTGAGGAACAGCCCCCAAGCCACCCCGGCCAGCGCGCCAGGAAGGGCGGAGATGATGATCAAGGGGTCCAGCCAGCTTTGGAAATTGACCACCAGCAGCAGATAAACCAGAACGATGGCCATGATCAGGCCCACTCCCAGACCGATGAACGAGCTGCGCATTGTCTCCGCCTGCCCGCGCATGAGGATGAACGAACCACGAGGCAGGTCCTTCTTAGCGGCTTCGATGAGCGGCTGGATTTCCCCAAGCACACCGCCCAAGTCGCGCCCGCTGACCCCGCCGAACACGTCAATAACGGGCAGCACGTTGTAGTGCGAAATCACCGCCGGGCCCTGGGTGCGGTGGATGGTGGCCAGGTTCGTCAAAAGCTGGCCGTCCCCCTCGCCCACTCGGCTGCTGCTGATCGGGAGGCTCTGCAAAGCCGGCAGCGAATCCATCGCCTGCTCCGTCGCACGCACATTGACCAGGTACTGGATGCCCACCGTGGGATTGAGCCAGTAAAGGGGCGAAACCTGGCCGCTGCCGGTAAGGCTCAGGAGAACCGAGTTCGATACGTCATGCTCGGTCAGCCCAAGCTGGTCCGCCCTTTCACGGTTCACATCCACCTGCAGGCGTGGCTGGTCGGCCGGCTGCTGCACACGCACGTCCGCAGCGCCGGAAATGCGGCGCACCTTGTCCGCCAGCCGTGCCGCGACCGCGCGGTTGGTCGTCATGTCCCGCCCGTAGATCTGGATGTCGAAAGGTGCGGGCAGGCCGAAGTTGAGCGTCTGGCTGACGATGTCCGCCGACAGGAAATAGAAGGTCGTGCCAGGGAATTCCTTGTTCAGAACCGAACGGAGATGGCGCTGATGTTCCTCCGTGGGGGCGTGCCCTGGATTCAGCGAAACCAGGATGTCCGCATCGCCCGTGCCGATCAGTCCGCTGTTCGAATACGAGAGGCTGATGCCGGAGTTGGGGATGCCGATGTTGTCGAGGATGCCGGCGATTTCATGGGCGGGCAGTTCACGGCGGATGGCCTGCTCGATCTGGTCCACCAGGCGGGCGGATTCCTCAATGCGCAGCCCGGTGCGGGTGCGCACATGCAGGCGGAACTGGCCCGCATCCACGTTGGGGAAGAAGTCCTGACCCAGCTCCTTCACAATCGCCATGGAGCCCAGGCAGAACAGAAGGAACAGGGGGATGAACACCCAGCGACTGGCCACCAACGCTCCCAGCAGGACCTGATACGAATGGCGAAAGGCGCTGAAACCGCGTTCGAAGAGATGCTGAAAAGCGGCAAACGGCCTGCGCCAGCCGGTCACGGGCTTGTAATGTTCCGGATCGTGCTCACCGTGGTAGGGTGAGTTCCGGTAGAAGTACATCACCAGCGTGGGGATCAGCGTGCGGGACAGCACATACGAAGCCAGCATGGCGAACACCACCGCTTCCGCCAGCGGCACGAACAGGTAGCGCGCCACGCCGGTGAGGAAGAACATGGGCACAAACACGATGCAGATGCACAGCGTGGAAACGAAGGCCGGCAGAGCAATTTCCTGCGCGCCAGCCAGGATCGCCTCCTCCAGCGGCTTGCCAGAGGCCATCTGGCGATGCACATTTTCAATTTCGACCGTGGCATCATCCACGAGGATGCCCACCGCCAGCGAAAGCCCGCCCAGCGTCATGAGGTTGATCGTCTCCCCGAGCGCGGACAGCATCGCAATGGAGGACAGCACAGCCAGAGGAATGGACAGGGCGATGATCACGGTGGAGCGCCACGAGCCGATGAACAGAAGGATCATCAGCGCCGTTAACGCCCCGGCGACCGTGCCCTCCTTCAAAACGCCGCCAATGGCCGCGCGCACAAACAGGGACTGGTCGGAAAACTCCTTCACGTCGAGTTCCGGTGGCAGGCCGGCCATGACGCGCGGCAGTTCCGCCTTGATCCGGCTCACCACCTCCAGCGTGGAGGACACGCCGCTCTTCATGATGGTCACCAGCACCCCGCGCTGGCCGTCTTTGCGCACCACATTCTGCTGCGGCAGGAAGCCGTCGCGCACCTGGGCCACATCGTGCAGGTAGATGGTGGCGCCGTTCACAATGCGGATGGGCAGGTCGTTCAGGCTGTCGAGCACCTTGGGGCTGCCGTTCATCTGCACGCTGTACTCGGTTTCGCCAATCTTGGTGGTGCCGCTGGGCAGGATCAGGTTTTGGGCGTCCACCGCCGAAACCACGTCCTGCGGATTGAGGTTGTGGGCCTTCAACGCGGTGAGGTCCAGATCGACGGAAACCACGCGCGTTTTGCCGCCGTACGGCCAGGGAAGCTGCGCCCCCTGCACAGTGGACAGGCCCACCCGCACCTGGTTCTGCGCCATGTCATAGATCTGTTGCTCGCTGAGCTTGTTGCTGGTCAGCGAATACTGCAGAATCGGCACCGTGGAGGCGTTGTACCGAATCACCAGCGGCGGGGTCTGCCCCGGCGGCATCTGCTTCAGGATGGTCTGCGCAACTGCCGTGACCTGCGCCACGCCCGCATCCACGGAGGCGCCGGGCTGCAGGAAGATCTTGATGATGCCCACCCCGTTGTAGGAGTTGGACTCGATGTGCTCGATGTCGTTGACCGTCGCGCTCAGCGAACGCTCATGGTTGTACACGATGCGCTGCTCGATGTCCTCCGCGTTCAACCCGGCGTACTGCCAGATCACCGAGATCACCGGGATGTTGATGGAGGGGAAGATGTCCGTCGGCGTCCGCAGCAGCACGAACGGCGTCAACAGCAGCAGCACGAGAGAAGCCACCACGAAGGTGTAGGGACGGCGAAGGGCGAGACGGACAATCCACATATTCAGTTCCTGGCTGCCGTCCCTCTCCTCCGGCTTCCAGGCCAGGACGGCCCGTCAGCAGGTGGAACAAACGGCTCAATTTCGATGTTTTTTACGGTGGCGATTCAGAACGCGATGCCTAATACAAGATTGTTCTTTGATTGATAATGGAATACGATCAATCCATGGAACTTCGGCATTTGCGATACTTCATGGCGGTGGCGGAAGGGCTCAGCTTCCGCGGCGCGGCGGAAAAGCTGAACCTCGCCCAGCCCGCCCTCAGCGCCCAGATCAAATCCCTGGAGGATGAGCTGGGGGTGAAGCTGTTTGAGCGCACCACCCGATCCGTGAACCTGACCAACGCCGGGCGCGTGCTCATGGAGGAGGCGAAGGGAGTGCTAAAGGCCGCCAGCCGGGCCGAGGCGCGCGCGCGCAATGCGGAGCATGGCCTCGTGGGCACCCTGCGCATCGGCATCATCGCGCCCACGGCCAATGCCTGGCTGGCCGGCGTGCTGGGCCAGTTTCGCGCCAAGCATCCGGGTGTGCAGCTCTCCTTTTTCGACCTGCCCAGCATCGAACAGCTCAACCGCCTGCGCGAGCACGAGCTGGACGTGGGGTTTCTGCGCCCCCCCATCGGCCTGCCGCAACTGGACTACCAGGTGGTGGAGCAATCCCAGCAGGTGCTGGCACTGCCCAGCACCCACCGGCTGGCGCGGAAGAAAACCCTGGAGTGGATCGACTTTCATGACGAGCCCATGGTGATGATGCACCCCAACCTCCAGCACGGTTTCTACGATGCCTTTCTCGCCCGCTGCGCCCGCGCCGGAGCCACTCCGCGCGTGGTGCAGATCGCCAATGACATTCATACCAAGATGTGGCTCATCTCCGCCGGCCTCGGCCTGGCCCCCACCACCGCCACCGTCTCAGAAGTCAGGCGCCCCGGCCTCACCCTGCGCCCCCTGCCCCCCGGTCTGCCGCCGGTGCAAACCGTGCTCGTCTGGCAGCGAACCGACGAATCCCCCGTCCTGGCCCACTTCCGGGCCTGCTTTCCACCGATGACGGGATCGTGAATCACACGCTCCCCGATGCAGGGAGGACAGGTTGAATAGCCCTGGGCATGCCACGCACGCGTCGTGGCCGCCTGCTCTTCACAACGGCACGCGCATCACAAACGCCGTTTCGACCCCAGGCAGGCTGTGCAGCTCGATGGTGCCGCCATGCGCCTCCACGGCGCGCTTGACGATGGAAAGCCCCAGGCCTGTGCCCTTGGTTTCCTGGGAGTGATGCTTGGCGCAACGGAAGAAACGCTTGAACACAAACGGCACGTCCTCGGCGGCGATGCCGATGCCGTTGTCCGCCACCGTCAGGATGCATTCCTCCGGACTCCACACACCACTGATGGTGATGCGCAGGCCTGGATTGGGGTTCTCCTTGAGCGCGTTCTCAATCAGGTTGGTGAAGATCTGGTCCCAGTAGAAGCGGTCCCCTTCCAGCTTGCCGTTGGTGGCGGGGAAATTCACCACGATTTCGGGGTGCCGGGCCTCGATCAGAGGAGTGAGGTGCTCCAAAACATCCTCCACACAACCGCGCACCAGGAAGGTTTCACGCCGGAGCTGGGCGTCGCCGCTCTCCAGGCGCGAGATGGTCAGCATGTCCTCGATGATGCGCATCATGCGCTTGCTGTGCTTCTCCATGACCTCCAGGCAGCGGTGCAGGGAGGCGGTGCTTTTGATCATCCCGCTCTTCAACGTCTCGATATAGCCATGGATGAGCGAAAGGGGGGTGCGCAGCTCATGGCTGGCATTGGTCACAAAATCCTTGCGAATCTGCTCGGTGAGCGCCCGCTCCGTCACGTCCTCCACCATGACCCAGGCACCGCCTACAGGCATATCAATGAGGGGGGCGGCAACCGCCACGTAAACGCGCTCTTCGACGGTGTTCCTGCCCGCCTGGAACACCACCCTCACCTCGGAGCGCACCCGCTGCTGGCCCTGCACAGCGTCGCGTACCAACGCCGTAATGTCCTCCATGCCAGCCTGATCGGCGAGCCTGGCATGCAGGCGGACGGAGTGCTCGGGAAACAGCACGCTCATGGCGAGATTGGCGTAGTTGACGATGCCAGCCGCATCAATCACCAGGATGCCCTGGGGAACCTCGTCGAGCAGCATGCCAAACAGCGGCGAACTCTGCGCGGCCTGAACGTCTGGAGGAGGCATCGGGGGCGGGCTCGGCGCCCTCGGTTTCCGAACCGTGGAAACGGCCAGGGCTGTGGCAGCAGGCTCGGAAACGGCTGTGATCATCTGGCTCATTCCTCGTCGGCCACCTTGCCATCCTTCACCACCGTCTGGAAATAGTACCCCTGGCCCCGCATGGTGCCGATGTGATTGCCGTAGGTGCCCAGTTTCTCGCGCAGGCGTTTGATGTGGGTGTCCAGCGTGCGTGACTGCGAGTCATCCGCGTAGCCCCACACTGCGTTCAGCAGCTCGGACCGCGAGTGGATGACGTCCGGGTTCTCCATCAGGGCGGTGATCAGCTTCAGCTCGGTGATGGTGAGATCAACAAGCTTGTCGTTGATCGAAAGCGCCATGTTCTTGCGGTCCAGCCTGAAATCGCCGATGCGCTGCTCCACCAGCGTGGTGACCTTTTTGGAACGGCGCAGCACGGCGCCGATGCGCAGCATGAGTTCACGCGGGCTGAACGGCTTGGTCAGATAATCATCCGCGCCGCCTTCAAGGCCGGCAATGCGGTCGTTGGTCTGGGAGCGGGCGGTGAGCATGATCACCGGAATGTGGCGGGTGCGTGAATCCGCCCGCAACCGCCGGTGCACCTGCACGCCGTCCAGGCCGGGCAGCATCAGGTCCAGGACAATCAGGTCCGGTTCATGCTGAACGGCCGAGGGCACCACGCCCAGCCCGTTGCCCACAGCCTCCACCTCATGTCCCTCACGTTGCAAGTGCAGGGACACGAGATCGACTATGTCCTTCTCGTCATCGACCACCAGGATTTTGCTCATATGTTCGGGATTCGCGAGTGTGGCGGTAATGCGGCATCTCTGCCAAAGGATCGTGTGTTACGATATCGTTTCACCAGCCTTGCCTAGCCACGGAGTGCGTGACAAAATCGTTGCTCCCGGCTCCACCCTGCCGCGCTATCGTATGCCCGTGCCAGACGCCCTTTACCTCATCGACGCCATCGGCCCGTTCTTCCGGGGCTATGCGCGCCGAACGATCAACTGGTCAAAAATCCCCTTTGAGCACCTGCAGCTCGACGGGCCCGGGCGGGAGCCCCAGTGGGCGCAGATTCGCGAGGATCTCGGCACTTTCGCCCGGCAGGTCAGCGAGATCGGCTTCAATGCCGTGTCGCTCGACGACGTCACCCACCTCGCCGATCACGAGTGGTACGAGCCGGAGGTGCGCGCCAAGATCGCGGTGTACCGCGAGGAGTTCAGCCGGTGCTTCGAGGTGCTGCAGGCCAGCGGCCTGGCGGTCTATCTGACGATGGACTACTTCTCCTCCACCGCCGCCCTGCGCAGCCGCAAGGTGAAGCCCGACGTCTTCGTGCGCGACCTGCTGGACACCTTTTTCACGGAGTTCCCCCAGGTCGCCGGGGTCATCATCCGCATCGGCGAATCCGATGGCCGGGATGTGAAGGACGACTTTCAAAGCCAGCTCTGGCTCAAGCAGCCCGCCCAGGCCAACGCCTTTTTGAAGCTGCTGCTGCCGGTGTTTGAGAAGCACCGCCGCAAGCTGGTGTTCCGCACCTGGACCGTGGGCGCCTACCGCATCGGCGACCTGATGTGGCACCGGGGCACCTTCGCCAAGGTGCTCGACGGCCTGGAGAGCAACGCGCTCATCGTTTCGATGAAGTACGGCGAGAGCGATTTCTTCCGCTACCTGCCGCTGAACCAGAATTTCTTCCGCACCAAGGTGGCGAAGATCATCGAGCTGCAGACGCGCCGCGAGTACGAGGGCTGCGGCGAGTACCCCTCCTTCGTGGGCTGGGAGTACGAGCGCTACGCGCAGGAGCTGCGCCACGCGGAGACCGTGGTGGGCTGCATGGTGTGGTGCCAGACCGGAGGCTGGGTGCCGTTCCGCCGCCTGGCCTATGTGGACGGGACAGCGGTGTGGACGGAGTTGAACACCTTCGTGACCCTGCGCCTGTTCAAGGACGGCGCCCTGGTCGAGGATGCGGTGCACGAGTACGCCCAGCGCACCCATTGCCCCGATGGCCGCGCGATGGTGGAGCTGCTGCGCCTCTCCGACGAGGTGATCCGCGACCTGCTGTACGTGGAGGAATTCGCGCGCCAGAAGCTGTTCTTCCGCCGCGTGCGCATCCCGCCCGTCCTGCACGTGTACTGGCACAACATTTTCGTGAGCCACAGCGTGCGCCGGATGCTGCGCTACTTCGTGCAGGACCCGGAGGGCTGCCTGCGCGCCGCCACCCGCTCCCTGGAGCGCCTGGGGCAGATGAAGTCCCTGGCCGCCCAGGCGGGGCTGCCGGTGGCGGACATCGAGTACATGGAGGACACCTTCCGCCTGCTCGCGCTGGCGCGGGAGTACAGCTTTGGCAACGACGATGAGGCCATGATGGACCGCGTGCGCGCCGCCAAAAAGGCCTACAAGGCCAAATATCCCAAAAACGGCCCGCGCTACCGCTACCGGGTGAAGCTGGATTTCTCTCCCCTGCTCCTGCAACCCCGCTACCTGCGCTGGGGCCTGAAGCTGCTGTTCCGCAGCCAGCGCGGCTACCGCCTGGTGGACCGGCTCATCACCCTGCACCTGCTTTCCATGATTTACCGGGTCATTTCACGGCGCAGGCCCCACTGGGTCCCCGCCTTCGCCAGGGAAAGCGCGATGGGCGTGGATGCGGTGTTTCGGTGAACGTAATAAAGCCAGACCTATGAGTTTATCTCGATTCAAAGAGACTTTCACGATCACAGCGAATGGTGTCGGTCAATCTTCGCCGACCTCCGCTGATTTCGGAACGGAGAACCTCGGGCGCATACTCGATGAGCTAGGCGGAAAGACCTTCAACCACGGTCTGTATCGTGTGCTTCGTGCCGATCAAGTGCCAGCCGCAACACAAGCCATGGAAGGTGTGTTTCCAGAATATCGCGGACGAATCGTACCCTTCGCCGTTGACTGGCTTGGGCGACACTTTGCAGTCGACCACGCGCGGGTTGAAAATGGGCAGCCTCAGGTGCTTATGCTCGAGGTGGGAACGGGAGTGGCGCTGGAAATCCCGGCGTCCGTATTGGACTTTCACAACGTCGAACTCGTTGGATACACCGACGCTGCGCTCGCGGTCCAATTCTGGCAACAATGGCGGAGCCTCAACCGGGACGATCTGGCGTTCACCGATTGCGTCGGCTACAAGGTGCCGCTGTTCCTTGGAGGGGCTGATCTCGTCTCCAATTTGGAGGTGATCGATTTGGATGTTTACATTGAGATCTGCGGCCAGTTGCGGCGCAAGACTCAGACATTGCTGCCGGGGCAATCCATTCGTGA
>CAINXC010000634.1 GCA_903854655.1 uncultured Verrucomicrobiota bacterium | reverse complement strand
TGGCTGGTGACAGGCGGTGCCGGTTTCATCGGCTCCCATTTGGTGGAAAAGCTGCTTTCGCTCGGGCAGCAGGTGGTCGTGCTCGACAACCTGGCGACCGGCAAACGCGAGAACCTGGACAGCGCCATCCAGGGGGCGCCCATCGAGCACCGGAGCAAGATCCGCTTTGTGAAAGGCGACATCACGGACAAGGCCGTCTGCGGCAGCGCCTGCGCCGGGGTGGATTTCGTGCTGCACCAGGCCGGGCTCGGTTCGGTGCCGCGCTCGATTGAGCGGCCGGCGGACACGCATGCGGCGAACGTGACCGGCACGCTGAACATGTTTGTGGCCGCGCGCGATGCCGGCGTGAAGCGCATGGTGTACGCCTCCAGCAGCTCCGTGTACGGCGATGACCCGACGCTTCCGAAGGTGGAGGCCAGGACCGGCAACCCTCTCTCGCCCTACGCGGCGAGCAAGGCGATGTGCGAGACCTACAGCGAGGTGTTCCATCGTTGCTACGGCTTCGAAAGCCTGGGTCTGCGCTATTTCAACGTGTTTGGGCCGCGCCAGGACCCGGAGGGTCCGTATGCGGCGGTGCTGCCCAAGTGGCTGGCGGCCTTGAAGAAGGGCGAGACCGTGTTCATCAACGGCGATGGCGAAACCTCGCGCGACTTCTGCTACGTGGCGAACGTGGTGCAGGCGAACCTGCTGGCCGCCACCGCCCAGCATCGGGAGCTGGGCTGCCAGGCCTTCAATGTGGCGCGCGGCGACCGCACCTCCTTGAACGACTTGTTCAGAGCGATCGTGGAGAACCTGCAGAAGCGTGACGCTTCCCTTGGCAACCCCCAGCCCGTGTATCGGGAGTTCCGACCCGGAGACATCCTGCATTCACAGGCGGACATTTCGAGCATCCGGCGGCTGGTGGGCTACTCGCCCACGCACGATGTCCGGCAAGGGCTTGCCGAGGCGCTGGAGTGGTACTGGGAGAACCTCTGAAGCTCCAAAACCACCATGCCCGCCACCGCGCCTGAACCACTTCGCCACCCATGAGTTACCACATTGCGCGCGAGGGAAAGCAATTGGGCACCTTCACCGAGGAGGAAGTCCTCGAAGGCCTGGAGAGCGGCAAGATTTTGCCGACGGATGAGCTGTGGACCGAGGGAATGGAGGAGTGGCAGCCGGTCGAGGAAGTGATCGAGCCGCACGAGGACGCGGAGCACGAGAATGTGAAGGCGCCGGCCGATGAGGAAGAAGAGCCCGACGACGCGCTGGTCGTCGATTTTGAAGAGGGCAAGGAAACCCAGTCCGTCACACCCCTGGCTCCCATCAAGCCGAGGCCGGACCCGGCGCTTCTCACGTATGTGGAGCCTGCCTCTGTCGCCGCCCCGGTCGTTGCGGCGCCTGCCGCCCAGCCGCAGGTGGTTTACCGGCCGGTGGCGCCCTCCTTGCTGCCGGGGCAGTACGGCACGGCGGGTTCGGCCATCGCCAGCATGGTGCTGGGAATTCTCAGCCTGGTGACGTGCTTTGTCACCGGCGTGCCTGCGATCATTTGCGGGCACCTGGCACGAGGCAAAATCCGGCGTTCCGGGGGAGTTTACAGCGGCGACGGGCTGGCGGTGGCAGGGATGATCCTGGGCTACGTGACCTCGACGCTGGCCGTGTTGTGGATTGGTCTGCTGCTGGCGGGTGTCAACGTGCCGCCCTCCCAGATGATGCAAGGCTGGGGCAGGGAGCGCCAGGTGCGCGGCGAAGGCCATGAGCTGGCCCTGGCCTTGAAACACTATGCGAGCGCCCATGCCGGCAGGTATCCCGCGAATCTGGGCCTTCTGGTGCAGGAGCACCTCGTGGATCAGGCGCGGCTGGGGCAGTTGCAGAAGACCGAACTCGGCGACTCATGGAAAGGCCCGCCCGGCTGGCAGTACATGGCGGCGGGTGCGGAGGACTCGGATGCGGGTAGCGCGCCCCTGCTGATCAGTCATGCCAGGGATGGCGGTGGCAGGCATCTGGTGATTTATCAGGATGCCAGCGCCGACAAGGCGGAAATCCGCTCCAAGTAGAAATCGAGAGGCCGCGTGCTCGCGAGGATAGACAAAGCCTGCGCCACCCGTTAAACCTCGCTCGCTTTACACCTCATCTCACTCACCCATCCCTATGAAGTCATTCGTTCCCGTTTTCGCCTTTCTCGCCGTGGCAGGTTTTGCCTCCGCCGAGACCATCGACATGTTCAATGGCAAGGACCTCACCGGCTGGGAAGGCAAGCCGGAGCTCTGGTCCGCCCAGGACGGGACCATCACCGGCCAGACGCAGCCCGACCCCGCCGCCCCCGGCAAATCCCTCACCAAGAGCAACACCTTCCTCGTTTGGAAGCAGGAGGTTTCGGATTTCGAGATGACCTTCAAGTACAAGATCGTGGACGCCAACGGCAAGGCCGAAGGCTTCGGCAACAGCGGCGTGCAGTACCGCAGCAAGGTCGTCGATCCCGCCAATTTCGTGGTGGCCGGCTACCAGGCGGACATGGAAGTGGGCAAGACCTACACTGGCATCCTCTATGAGGAAAAGGGCCGCGGCATCCTGGCCAAGCGCGGCCAGAAGGTGGTGGTCCACGAAGGCACCGATCCCAAGAAGCCCAAGATCGAAGTGACCGGCTCCTGCGGCAATTCCGATGAAATCCAGGCCGCGATCCATCCCGCCGACTGGAATGACTACAAGATCGTGGTCAAAGGCAACCACCTCCAGCACTTCATCAACGGCATGCAGACCGTGGATGTGACCGACGAAACCGCGATTGGCGCCAAGAGCGGCGTGCTCGCCCTGCAAATTCACGCGGGCGCTCCGATGAAGGTGC
>CAINXC010000633.1 GCA_903854655.1 uncultured Verrucomicrobiota bacterium | reverse complement strand
CTCCATGCCTGTGCTGCAGCCCGAAGTCTTCGCTGGCATCGCCGGCACCCTCACCGCCACCGGCCAGCTCGACATCTCCGCCAGCATCAGCACCGTCGGCCTCAAGAGCGCCTTCGCCACCGGCCGCCAGTACTACCTGGAAGCGATGTCCGGCGCCAGTGAAGGCCTGCGCCTGGAAATCGACGAAGCCGCCACCACGGGGGGACTGATCGCCTTCGAATCCGGCAACGTGCCGCCCGCCAGCCTGTCCGGCGCCCGGGTCGCCGTGCGCGCCCACCAGACTCTCGATGAGGTGCTGCCTCCCGCCCTGTTCCAGGCGGGCGACTCCTCCACCACCGCCGACCGGATCATGTTCTTCGCCAACGGCGGCTACCAGATGAAGTGGCTCTACAACGGCGGCGCCGGCGAGCCGCGCTGGGTGGCGCAGAACGATGCCACGCTCACCGACATCGGCACCCGCATCATCGCGCCTGCGGAAGGCTTCATTGTGCAACCCCACGCCGCCCTCATCCTGCCTCTGGTGGGCGAGGTCAGGGCCAATGCCTTCACTCTGCCGTTGGTCGCCGGCCCGCAGCTCATCGGCGCCGGCTGGCCTCTCACGCAAAGCCCTGCCACGCGTGGCATGACGGTCGCCGGCGCCTTCACCGCCGCACCGCTTTCCACCGCCGCAGACCGCATCCGCCTCTGGACCGGTGACGCCACCGCCGGAGCCTCCGGCTTCAGCAGCTACTTCTTCCTGGCCGGCACCCCCGCCGTCTGGACCCGTGAAGGCGACACCAGCAACACCAGCGTGAGCAACTCCCCCCTCTTCACCCCCTTCCGCGCCTCCTTCATCATCTCCATCAACGGCAACCCGACCTGGAAGCTGCCGCTGCCGTTCACGCCGTAAAAGGGAAACCAAGAGGAGCGTATACGCTCCCCTGTTCCCACACCAGGCTCGGCATGAAAACTCGCAGACACCTTCCTCTCGCAACCCTGCTCGTGGTCTCGTGCCTCAGCAGTTGCGGTACCATCGACCACGACCCGGCGATTGATCGGGCCAGTTTCAAGATCGGCGACCCGTTCAGTCGGACACTGTACGAAATCTCGGGTGATCGGGCGTCAAAATGGAGTTTGACTGATAACGAACAACACAAGAAGAGGGAGGCGAAACTGCGGTTGTCGCCCGCCAAAGTTCAAGCTTTTTGGAAGGCTATCGACGAGGCGGAGGTGGAGAAGTGGCTTCCGGTGTACCTGCAAACCCATTTTGATGGACGCTCGGAGTATGGCGACTGGACCCTAAATGTAGTTAAAAGCGGCAAGAGCTTTCAGTCCGGAGGTGGGCAGGCCTTTCCCAGCGACAGCGACCCTCGAAACCGCACGGACCTCAAATACACCCAGCGCTTTGAGAAGGTGGAGCATGCCTTTGAGCTGCTGGTGGACCGCCTATGAAGGGCTTTCGCCACGCATCTGCCTTGAACTGTTATTCTCGCAGCCGCTTTGGGCCTTCACTTATCCAAGGCGCTGGTTCGCAAAACGCCAAATTCTATGTTTGTCATGTTCGCGGCGCTGCCGATGGCAGCGCCGCAATCATCCTTGCGGATTTTTAGTTCGCCTTCTTCGCCGTTGCCGGGCGGTTCAGCACATCGTTGCGCGTGGTTTCAACGATGGCCAGGGTCTGGTCGATGAGGTCCTTGCTCACCTTCAGTTCTTCCAGCGTCTCCTTCAGGTG
>CAINXC010000632.1 GCA_903854655.1 uncultured Verrucomicrobiota bacterium | reverse complement strand
GTTGACCTTCAGGCCGCCGGGCGGATGGTGACGTGTCATCCCATGTCCTGGATTCGTTCTCACTCCCGCCGCCTGTTTGCAGCCGCCTTCGTGCTGCTGGCAGGGATGCTGGAGGGGCAGACTCCGCCGATTCCTCCCGCCCCCGCCGATGGGATTCGCGACGACGCCCGGGCGATGACGATCGAGGGCCGCAAGTCAGTCGCTGCTGAGATGCAAAAGTTTGAGCATCGCACAGGCATCGCCCTTTTCGTGGACACCAACACCTACCTGGAAGGGGACCAGACGGCGATGGACCGGTCGCGGGCGTTGATCGCCGGGTGGATCGGCCACCGGCCCGGCCTGGTGTTTTGTTTGAATCGTGGGGCCAGGCCCGTGCCGTTAATTTTCTTCTCCAAGGAGCTGTCCGAGCGCTATCCCGAGCCCGATTTGTCCCTGGCCGCTGCTGAAACCATGGAATCCATGGCCAGGGTCTCCGCCCCCGAGAACCGCTTGCCCGTCGGGGTGCGGGTGATGATGAACCGGCTGCGCGCGCTGGAGTCCGCCAACGCCTCCCGCAACCGCCTCTTCCACCGTCATGACATCGAGATGATGGCCGGCTTTGGTGCCTTGCTGTTTGTCACCGGCCTCATCGCCCTGCTCATCATCCGCTTCCACCACAAGGAGGAGGCCATCGAGGCCGTGAAACACCAGTTCCCCGATGTGGAGGTGTCCCAGCGCTTCTCCGCCCCCGGCGGCGGCGGAGTGATCGTCGAGGTGAGTTATCGGAGGTTGGGGGAGCTTCGCAACTCGGCCTAGCTAAGGAACGAGCACACATACTGGCAGATGCCCTCGCCCACCGCGATGGTGAAGCCGCTCTTCGCCGGCACATCGAAATGCGTGCCTGCGGCGTAGGTCAGCTTGTCGGCCTGGCCGTCGAGCTGCACTTCGCAAGCCCCGTCGGAGATCTCCATGCGCTCCGCCGCATCCGTGCCGAAGTGGTAGCTGCCGGGGTAAATCAGGCCCAGAGTCTTCTTCGAGCTGTCCGGGAACAGGATGGTGTGGGAAACCACCTTGCCATCGAAATACACATTCGCCTTCGCGACCGCCGTGACGTTTGAGAACTGCATAGGCGGCCAGCAATGCCCCGACCTCCTGCCATGAGCAAGGTGAAATGATGAATGACGAACGAGGAATGTCCAACCATGATCTGGTCATGCTCGGCGGGCGCTCAACCTCATCCGATCGTTGGGCATGGATTTGCCATTCGTCATTCCGTCATTCGTCATTTCACCATGGGTGTCATCGCCAACAATCCACGCTTCAGCATCCTCGCGGAAACCGACGACTACATTGTGGTCCACAAGCCTGCACCGCTGAAGGTGCACCCCGGCTCCCCCGACGGCGCACCCACGCTCTACGACGAGCTGCGCGGCCTGCTTGCGTATGAGCTCATGTTTGGGGGCCAGATCTCGATCATCAACCGCCTCGACCGAGAAACCAGCGGTGTCACCCTGGTGGCGAAGAACCACGAAACCGCCCGCCGTTTCGGCATGGCCATGATGGCTCACAAGTTCCACAAGACCTATCACGCCATCGTCCATGGCTGGCCGGACTGGGAAGCGCAGGACCTCTCCGCACCCATCCTCCGCAAAGGGGAAGTGACCGAATCCCCCATTTACGTGAAGCAGATGGTGCATGACACCGGCACCCCATGCCGGACCGTTTTCCAGGTCCTGCGCCGTTTCGAGCATGCCGACGACCGCCCATTCGCCCTGGTCGCCTGCCAGCCCGTCACCGGCCGCATGCATCAGATTCGCGTCCATCTGTCGCACCTCGGCCACCCCGTTGTCGGCGACAAGATGTATGGCGTGGACGAAACCTGCTATCTCAACTTCATTGTCACCGGCTGGACGGACGACTTGCAGTGCCGGCTCCTGCTCAAGCGCCACGCCCTGCACTCCGCCCGCCTCGAGCTCGAAGGGGAGGATGCCTGGGAGGCCCCCTTGCCGGATGACATGGCAAAATTTGTGGAGGGGAGCCTGGAGGGCGATGGGCTTGAGCCCCCAGAGGCCAAATCCCCGACGCCCTGAGCCGCTTGTTATCGGCTGGATTTCGACGCCGCCTTGGCTGGTGCGGCTTTGGTCTTGGTGGCCGCAGGCTTCGCTTTGGCTGGTGCAGGAAGGGCTGCTTTGGCGGCCTTCTCCTTGGCGGGCGCGGCTTTGGAAGCCTTCGATGCCGTTTCAAGAACCTTCGGTGCCTTGCCTGCGGCAGGGAGCACGGTCTCAGCCACGGTAACCGATTCCGTCATCGTGACCGAAGTCGTGACGGCGATCAACTCCTTCGCTGCCGCCAGCGGCTGGACGAGGGCGGGTGCGTCGTCAAGATCGAGGCCGTCCTCGTCTTCATCTTCATCCAGCATGTCGCCCCCTTCGCCCATAAGCATGCTTTGCAACATGGCTGCCGGGGAGTTGGGCTTGGACTTCTTTTTGTTGAGGTTGGCGTTGCGCAGCGCCTTCGGAATGGGGTCTTCCTTCTTCTGCAGCGCCCGGCGAAGCTTGCGCAGGGCGATGTTTTGAAGCTGCCGGAT
>CAINXC010000631.1 GCA_903854655.1 uncultured Verrucomicrobiota bacterium | reverse complement strand
CTCTGCCATGCCTCCCCTGCACCGTCGCACGCAGCCCCGGTTCCTGTTCTTCAGCAGCGGGCTCCTGGTCCAGCACCTGGCCCTGCTGCGGATCACCGCCATCTACGCCGTGTTCATGGGGCTGTTCGCCTTCATGCTGTGGCGGCTGGGCCAGTTCAGCGCGATTCCAGTCTCCACGGGGGCCTGGCAAACGCTGGGCGGCCAGCTCTCCAGCGTGCCCATGAACCCGGCCGCCCTCGCCGCCCTGGCGCAGTTGAAAACCGCCGTCATCATGGTCCTCACGATTTACATCGTCTTCAGAGTCGTGCCGGGCCGCATCGCGCTGTGCATCAGCCGCTGGCGCATTGACAGCAGTCTTGCCAGGGCTGGCAACGAAGCCTTCCTGGAGGCGGCGAAGGACAAGAAGGCCAGGACCCAGGAGGAGCTGCTCAGCCTCGTTCCCCAGGGGGATTCCAGCCTCAGCTCCCTCCGCGCCTTTCAGCGGCTGATTCAAAACACCACGCTGGTCGCGCAGGATCCGCCCGCCGGCATCGTCGAAACCGTGCGCGCCACGGTCGAGGAGGAGGCCCACCGCAACTCCAGCGCCCAGCGGCTGCTGCTGCAGCTCGGCATCCTGGGCACCTTCCTCGGCCTGGTGTGCGCCACGCCCAGCCTCAACTCGATCATCGGCGAACATGCCTCGGATGCGGACGTGGCCGCCGGGCTCAAGAACCTGTTCGCCGCGCTTGCCACCTGCTTTTCCACCAGCATCGCCGGGCTGTGCGGCTCCATCGCCGTGATCAGCGCCGGCAACATCCTGCGCAAGGCGCACGAGGAGCATCTGCGCGTGCTGGACGACGCCCTGCTCACGCTCCAGGCCGTCGTCGGCGACAGCCTGCTCAAGAGCGCAGGCGGCACCGAGATCGGCGCGATCTGGCAGGCCCTGCACATGCAGAACGAGCGCCTTCAAGCGCAGAACGAGGTGATCACCAAGGGAATGGCCTCCCTGGGCGATGTGAAGGCCATTTTTGACACCCTGTCCCAAAGCGTGTCACACACCGCCGCCAAAATGGGCGAGATGCAGGCCCAGCTCTCCGGCCCGGAGCTGGCGAAGTCCCTCTCCGCCTCGCTCGCCTCCGCCATCGCCGCAGGCCGCGACTCCCTGGCCGCAAACACGGAGAAGGCGGCGGAGGCCATGCAGGCCGCCGTGAGCGCGGCGGACGGCCTGGGCAAGACGATGGAGGCCAACCGCGACGCCGCGCGCGCCGAGGCGGACAGGCTGCAGGCCACCTACACCAAGCTCAGCAGCGACCTTCTCAACCAGGTGCGCGACAACCAGGCCGGGGCGCTCAACACCACCCTGGGCGATCTTGCGGGCACCGTCGCCACGCTTCAGGCCGAGCTGCGCGCCCACGAGACGGCCATGAACGGCTCCCCCTGGTACCGCATGCTGCACTGGGCCGCCCTCGCCTGGGAAAAGCTGCGCGCCTTCGCCATCGAGACCTGGAACCGCACCCAAAAATGACCCGCCATGAGCGCCTCCCGCCAGACTTTCCGCCGCAGCGCCGCCAGTGAGGAAGACTGGTTCGGCCCCGGCATGGACCTCATGATGTCCCTCTTCACCATCCTCGCCGGCGTCCTCGCCCTCGTGCTCTGGCAGAAGACGCGCCTGGAGCACCGCAATGAGACACTGACTGAGCAGGTCAAAAAGATCACGGGAAACCCCGCCGACCCGGACAAAACCATCACCCTGAAATCCTACCAGGAGCTGCTGGCGGAGAACACCAGGCTCAAGGACGAGCTTGACGAGGCGCGGAAGAAACGCGGCGACATCGACCTGAAGCTCGCGCAACGGGCGCAGAAGGCGCTGGTCAGCGACATGGCGAACACCGCCGGCTTCATCGTCGAACTTCGCAACGACAATTCCATGCTGCTCACCGATGGCGGCGACACGGTCGTCACCGTCATCAACGACGGTTACCTGCAAACCCTCAGGTTCGGTGCGGACACCCTGTTCCGCCCCTCCGAATCCAAGATCCCCCCGGGAGGCAAGGCCGAGGCCTGGCTCAACACCGTCGCGAAGGCCATCGCCGGCAATGCGCCCCGGCTCAAGGAAATCCAGATTCATGGCCACGCCGACAACACCCGGCCAACTCCCCCCGCGACCAATCTTGACCTCTCGACCCAGCGCGCCATCACCGTTTACAACATCTTCGCCCCATGGATCGACCCCTCCTCCCATCTCATGTCCATCGGCTCCTATGCCGAGTACAAGCCGGTCTCCCGTGTGCCCGGCGCCGCGTTTGACTCGGCCGCGCTGCAAAACGCGAACACCAGCGAATCAGACCGCGCCCTCAACCGCCGGGTCGAGGTCTTCCTCATCTACAACACCCAGGGAGAAAACGGCCTCCCGACCCAGTGAAAACTCCTCTCATGAAACCCCGTCCTCGTCGTTCACACATCATCGGCCCGAACCTTCTTGCCACCGGCCTTCTGGCCGCCCTCGCCTGCCTCTCCGCCGTGCCCGGCGGCGCGCTGGCGCAGACGCGCAGGAAGGCCCCTCCAAAGCCTGCCGCCGCTGCGCCTGCGGATGATCCGTGGAAATGGCTGGAGCAATCGAACGACAAGTCGGCTGCGGACATCCTCGCCTATTACCGCGGGCACCTTGTCACCCTCTGGACGGATGCCAGGGCGGGGGGCCACCAGGCGGCGCGCGGGGCTTTCACCATCGCGCGGGCGGCTTTTCAGCAGCAGGATCCGGAGTTTGATCGGCTGCTGAAGTGGGCCAGCGACGTGGCGGACCGAGAGGTTGAAAGCGCTGATTTTCGCATGGCAAGCTCTGCTGTGGACGCTCATCACGAGCTGCTGTCGTTTATTGTCGCAGCCGGGGATTTCGAACTCGCCATGCAGATGATTGAGGCAGGCACCGCCCGTCGCCAGCGGTTTAACAGCAACCCGAAGCTGGCAGGCCGTCCGAACATGTCATTGCACCCCGAAAGAGACATCTTTCAGTCGCATATCGTCCGGGAAATCGCGAGAAGCCTGGGCGACTATGCCACCGTCGAGAATGAGCTAAAGTCATTGCTGGCGGATGACAAAGGGATGCTGCGCGACCCAAGCGCTTTCCTGCGCAAGACGATGGAAGAACAGACCCGCCTTGCTACCCAGGCGGCCATGAAGGCGATCAAAAACATGCCGGCCGACGTGCAGCGGAGCATGATGGAGAGAATCAATTCCGGTGCGGCAAAGGCCGGCCTGGACAAAATGATGGAGATGGCAGCTCCATCACTGAAGGTCATGGACAAATCACAGATGCCCGAACTGGCCGAGGCACAGGCAAGGCAGGGAAAAATCGAGGAGGCAAGGCAGACCTTGTCCCTTCTGGAAGGGAGCGCAAAAGACGCCGGGCCGGCGGACAGGATAAGCAAGATGTTTGGAGACATAAGGGCTGGCTTCGACGGGCCGCACCTCGCCGAACTCCGCCTGCTCATGGGAGAACCCCAGCAAGCCCTTGATGCTCTGGGGAAGGGAATGGAGGGGCAGGAGCAGTTTCTCCGGCGGACGGCGGAAAGCATCCGCCAGTCAGGTGCAAGCAACAAGGCCATGCCCGAGCGTGTTATTTGGTATCAGAAGCTGATGGCCGGCAAGTACGACCAGACCAAGGCCCGCTGCCTGTGGGCGCTGGGCCGGCCCGAGGAGGCGCTGGAGGCCGTCCGGCAGGCGCTTGAGGCGCTCAAGGACCTTTCGCCCACGCGCCCGGAAGTCATGAGCCTGCGGCAGATGCAGGCCTGGTGCCTGCTCGCCCTGCATCGGGATGCGGAGGCGAAGACGGAGGCCGCGAAGCTGGCGGAGGACCAGGTGGCCATGGTGGACGACCTGTTCCGCTACGCCAGCGAGCAGCAGCGCATGACGAGCCTGCAGCAGGCCGATCCGTTCTCCCTTCTCGCGGCCACGAACCAGCCCGAGGCGCTGATCCCGGCAGTGCTGCGGCTGAAGGGCGCGGTGCTCGATTCGGTGCTGGAGGAGAAGCGCCTCGCCGCCCGCTCCCGCAGCGGCGAAGCCCTGGCGCTGCTCAACCAGTTGCGCGACGCCCGCAGGCAGTTGAGCGCCGCCGTTTCCAGCGGCGCGGGCGACACCGGAGATCTGCGCCAGAAGGCGGCGGGGCTGGAGTTCAAGCTCGCCTCGCTCACTTCCCGCCAGGTCGATGGCCGCAGCGCCCTCGGCGTCACACCCGCCCAGGTCTGCGCGGCCCTGAAGCCCGGGGATGCGGCGGTCGAATTCGTGAGCTACCGCCTGCTGTCCAAACCTGGCGAATGGGAGCCCCGGTACGGCGCCGTGGTGCTGCGCGCCGCCGGCCCGCCGCAGTGGCTGCCTCTGGGCCCCGCCAAGGCCACGAACGAGGCCGTGGACGGCCTGCTGAAGCACATGACTGCGGTGGAAGAGATCCGCTCCAAAAATGAAGACGCCGCGATCAAGGCCGCCCGGCTCGCCGAGCTGGAG
>CAINXC010000630.1 GCA_903854655.1 uncultured Verrucomicrobiota bacterium | reverse complement strand
GGGGCGTGGTGGAAAAGTTACAGGGGAGAGAGGCATTGTTGCGAGAAGCCCTTCATTGGGGCGCGAAGCGCACTGCTTTGTCACGGATGCCAATCTTCATTCCGGCGGGTTCCAAGGTTGATAGAGGCCGTGCTCGCGCATCTTGCGCACCGTGTCGAAGCGCTGCTGCACGCCGCGCATGACGGCTTCGGGATCGCTCGTGCCGAGCTCCGCCTCGACCCCCATTTTCATGAATGCAAGCGAGGCCTCAAACAGGCGGAAGCCGTCCATGAACTTCTCGCCAGGATCTTCCTCACGCGCGCGCAGCACGCGGTCGCGATAGATCGCGGCGGCAAGGGCGTCGGTTTCTTCCTGGGTTTGCATCACGGGGGGAGTGTAGCGCCGCAGCGCTGTTTGCCAAGACGGGCCGCTACTTCAGCCACTGGTAGGTGGCCTGGATGCGGCCTTCCTTCACGGGCAGGACGAGGTTTTTGCCGGCGACCTGGGCGCCGGGGGCGGTGAGGCGGAACTGGTTGTCGAAGTCGTGGCCGCCGAGGTTGACGCGGCCGGCGTCGATGGTGAAGGCGTCGCCTGCGGCCTCGATTTTCCAGCCGGCGGCGAGCAGGAACCAGGTGTTGTCCGGCACCTTGCCGGTGAAGGTGAGGGTGCGGGTGAGCTTGCCGGCGGCGGTGGTGCCGCTGCCCTCGGTGTCGAAGCGGTCGGTCACGGCGACGCCGTTCCAGGTGTAGCTGAAGGTGGGCTGGCGCTTGGCATCGAGGCGGTAGCCCTTGAACTGGTAGTCATCCGCGCGGGTCTTGGGCGCGAGCTTCGGCCAGTCCGCAGCGGGGGAGCTGACGGTGGCGAAGGGCAGGCTGGCCTCCAGCACGGGGCGCAGCACGTCGTAGCCCAGGGGCGGCTGCGCGCCGCCGCCACGGCTGGTCCAGTGGCGGGCGGCGTCGATGAAGGCGCCGCGCCAGATGATGGCCAGGTTCATGGTCTCGGCGTTCCAGGCGATGTTGAAGCCGCCGGGGTAGCCCACGCCGATGCCGCGGTTGCCCGCGCCGGTGATGAAGTTGCGATAGACCAGGGCCTCGTTGGTCACGACCAGGGGCATGCCGGTGGTCTCGTCCTTCTTCTTTTCGCCGCCGCCCTTCCAGTTGGCGGGCACCCATTTGGAGAGCGGGGTGATCTCGAATTCCGGGCCCTTCCAGGCGGCGAACAGGTCCATGTTGCCGGCGGCCTGGAAGTACTCCAGGCGGTACTCGTGCACGCCCTTCTTGAGCTTCACGGCCTTGGATTTGATGTCGCCGGAAGGGTGTATGCCATCGTAAGACACCACTTCCCTGCCGTCAATGAGCGCGCGGCTGCCGTCGTCGGAGGTGATGAAGAAGGTGTAGCTGCCGTCCTTCGGCGCGTTCAGCTTGCCGGTGAAGACGATGCCGAACTGGTTCTTGTAATCATCGAGCTTGAGCTGCACGAGGTTGTCCGTCACCTCGCCCTGGCGGTGCGGGGTGAGGGTGGAGAAGTCCGGCAGCTTCTTCCAGTCGCCCAGGTACAGGGCGAATTTCAGGTCCTTCAATCCCTCGCCCAGGGGGAAGACGCGCAGCGCGCCCTGCATCGTCATGGCGTGGCCGGGGAAGGTGCAGACAAAGGGGTACTGCCCGGGCTTCGCGGGGGCGGTGAAGGTCACCGTGTCCTTCTCGTG
>CAINXC010000629.1 GCA_903854655.1 uncultured Verrucomicrobiota bacterium | reverse complement strand
GTTCGCCCGGTAGCCCACGCCAAAGTGCTCGCCGCCGAAGTTGACCGACGGATTGGTGAACTGGTGCCCCATGGTGGGGGCGATGGGAGCGGAAGGAATCGCGGTGAACGATGCCCAGGTGCCATCTGTATTTTTGGCGCTCTGGTAGGAAACGAACACCTTGGGATGCGCGGGAATGGCATCGTCTTCGGTGATCTGGGGCGCGCCGTAATGATTGTAGTCGTAGGTGTAGGTGATGTCGGTGCTGTGGATGTCATCCAGCTCGATCTCAAACCCGTGGCACACGCTGCCAGTGTCGTTGACGGTGTCGAAGTTGTTGATGCTGCCGTAGGCGATGCTGGCCCGGCTGCTCGCCGGTTGAAGCGAGAGCAACCCTGCTGCGGCAAGAGCCGCCAGTTTGATTGGGAATATGTGGCGTTTCATGGTTGGAAATCACCAGGGGGGTGCAGCAGTTGAAAACTGCCTCCACCTGGACACTTCCAAGTTACGAACTCCCCTCCAAAGCAATAATTAAGACCCGTTCATCGCAAAATCGGCACAGTCCTGAACAATGACGGAACTGGGAAGCGGCTTGTGTGTTCCAGTACATCGGAGGTTCGTGCGGGCCCTGCATTTGACTGCGGTTTTGGTCGGACTTGATGAATTCAAAGTGACGACCGCGACCGCGACCGCTAGTGGTGCGCCATGTTCACCGGCCTTGTAGAATCCACCGCGACCGTGCTCTCGCTCGAACCTCGTTCCGGTGGTTCCCGTCTGCGATTGGAGGTGGGGGCGCTTGCTGCTGAAGTTCGGGAGGGCGACAGTATTGCCGTCAACGGCTGCTGCCTCACCGTTACGGTGATTGAGGCTGGAACAATTGCCTTCGACCTGCTGGAGCAGACGCTGCGCGTCACCAATCTTGGCGACCTGCGGCCTGGCGATCTGGTGAACCTTGAGCGCGCAATGCTGGCTGGTGCTAGACTGGGCGGCCACTTTGTACAGGGCCACGTGGATGACACGGTGGATCTGCTCACTTGGCGTGAAGAAGGCGCGGACTGGCGGCTGGAAGTCAGCCTGCCCAAGGAGGGGCGCGGGCTGGTCATTCCCAAGGGCTCGATCTGCCTGGACGGCATCTCCTTGACCGCTGCCGAGGTGCTGGAGGACCGGGTGGTGTGCTGGATCATTCCGCACACCCGCGAGGTCACCCACCTCTCCGCCAAGCGCGCCGGGCAGCGCATGAACGTGGAGTGGGACATGCTTGCCAAGCATGTGCGGGAACTGGTGCGCGCCGAGCTGGCACGGCGTCCTTGATCGTGGCGGCCATGAGCTGTTAGCTGTTGGCGATGAATCCCCCTCCCTTGCCGCCCCGCTACGGTGATCCCGTCCCGTTTTACCCGGAGCATCGCCCCAGCTCAGGCAAGGGCTGCCTGTTCGGCTGTGGAGGGTGCGCTCTGGCCATGGTTGCGGGGATCGGGCTGTTCGTCGGGCTGTTCACTCTTGGCCTGGGATCGATTCGCAACAGCGGCGTATACACTCAAGCCATTGCCAAGGCAGGTGCCTCGGCTGAAGTGCGCGCACTGCTGGGCACCCCCCTTCGGCAGAGCGAGATGTTCAGCAGCAGTAGCAGCAGCATCAGCATCGACGGTTCAAGCAGCACTGCCGACGTTACTTTCCAAGTATCCGGACCCAAAGGCGACGGAACCATTCATGCCAAAGCGAAAAAGAAGGGCGGCAAATGGATCTTCACCACCCTGACGATAACCCCGGAACGCACTGGCAAGCTGATTGACCTGCTGGCGCCGCTTTCTGTCGCCTACAGCCGCTCCAACAGCTTGCCGTGCAAGCCATCGAAGCCGCCGTTGCTGAACACAATGCTCACGTCACCAGGCCTTGTCTGTGCTTTCAGCCGCGCGATGATCGCCTCGGTCGAGGGCTCGTAGTAGCACTCGCGGCCGGAGGCGGTGACTTCGCGGGCCACCTGCTCCGGGTCCAGGCGCAGCTCCACCGGCACCTTCTCAATGGCATTCACAGCCGCGATGACGCAGCCGTCCGCCACCTTGAGAGCCTCCACCAGCTCGTTCTGCAGGACCTTGCGCCGGCTGGTGTTCGAGCGCGGCTCAAACACCGCCCACAGGCGCTGGCCAGGGTAGCGTTGACGCAGGCCTTTCAAGGTTTCGCGAATCGCGGTGGGGTGATGACCGAAGTCGTCGATCACCTTGATGCCGTTCTTTTCGCCACGCTCGGTCTGGCGGCGGAACACGCCTTTGAAAGTGAGCAGCCCGGCGCGAATTTCCTCATCGTTCAAGCCGCCAAACCGCGCCGCGCAGATCGCCATGGCCGCGTTGCGCACGTTGAATTCGCCGATCATCGGCAGGGTGAAGGGCACGCCATTGATGGTAAACTCCGTGCTCTCGGGCTTGGCTGCGGTGATGACGATCCGATCCTCGCAATCAGACCCTGTGCCGACGGTGCGTGTCGGCGCCGGACACTTGGCCTTCACTTGCAACGAGTTCGCGCAATCGCCATTGATCAGCACCAGGCCGTTGCGCGGCACCTGGAGGGTCATGCGCTGGAAGGCGAGAATGATCTCGTCCAGGTCCTTGAAGATGTCCGCGTGATCGAACTCCACATTGTTCACGATTGCGCACTCCGGCAGGTAGTGCAGGAACTTGGAGCGCTTGTCGAAGAAGGCCGTGTCGTACTCGTCGCCTTCGATGACGAAGTGCGGCGAGTCATTGAAGCGCGCACCCACCGTGAAGTTCTCCGGCACGCCGCCGATCATGTAACCTGGCTCGCGCCCGGCGTTTTCGAACAGCCAGGTCAAAATGGACGAGGTGGTCGTTTTGCCATGCGTGCCGGTGACCACGAAGCTGCGCTTGCCCTGGATCACGTGGCGCTTCAGCAGTTCGGCCATGCTTTCCAGCGGCGCCTTGCGCACCAGCAGCTCCTCCACTTCCACGTTGCCCCGCGAAATCGCGTTGCCCACCACGTACACGTCAGCGTCCGCAGGCGGGTTCTCGGCCTTGTAGCCGCTCATCAGCGTGATCCCCTGCTCTTCCAGCAGTGTGGACATCGGCGGGTACACCGCGTTGTCAGAACCGGTGATCGTATGGCCCTGCATGCGCAAAGCCAGTGCCGTCGAGCCCATGGCGGTCCCGCAGATGCCGATGAAGTGGAAATGTTTGGCCTTGCTCATAATCAAGCTCCAGGCCGCCTGGGGCCGGGGAATCCGCGCTATAGAGCAGGCCAGCGGCGGGCGCAATGACGATGCTTACCGCGCCGCGCCTTGGCTGCTGAAAATGATCGGGGTCTTGCCCTCAACGAAGACCGACGCCCCATAGAAAACAGCGGTCTTCTCCTCCGCAAACCGCGTCCGGCGCAACTGGCCGTCCCACAGGTCAAGGTAAGAGCAATTGACGGTGCGCCCATCGCCGAGTGGCAGGTAGCGTTGGCTGCACACGCAGGCATACATGGGCAGGCCTGGCAGGGGGGTGATGCGTCCGCCATTGGGGGCCAGCTCAAACAGTTTCCGGGTATTCAGGTCCACTGCGAACAGCGCTTCTCCAAAGGTGCTGCCACGATGCTGTGAAAAGAAGGCGGCTCGCAGGGGCGGCTGAATCAGAAACGGCGAGCCATCGAGCACCAGCATTGTTCCAGGGGTGGGTTCGTCCATAGTCAGCTCTTCATTCTTGCGCTCCTCGTTGGCAACCAAGCCCTGCGGCAAAGGACCGGCCCAAAACTCCTTGGCATCGGCATTGCGCTTCGGGCTGAGGACCGGCAACGACTCCAAGGAGGTTGCGTCGCCTGATCTGGGATTGTTCAGATAAGCGGTTTTCGGAAACCATGAAGGGTCGCCCGGATCTTGTCGGCCCTTGTCGTCTTTTAAGACCAGTTCAACCGATCCATCGCGCAGCTTGAAGGTGATGTCGCCAGCTTTGCCCGCAGTCCAAATCCGCCCACCCCCGGGTCGGCCTGGGATGGGAACCGAGGGCGGATAGTCAAAGGAAGATGGCTCTGTGGCGGAGTCCACCCGCCACTGTGGAGGCTCCTTGATTGGGTGATCAGCCTTCCCTGAGGTCAGAATGCTGCGCCCTTGCTCGCCCCTGGCGACGAGTCGCTGGTAAACGATCTCCCGGCCATCTTTGGAAAACACGGGGTCATGATCCTGCCCGCTGTCATCGTTTGTGAGCTGCCGGACCACCCTCGCCTCGCGATCAAAAAGATATAGATGCCCATGGCTCGTGCCTTCCACCTGGAGATAGCGAATGGCCGCGACGACAGACATCGGCACGTCTGCCGCCGACGCGGGCGCAGCGGACATTGCTGCCAACGCAAACAGAAGGCGACCGGCGCGCGAGCTCACACCTCCACCTCCCAATCCAGCCCCAAGGCATGCCAGTATGGCCTGAAGCTTTCCCTCACCACCTCCGCAGTCAGAGCGACAAAGGGTTCGCGCTTACCCTCCGCGTGGTCGGCATCCAGTGCCTCGTAGTAGGCAAGACGCTTCTCCACCGGCAGCACCGCCGCTGGATACCCGGCTTTCATGAGTTCCAGGTTCATGAGCAGGCGCGAGGTGCGACCGTTGCCGTCCACGAAGGGGTGAATCTTCACGAAGTCGCTATGCACTCGCGCAGCCCGTTCCACAGGGTGCAAGGCCATCGCTTCGTCATGATACCAGGCGATGATGCGCTCCATCAGTTCCGGAACCATCACTTGGTCCGGCGGCAGATGACTGGCTCCGGCAATTCGCACATTCACCGTTCGGTAGCGCCCTGCGTTGTCGTCGTCCAGACCCTTCAAGATAAGCTGATGCAGCGACTTGATCGTCCATTCGCTCAACGGCTCCGCCTTCTGCACGTAGTCTTCCAACAAAAGGATCGCGTCGCGGTGATTCACCGCTTCGAGATGATCCTTCAGCGGTTTCCCGCCCACGGTGATGCCTTCCAGCACCACCTTGGTTTCGCGCAGCGTCAGCGTGTTGCCCTCAATCGCATTCGAATGGTAGGTCCACCGCACAATGAGATCCTCCCGCAGATTGCGAACGATGGCCGCGTCCAATGGACGGCGCTGATCCAGCGCAGCCTTGAGTGGGTCGATGGCGGGAAAGGTGCGCATGGCGAGGCGCCGAGTGGTTCGGCCACTCAAGCTATCACCCTTCTGCAACGACAGATCAAGCGCGGCGAAACAGGGGCGGCCACGGAGAATTCCATGGCGGCCTGTGCGAGACCTCACGACCTCCAAATCTTGAGGCGATGCCGGACTCGCAAACAGATTGGTAAAAAGTTCACCTGCCTGTCCTCCATCTGCCAGCCTGTTCGTCGTGTGAATGAAGCACCGTCATCCGCTTCATTTCAACCCACCTCCAGTCACACCCATGAAAACGAAACTCCTCTCCTGCTGCACCACCCTCTTCCTTGCCGCCGCCCTTTGTCTGCGCGCCGGCGAGGCACCCAAGGCCAAGCCCGGATCGCCGGAATTCGATCGCATGAAAACGCTCGTCGGCACCTGGACGGGCAAGACCGACATGGGCTCCGGCCCCGTTGACATGACGCTTCGCTACCGCCTGCTGGCCGCCGGCAGCGTGCTGGAGGAGCGCGTCTTCGAAGGCACCCCCAACGAGATGGTGACAATGTACTACGACAAGGACGGCAAGCTGGCCCTGACCCACTACTGCATGCTGGGCAACCGCCCGGCCATGAACGTCAAGTCGGCGGACGCAAATTCCATCACCTTCGACTTCGATGGTTCCTGCTGCTCGATCGATCCCAAGAAGGAATCGCACATGCACGGCATGGTCATCCGCTTCGACGATGCGGACACCATCACCAGCAGTTGCAAGGCGGTCATGGAAGGCAAGGAAATGCCCGACCACGCCACGACCTTGAAGCGCGTGAAATAACCCAACGGAGTTCGGCGACCACGGGCTTTGATCAGGCCTGTGGTCGCTTGTTTTTCCCTTGCTCTACTTCAGCGCCTTGATGCGCGTGCACACTTCCTCGACGTTCGCGCGGCTGTTGAAGGCGCTGATGCGGAAGTACCCTTCGCCGGCGCTGCCGAAGCCGCTGCCGGGGGTGATCACCACGTTTGCCTCGTTCAGCATCTTGTCGAACATCTGCCAGCTCGTCACGCCCGCCGGGCAGCCCACCCACACGTAGGGGGCGTTGACGCCGCCATAGACGGCGAGACCGGCGTCCTTGCAGGCTTGCACCAGCAGGGCGGCGTTGCCCATGTAGTGCTCGATCAGCGCCTTCACCTGGCTCTTGCCTTCGTCGGTGTAGAGTGCTTCCGCGCCCTTTTGAATGATGTAGCTGGCGCCGTTGAACTTGGTGCTGTGACGGCGGCTCCAGAGGGGATGAATCGCCTGCTTGGTGCCATCGGCGGTCTTGCCCATCAGGCCCTTCGGAATCACCACAAAGGCGCAGCGCATGCCGGTGAAGCCGCCGTTCTTGGAGAAGCTGCGGAACTCGATGGCGCAGTCGCGCGCGCCCGGAATTTCGAAGATGCTGTGCGGGATCTCCGGGTCGCGGATGAAGGCCTCGTAGGCCGCGTCGTAAAGGATGATCGTGTCGTTCTTGAGCGCGTACTGCACCCAGGCCTCAAGCTGCGCGCGGGTGGCAACGGCGCCGGTGGGGTTGTTCGGGTAGCACAGGTACACCAGGTCCACGCGCTCGCTCGGAATCGCCGGCACGAAGCCGTTTTCCGGACCGCACTTCAGATAGGTCAGCCCGGCGTAGGCACCATTTTCATCCGCATCGCCGGTGTTGCCGATCATGACGTTGGTGTCCACATAGACGGGATACACCGGGTCCGTGATGGCGATCTTGTTGCCCCGGCCGAAGATGTCCAGGATGTTGCCCGTGTCGCACTTCGAGCCGTCGGAGATGAAGATCTCGTCGGCGTCCACGTTCACGCCCTTGGCCTTGAAATCGTGGTCGGCGATGGCATTGCGCAGGAAGTCGTAGCCCTGTTCCGGACCGTAGCCCTTGAAGGTCTTGCGGTCGCCCATCTCATCGATTGCCTCATGCATGGCGTAGCGCACGGCCTCCGGCAGCGCTTCCGTCACGTCGCCGATGCCGCAGCGGATCAACCGCTTCGCCGCCTCCGGATTGCCGTCGACAAAGGCCTTCACGCGCCGTGCGATTTCAGGGAACAGGTAGCCCGCTTTGAGCTTCAGGAAGTTTTCGTTGATGAGTGCCATAACAGGGCCGGCACGATGGCGAGGTTGCGGGGCGTTGCAACTGCGATGCGGTCGCGTCCTTGCGGTGCTCGCATCCGGCCACGCCGCTTTTCGTGTAGTCAGTTGTGAGCCGATGGTTCCCTTGTCAGCCATCGAGATGTGGTGTCCGCACGGATGGCGTTGTATTGCTTTCGCAGCCGACGTTTGGAGAGTGCATCGACATCCAAAGGCCGCAAGATCAACCTCCCCTACCCGTTCTCAGTTCCCCATGAAACGTCTCGCCCTGCTGCTGTTGCTGGCCCTCATCCAATCCGCTTCGGCGGCGGAGCGGCCTAACATCCTGTTCATCTTCAGCGATGACCATGCCATGAACGCCATCGGCGCCTATGGCTCAAAGGCGGCAAAGACGCCGAACCTGGACCGTCTTGCGAAGGAAGGGATGCTGTTCCGGCATTGCCTGGTGACCAACTCGATCTGCGGACCGAGCCGGGCTACGGTGCTGACAGGAAAGTACAATCATCTTAATGGGTTTCCTGACAACAGCAGCTTCTTCGACAACACTCAGCAGACCTACCCAAAGCTGCTGCAGAAGGCGGGCTACCAGACCTGTGTCATCGGCAAGTGGCACCTGGAGAGCGAGCCCACCGGTTTCGATCATTGGAAGGTGCTGCCGGGCCAGGGCTCGTACTACAACCCGGACTTCCTGACGCCCCAGGGGAAGGAGCGCATCGAGGGCTACGCCACAGATGTGATCACGGACGAGGCGCTGAAATGGTTGAAGGAAGGACGCGACCAGAGCAAGCCCTTCATGCTCTGCTACTGGCACAAGGCACCACACCGCGAATGGAATCCCGGCCCGCAGGAGCTGGGGCTCTACGACAACAAAACCATCCCGGAACCGGCCACGCTTTTCGATGACTACAACGGCCGCGCCTCGCCCGCCCGGGAACAGCAGATGAGCATCGACAAGGACATGACCATCAATTCCGACCTGAAGATGCCCTGGCAGAATGGTGACGGAGAGGAGCCCAAATTCGGCGGTCGCAAGGGCTGGTACAACCGCATGACTGATGCGCAGAGGGCCATCTGGGACGCCCATTACAACCCGATCAACGAGGCGTTTCGGAAGGCGAACCTCCAGGGCAAGGAACTGGTGCGCTGGAAATACCAGCAGTACATGAAGGACTACCTCAGTTGCGTGGCGGGGGTGGACCGCAACGTGGGCCGCGTGCTGGAGTATTTGAAGGAGTCCGGTTTGGACAAGAACACCATCGTGGTTTATTCCGCCGACCAGGGTTTCTACCTGGGCGAGCATGGCTGGTTCGACAAGCGCTGGATGTACGAGGAGAGCCTGCACACTCCGTTGATCGTACGCTGGCCTGGCGTGGTGAAGCCCGGCACGGAAAACAAGAACTTGGTGAGCACGCTCGATTTCGCCGAGACCTTCCTTGAGGCCGCCGGGGTCGCCTCCCCCAAGGACATGCAGGGCCGCAGCATGGTGCCGCTGCTCAAGGGTGAGACGGTGCCAGACTGGCGCGCCGCGCACTACTACCACTACTACGAGTACCCGCAGCCGCACCACGTAGCCCCCCACTATGGCGTGCGCTCGGAGACCGGTTACAAACTCATCCATTACTACCTGACCGATGAGTGGGAACTGTTCGACCTGAACAAGGACCCGGCCGAATTGAAGAGCCTCTACACCGACAACGACTACGCGACGATCCGCGAGTCGCTGATGTCGCAGATGAAGGAGCTTCAGGTGAAATACCAGGCCACCAATCCCACCGCTCCGCCTCCCAAGGTGAGCACGAGGCCCCTCAATCCGGGCAAGGGCAAGACAAAGGGCAAAGCCAAAGAATAGCCTCACCATGAAGAACCTGCTCCTGGCCACCCTTATTGCCTTTCCCCTTTGGACACAGGCGACTGACTCCACTGCCCCGCCCAAGGCGGAGACGTTGAAAAACCTGGCCTACAAGTCAGGCGACCAGCTCAGTGAATACGAGGTCCAGCGCTGCAGGCTGGACCTCTACCTGCCGAGGGAAGGGAAAGGCTTCAGCACCCTGGTTTGGTTCCATGGTGGTGGACTGACGGGTGGTAACAAGGATGGCGACGCCACCCGCAAAATCGCCGAGAGTCTGGCCCGGGCGGGCATTGCCGTTGCCGTGCCAAACTACCGGCTGAGCCCGAAGGCCAAGTACCCGGCCTACATTGAGGACGCCGCAGCAGCATTTGCCTGGACCAAAGCGCACATCGCCGAGCACGGGGGAAATCCAAACAAGCTGTTCATTGGCGGCCATTCAGCCGGGGGTTACCTGACCCTGATGCTGGGTCTTGACGAGCACTATCTCCGCGATCTGGGCTTGAGCCCTTCCGCGATTGCCGGGTTGATACCCGTCAGCGGACAGACGATGACGCACTATACCGTGCGGGAGGAGCGTGGTGTCGGCAAGTTCACCATCACCGCCGATGAGGCCGCCCCCGTCTTCCACGCCTGCAAGGACACGCCGCCGATGCTGGTGCTGTACGCAGACCACGACATGGTCGCCCGTGCTGAAGAGAACGCCTACTTTGTCGCCATCATGAAGGGAGCAGGCAACACCCATGTAACCGGCAAACTCATCAGTGATCGGACGCATGGAAGCATCGGCAACAACATCGCCAATGATGGTGACCCCGCCAGAGTGGCTCTGATGGAATTCATGACGGCACCTTGACGGCTCAGTTGTCCTGCACCCTCCGAACAACCTCCTTGGCGCCCACAGGAGGCGGGGAATTTGTCAGGGTAAAATCACTCACATCCTTGAGTGCGATGACCGGCTCCTCCCCCGCAGGCCCCAGGGTCACGTGATCAAGCTTCAGGCCGTGAACATCATCGCCAACGATGGCGGATCGGCAATCCTTGCCAGTGCACTGGAGTGTGACGTTCTCAAAGCTGATGCCAGCCGCGTGACGCAGATAGAAGCCCCAGGCGGGCAGTTCGCCAAACATGGAAAATTCTGGGTAGCGATCCTCACGTTCAGGGATGGATTTGAGCTTCGACAGCGGCACCTCGGCCACGCTGCGCTGGCCACCACCAGCCGTTGTCACATGGATATTCTTCAGTGAGATCCCGCTCACCAAGTGTCCCGGCAGTCCGACGATGGATGAAGGGAAGAGATTGTGGGCAGGGCCCCGCGAGGCAGGACCGGCGTGCTCATAGCCTGCGTCGGGCGGACCAGCGGGAATCTCCACGTTCACATCGCTGATTGTGACATCGTGGATGCTGCCGGGCCGCCCTTCCTTGTTGCGATGGCCGAGGCGGATGAAGATCGCCCCACCAGTGTTCCTGGCGTCCACGTTGGAGATGTGGATGTCCTCCATCACCGCTCCATCCACACTTTCCAGGGCGATGGCCGAGCGAAAGGTGTTGTAAATGGACAGGCGGGTCAGGTTGATGTGCTTGAAACCACTGCGCGACGAGGTGCCAAACTTGAAGGCGCTGGCGCTGGAGCGGATTTTGCAGTCTTCCACCCGGATGTCTTCACAGCCGCCCTTGTCCCCTGACTTCAGGCAGAGACCATCATCGGCGCTGTCGATGTCGCAATGGGTAACCCGGCTGTGGCGGCAGTCGACGAGGTCGAGACCGTCGTTGTTCCAATAGGCGGTGCTTCGGACCGTCACGTGATCTAGAACGACGGCATCGCAGTGCAGGTAGGTTTGGGTCCAGCACGCCGAGTTCTTCAAGGTGACGTCCGTCACGCTGACCCGCTCGCAGTCCACCAGTTCGATCAATTGCGGGCGATTCACCTCAGCCGGACGGTCACCGGCGAGGGGGTCTGTAATGACTTTCTCGTTCACTAAACGAAGCACGTCGGCGGCAAGGGCGGCCCCTTGCCCGTCGATCACGCCTCCTCCGGTGATGCTGATGTCGTGCTGTCCTTTGGCTTCCACCAGGGCCAGCCAGCGATTCTTCCGGTAGTCGGCGTGTGAGGTGCTGCCGAGGAGCACAGCACCGCGCTCGATGCGCAAGGTGACGCCGCTCTTGAGGAGAACCGTGCCACTGAGGAAGCTGCCACCGGCCAGCCTAACTGTGCCGCCGGGGGTCTTGGCTGCTGCCTCAATCGCCCGCTGAATGGCCTCTGTGTCCTTGGTTCGACCATCGCCTTTCGCGCCGTAGGCTCGGGGGTCAACAACAAGCCCTGCCTTTGCGGGCAGGGCTGTGAAGATGAGAAGCGCGGGGAGGATCAGGGAGAGCGGGCGCATGGGGCTGGACCGCCGGGGGGCCTTTAGTCGTTAAAGAAATGGCGACCAGTGCTGCCGGAAGCGGTCTTGTTGTCCACCTCCCAGTACACGTCTTCGAAAATGGATTCGGGCTCGGGATAGGGGCTGTTGTCGGCAAATTCAGCCGAGTCCTCCGCCTCTTTTTGGGCGGCTTTGCCAATGGCTTTCGCCTCGGCTTCAGTGAACACCCCTTCCGCCACCAGAGTGGCGCGCCATACGTTGATGGGGTCGTGCTCACGCTGATAGCGTTCGATTTCCTCCTTGGTGCGGTAGACGGCCTTGTTCGCGTCGGCGACGGAATGGCCTTCGTAGCGGTAGGTGGCGATCTCCAGAATGGCAGGGCGCGACTTCTCGTG
>CAINXC010000628.1 GCA_903854655.1 uncultured Verrucomicrobiota bacterium | reverse complement strand
ACCCGTCGCACGGCCAGCAGGCGGAGTGTTTCCAGTGATTTGTGGTCCAATTTGCGGCCGTCTTGCTTCATTAGATCGCACTATCGCACATAAACATAGTGTAGTCTATCCCAAAGACTTGTCAGTAGATCATGTTCGTTACTGGATTCACCGCGATGGCGGCTGGGCCGTCGATGTCTCCAGCGGTCACGGATGCGGTCGCATTGGTCACCCCATCGATCACCGCCACATAGCCGTCTTGGGCTTCGGTGACGTAGATCATGTTCGTCACCGGATTCACCGCGATGGCGTATAGCCCCAGTCCAACGGTCACGGACGTGGTGGCATTGGTCGCCCCATTGATCACCGTCACATTGTTGCCACCTCGGTTCGCGACATAGATCATGTTCGTCACCGGATTCACCGCCATGGCGGATGGACCCGTTCCAGCGGGCACCGACGTGGTTGCATTGGTCGCCCCATTGATCACCGTCACATTGTTGCCAAACTCGTTCGCGACGTAGATCATGTTCGTCACCGGATTCACCGCGATGGCGTATGGCTGCGCTCCAACGAGAACGGGCGTGGTGGCATTGGTCGCCCCATTGATCACCGTCACATTGTTGCCACCGTAGTCCGCGACGTAGATCATGTTCGTCACCGGATTCACCGCGATGGCGGTTGGGCCCGCTCCAACGGGTACGGACGTGGCCGCATTGGTCGCCCCGTCGATCACCGTCACATTGTCGCTAATGTAGTTCGCGACGTAGATCATGTTCGTCACCGAATTCACAGCTATGCCTTGTGGGTCTCCCCCAACGGGCACGGACGTGACCGCATTGGTCGTCCCATTGATCACCGTCACACTGCTGCTACCATAGACCAGAACGTAAATCATGTTCGTCACCGGATTCAACGCAATGTGCTCTGGATTCGTCCCAACGGGCACAGTGGTCAAAACAGTCTGGGCGGAGGTGTGAGAAACTCCGAGCCCGAGGAGGGCCAGGAAGAGCGGGGCCAAACGAGAGCAGAGCGAGGCGGAAGCATTCATGGCAGTGGATGAGTTCGAGGTGAAGCAGTAGCACCGGGGCAGACACGGCAACCGCCCTGCAAGATACCCGATCGCGGCAATGCCAACAAGTGCAACAAGCCTAAATCGCACACGCCCCCAGGGATAGTACATAAAGTGAAATTGCAGCTCTATACTTAAGCGTTCAATGTCACATGGAAGTAAACGGGTTCATCCGGAAAAAGTTGGGACGGCAGCAATCCGTTCCGTTCGTTTCGCCAAAATCCGACGTTGAAGCCCTTTCGACGGTCTCCCATTGCGCTTGTAGCCTCCCCTGTCCCTGTCCATCCTGAGCATTCCGAATGAGCAAGACCCCTCCCACCGCCACCGGCAGTGCGCCCAATCCCAAGAGATGGTGGCCCGCAGCGCTCATTGCCGCCTCCCTGCTGTCACAGTGCGGGAAGCCGCCGGCCTACACGCCTGTTGCCACGCCCGCGCCGGTCAAGGTGCCGGCCGGTCCCATCGTTGAGGATGAAGCTCATGCTTTCGCCGAGTACGCGGGAGATGCCGCCTGCCAGAAGTGCCATGCAACGGAATTCGACAAATGGGCCGGCTCCCATCATGGGCTGGCGGAACGCCCCCTGAGGCCCGATCTCGACAAGGCCGCCTTCGATCCGCCGCAGACCTTCAAGCACGGCACGCAGAGCACCACCGTGCAAATGGTGAACGGCGCGGCTCAAATCACCACCCCTGGATTTGGCGGCAAGGTGGAGGCTTACCAAGTCGAGCGCGTGATCGGTGTGGACCCGCTGCGGCAATTCCTGGTCAACGGCACCGGCGGGCGCCTGCACACCATGGAAGCCACCTGGGATCCCCGCAAAGCAGAGTGGTTCAACGTCTATGGCGGCGAGGACCGCAAGCCGGGCGAATGGGGCCACTGGACCGGCCGTGGCATGGTGTGGAACACCATGTGCGCAAGTTGCCACAACACCCGGGTGCGCAAGAACTACGATGCGGCTGCGGACACCTTCCACACCACCATGGCGCAGATGACGGTGAGCTGCGAAGCCTGCCATGGCCCGATGAAGGCTCACGCTGAGAATCCCAAGGCCGTGGTGGCCAAGCCCACCCGCGACCAGACTCTGGACACCTGCGCCTCGTGCCACGCCCGCCGCACCGAGCTTACCGGCGACTTCAAGCCCGGCGACGGCTTCTTTGATCATCACGTGCTGGCGATTCCCGATCACAGCGACATCTTCTACCCCGACGGCCAGAACCGTGACGAGGACTATGAGTTCAGCGCCTTCCTGGGCAGCCGGATGCACCAAGCCGGGGTGCGCTGCATCGACTGCCACGATCCGCACACCAGCAAGCCCGTCCTGACCGGCAACAGCCTGTGCATGAAATGCCACACCGCCGGAGGCTTCCCCAATGCGCCGGTGATCATCCCCGCCGCGCACACTTTCCACCAGCCCGAAAGCACGGGCAGCCAGTGCGTGAACTGCCATATGCCGCAGACGGTGTACATGCAGCGCCACTCGCGCCATGACCACGGCTTCACCATCCCCGATCCCTTGATGACCCGGGACTTCGGCATCCCGAACGCCTGCAACCGCTGCCACACCGACAAGGATGCCGCCCTCACCCTTGCCGGCGTCGAGATATGGTTCGGCCCCAAGATGGAGCGCCGCACCCGCCAGCGCACCGTGGT
>CAINXC010000627.1 GCA_903854655.1 uncultured Verrucomicrobiota bacterium | reverse complement strand
CTCCACCCCAGGTGCCCACTACGTGGTGGGCACCGACGGCAGGCACCTGTTCAGCGCCAACTCGTTCACCCTGCGCCTGCCTGAATCCATCTTGATCACGGAGCACAAGTTCCTGGGCTGGAAGGGGTTCAACAGCGACGGCGCATGGAAGCTCAAAACCCTGCCTGCGCACGACGATGAAGCCCCTGTGTTTGAATTGTCCAGCGACCGCTGGCGGTTCATCTCCCGCAGCGTCGATGCCGAGTACCCGAACTGGAAGCAGGTGCTGCCCGCACCCACCGCCTACCAGACCACGATCTCAATCCCTGCGGAGGCCGTGGAGGAGGTGATCCGGGCCGCCCTGCGCCTGCCCACCCCCGATGACAAGCACCACACCATGGGCTTGGAAGCGGCGGGCGGCGTGTTCCGGCTGCTGGGCAGGTCCAGGTCCGCCACGGACTGGACCCGCAGCGTCATCCGCGAGGCCGGAGCCACCGGCCCTGAGGTGACGATCTTCCTCAACCGCAACACCCTGCTCAAGGCGCTGCGCTTCGGGTTGACCCGAATCGACATCATCGACGCGGCCTCACCCCTGCGCTTCAGCCAGGGCGGCCGCCAGATGATCGTCATGCCTCTGCGCGCAGACGAAACAGACGCTGAATCGCAGCAAAACCCGCCGCCGGTTCCGGCTGCGACGCAATCCAACCCTCCGCCCCCGGCGGAACAACCCACCACCCAACCCATGCAAACCACCACCACGACCAACGGAGCCAACGGCTCCCCGACCACCACCACAGCAACCACCACCCCGGAGCCCAAGCCCTCGCTCGACACCGCCCTGGTGCAGATCGAGGCCCTCAAAATTGGGCTGCGTGAATCCATCACCAGCCTCACCAAGCTGGGCGACACCGTGCGCCAGGCTCTGCGCGAGCAGAAGGCCGGCGACAAGGACCTGCAGTCGGTCCGCCAGACCCTGCGCTCACTGCAAAGCGTGCGCCTCTAACCCCACCCCAACACCCCGTTCCAAGGCCGGGCCGGCAGCATCCGCGAGGGTGCTCCGGCCCGCCTTGTGTCCGGGAACCATCCCAAGAAAGGAAATCAACACCATGGACGCCATGCTTCTTCAAGCACCGGTCATTCAAGTGCGCCGCCGCCCCAACCTGACCCTGCACTGCGGTGCCCGGACGGTCGAGCGGCAGGAGGTCATCGACGTGCCCACCCCGGACTCCACCGAGAGCTGGACACCCATCCCCCACATCGAGCTGGTCTCGCATGTGGAATCCACCATCCGGGCCAACGGCCTGGTGGTGGGAGCCAAAGCCCACAGCCTCAGCCACGATGGCGCGCGCTACTTCGGGCTCATGGAAATCCAGCGCCGGCTGTCCGACCAGGACTACTGCTGGGTGCTGGGCCTGCGCAACAGCCACGACAAGACGTTCCCGGCCGGGATCGTCGCGGGCTCCTCAGTGTTTTGCTGCGACAATCTCGCGTTCAGCGGCGAGGTGAAACTCGCCCGCAAACACACGCGGTTCATCCTGCGGGACCTGCCGCAACTGGTGCAGGGCGCGGTGGGTCGCTTGATGGAGCGCTGGCACCACCAGGATCAGCGCATCGCCAGCTACAAGCAAACGGAGCTTGTGGACCGCTCCGCCCACGACCTGGTGGTGCGCGCCCTGGATGTCGGCGTCTGCTGCAACCGGCACATCCCGCAGGTGCTCAACGAGTGGCGCAAGCCGCGCCACGAGGAGTTCGGCCCACGCAACGTCTGGAGCCTGTTCAACGCGTTCACCGAGACGCTGAAGGGCAACCTCATTGAGCTGCCGCGACGCACGGAAGCGCTGCACGGGTTGTTCGACAACCACGTCGGGTTGAACTGACAAAGGGGAGGGGTTCTTGGGGCGCGGTGAGCGCCCTGGGGATCCCTTTCTTTTAGCTGGGAGGCATCAACGATTCATGGGCGCCGTCTCCGCATCAGCTCGAAACTCCGCAGCTACCTCGACCATCGTCGATGATAAGGTATGGGCACTGATCATCATCCCCCGATTCCGGTGGACGATTCACACTCCGATCTG
>CAINXC010000626.1 GCA_903854655.1 uncultured Verrucomicrobiota bacterium | reverse complement strand
GGCGAGGGCCTGCGCCGCATGATCTACGCCCATAAAGTCCGCCGCGAGCGCGAGGCCGTGTTTGGCTCCTTCGACTGCCCCGATGCCGGCCAGAGCACCGCCCGTCGCCGCGAGTCCACCACCCCCATCCAGGCGCTGAACCTCTTCAACAGCCGCTTCACCATCGACGAATCCGAAGCCTTCGCAGCTCGTGTGAAAAGAGAAGCCGGCAACGATGTCGCCGAGCAAATCCACCGCACCTACCAGCTCGCCCTGAACCGCGATCCCGGCGCTGATGAGCTCGCGGACGCCCAATCCGCCGTGCGCCAGTACGGTATCGAGACGCTTTGCCGCGCGATTTACAACAGCAATGAGTTTTTGTTTGTGCCGTGAGAGAGCACGAGCCATTCGCCTTGTGCTCATATTCACAGACATTCATCTGCTCTGATACGCCGTCCGGCTTTGCAGATCGTCCTCAACATTGCAGGTCTTCCCGGAGGGAAGCCCTCCAATAGCCGTGGGTGACGCGAGCCTCAGCGAGCAAACCCACGGTTGGAATGGCCGCCACCCCTACCGCGAAGCGGTAGCCCCATCACATGTTTTGGAGCCACGCAAAGTGATGGGGCAACCACTTCGTGGTTGGCTCGCTCGTGGCTGTATCCCGGAGGTTTGTCTCGTGAGACTCGCCTTCACGCTCCGGCTATTGAAGGGCTTCCCTTCGGGAAGGAGTGCCGTGTCCAGGGCAGGAACAGTAGTCCTTGAAGTCCGCCAAGGGCTCATCGAAGTCCGGTGCGATTGAGATCTTGCCGCGCAGGCAGCCAAAGCCCTTTAGCGATTCGGAAGCAGGTGTTCTCCCTTTGGCGGAAGGGCTGGAAACCGGTTCCAGCTCTGCGTGTACGCGAATGGGAACCTTGCGCCATTCCGATGGCAATGGCAGGTGCAACGTGCCGTCAGCATCAGGCTCAAGGATCGCAGTGATCGTACTCATGAAGTGAGATTAATCGAGATTGGTGAAAAAGGCAAAGTGTTGAAGGAGGCTGTAAGGTGTGCCGCATGGCTCAGTTCTGCCTCCACGACCTGCTGCCATCAGCTCGGCAATGATGAATGGGGGCGAACAAAACGCTGCTGGCGACCTCGGGAAGACTAGTGTAGCGTGGCTAACCCTTTATGCCGACATGTTTCGTTATTCAGCCGTTTGATGGCAGTAAGTATGATAAGCGGTTTGAGGACGTGTATTCGCCGGCCATCATTGCCGCTGGCCTCGAGCCCTACCGGGTTGACAAGGATCCCGGGGTGGATGTGCCCATTGACTCCATAGAGGATGGCATTCGCAGTGCTGCCGTTTGTCTAGCTTGATATCACCACCGATAATCCGAACGTGTGGTATGAGCTAGGCTTCGTCTTTGCGTCTGGACGTCCGGTCGTAATGGTCTGTGCCGATGACCGTGAAGGGAAGTACCCTTTCGATATTCAACATCGAACAGTCATTCGGTATTCAGCGGATTCGCCCCGCGACTTCCTAACGCTTCAGACTGGCATCACAAAGCGCATCGAAGCCCTGCTCAGTCGCACGGATGCTCTGCGTGCTATTGAGGACACCGAACAGGTGGCTCCTGTTCAGGGCCTCACACAACCCGAACTTGCCGTCCTCGCAAGTGTCGCTGGGAGCGTCGTCTTACCCGGGGAGGGTGTTTCTGCGTATTCGGCGAGGAATGATGTTGAACGCGCCGGTTTTACAGCAGTGGGTTTTTCTATCGGCGTGAAGCGTCTCAGTGGAAAATCGCTAGTCGCGGTGCGGCAGGTCGTCGACCGGCAGGGGAACGATGATCCGTACCAGGAAATTGTTATCACAACAGAGGGCTGGGACTGGATTGAGCGCAACGAGGACAAATTCATGCTTCGTCGTCCACCTAGAGGGAGCGTCGGTAAGTCCGATGAACCCGATTTTTAAACAACAGAGCATGTTTCGTAAAATTGGCGCATTTTGTGGAGAGTATGTTGTGAACCGCCATAACATGATCCCCACCTCCGAACATCTCTCGCTCACAGGCCGCCATTTGCTCGACCGCAGGCGCTTCCTTTCGAGCAGCAGCTCTGTCCTGGGCTCCATTGCGCTGGCGAACCTGCTGGGGCTGGACGGTCTGCTCGGGGCATCGGCGCCGGTGATTGATCCGGCGCATCCGTTTGCGCCGAGGCAGCCGCATTTTCCCGGGAAGGCGAAGAACGTGGTCATGATCTTCTGCGCGGGTGCGGTGAGCCAGTTGGAGACCTGGGACTACAAGCCGGAGCTGATCAAGCACGACGGCAAACCGCTGCCGGGCGGCCCTGCCGTGACCTTTCAGGGCCCGGCGGGCAATCTGGCGCGACCACAATACGAGTTCCGCCCGCGCGGGCAGACGGGCAAGTGGGTCTCGGACATGATTCCACATCTGGCGGAACTGACGGATGACATCGCCTTCGTCCATTCCCTTACCAGCAAGAGCAACACGCATGGTCCGGCGGAGAATTTCCTGTCCACCGGCTTCGTGCTGGACGGCTTCCCGAGCGTGGGCTCGTGGGTGAGCTACGCGCTGGGCAGCGAGAACCAGGACCTCCCCGCCTATGTCGCCATTCCCGATCCGCGCGGCGTGCCGCAGGCGGGATCGAACAACTGGGGGCCGGGCTTTCTTCCCGCCGTGTTCCAGGGCACGCCGATGAGCGCGAAGGAGCCGGTGCGCCATCTCGCGCCTCCGGCGAACGTCAGCCCCGGCAGCGACGCTGCGGCGCGCTCGCTGTTGCAGCGGATGAACGCACGGCACCTGGAGCAGCATCCGGGAGACGGCAAGCTCGCGGCGCGCATCGCCAGCTACGAGCTCGCGGCACGCATGCAGCTCAGCGTCCCGGAGATCAGCGACCTGAGCACCGAGCCCGCCCACATCCTGAAAATGTACGGGGCGGACGACACCACCAATCCCAACAAGGCCGGCTTTGCGCGCAACTGCATCCTGGCGCGGCGCATGATCGAGCGCGGCGTGCGCTTTGTGCAGCTTTTCAACGGCGCCTATGCGAGCGGCGGCGAGCTCAACTGGGACGGCCACAACACGCTCAAGGAGCAGTATGACAAGCACGCCGCCATCCTCGACCAGCCTGCGGCTGCGCTCATTCGCGACCTCAAGCAGCGCGGACTGCTGCAGGACACGCTGGTGGTCTGGTGCACGGAATTCGGGCGCATGCCGTTTTTCCAAAAGGGCGCGGAGGGCCGCGACCACAACCCCGACGGGTTCACCGCCTGGATGACCGGCGCGGGGGTGAGGCCCGGCGTGAGCCACGGCGTGACGGACGAGCTGGGGCAGAAGGCGGTGCAGAACATTCACCCGCTGTATGACTTCAACGCCACGATTTTGCACCTGCTGGGCCTCGACCACGAGCAGCTCACTTTCGAGCACAACGGGGTGCGTCGCCGGCTCACAAATGTCGAGGGACATGTGATTCGCGAGATTTTATCGTGAAAAATGCATCCACTTGCGTGGCTGAAACGAATCTTCAGTGTTGTTGCTATTGAGTTGAGGCCCGTACGGTTGGGAGGCCGTCCGGGTTTCCTCAAGCAACCCCCAAAAGCAACAACGCCCGGTCGAAAGACCGGGCGTTGTTCTATTGGGAGGAGTGATGACGGGCCGCAAATCAGGCGAAAATGTCCGCAATGGCCTTGCCCTTGTCGCCGATGGTGAAGGGGCGGCCGGAAGGCGAGGTGACCACGGTTTCAATCGGCAGGCCGAGGCCGGCGCCGACGGTGGCCATGAAGTCCTGGGGAGTCACCTGCTTGTCGGCCACTTCGGTGCCGTTGGCATCGGAGGAACCATAGACGAAGCCGCCTTTGACGCCGCCGCCGGCGAACACCGTCGAGAAAACCTTGGGGTAGTGGTCGCGGCCCTTGTTTTCATTGATGCGCGGGGTGCGGCCGAACTCGGAGAACATGACCACCATGGTGGTTTCGAGAAGGCCGGTGGTCTTCAAGTCTTCAAGCAGCGCCGCGAAGCCGGCATCCATCGAGCCGCCGTTCTTGCTCATGCTGCCGTCCACGTCGTTGTGCATGTCCCAGCCGCCCATGTGCACTTCCACATGGCGCACGCCATGCTGCACGAGGCGGCGGGCGAGCAGGCAACTGCGGCCGAAGCCCTGGCCGTAGAGCTTCTGGGTGGCGTCGCTTTCCTTGCGGATATCGAAGGCCAGCAGATCCTCGCTGGTGAGGAGCTTCATGGTTTCGTCGTAGAACTCGGAATACGCCTTCACCGGGGCGACGTTGAACTTGCTGCGGAAACCGCTGTCCAGCTCGCCCATGAGGCTGATGCGGTCGCGGAAGGTGGCGGCGTCCACCGTGGACTTGGCATTGGTCAGGCCGATTTCTGGGTTGCTGATCGGAATCGGGGCCAGGGAAGGGGGGAAGAACCCGGCGTTCGAGGTGCCTGCGCCGACGACCACGCTGGAGGGCAGGGTGGGGTGCGAACGGCCCAGGTGGTGCTGCGCCCAGGAGCCCAGCGTGGGGTGAATGATGGTGCCGCGCGGATCGTAGCCGGTGTGCATCAGGTAATTGCCCTGCGCATGGGCACCCACTTTGGACGACATGCTGCGGACAATCGTGATCTTGTCAGCCTGCTTCGCCATCTTGGTCATGTAACCGCCGAGCTGGATGCCGTCCGCATTGGTGCGGATCGGGTCCTTGAAGCCCTTGGTTTCGCCGGTCTTTGGATCCCAAGTGTCGATGTGGGTCATGCCGCCGCCCATGTAGAGGGCGATCACGGCCTTGGCCTTGCCCTTCTTTTTGGCGGGCTCGGAGGCGGCCTGCAGGAGGTCGAAGTGCGAGAGCACGCTCACGCCCAGGGCGGACTTGGCGGTGCTCAGCATGAACTGACGGCGGGACGCCGCATCAAGGGAGAGGAAAGAATTGCTCATAGGACTGGCTTTCGGTGGGGATTGATGACGGCGTGAGTTATTGAATGAAGGTGAATTCGCGGGTGTTGATGAGCGCCCAGATGACGTTCGCGTAGCTCTTGTCGCCATGGGCCGACTGATCCTTCATGATCACGTCCTTCTCGCGCATCGTCGGGCGGCGATTGAGGATGCTCATGTAGATCGCCTCCATCTTGTCGGCGGGGGACTTGCCTTTGGCGAGGGTACGGAACATGAGGGAGTCCTTCTCCGTCATCATCTCCTGCGCCCGGCCGTTCATCATCACCAGCACCTGCGGCACGCTGCCGTCCTTGGCGGAGCCGTCGGTCACGGTGCGGTCGCTCTGGCCGAAGTCGCGCAGGAAGTGTCCGGCGGGAGAGGGCTGCTCAAGCTCGGAGGCGCGCATCAATTTCATGCCGCCGTACTGGAGGATCTTGGCGTCGTTGTCGTCGTCCTCTTCCTCCTCCATCATTTTGCCCTTCTTGCCCTTGGCCTTGGGGTCGTCCTTCTTGCCCGCGTCGGCAAGGCCGCCGCCCAGCTTGGCCTTGGCCAGCTTGCCGAGGTTTTCGATGGCGGCGATTTTCTGTGCCAGGGTGGAGACGGTGGTCTTGGTCAGGTCCAGATCCAGGGCGCGGCCGTAGGGGTCGGCCTGGGTGTTCTTGATCTTGTCCACCTGGTCGCCCAGCACCAGCGTCATGTAGCTGTCCCAGGCCTGTTCGGCGGTCATGCGGCGCAGCATCGGGCCGGGGAAGAAGTAGGCTTCGCCCATGGGCACCTCGTAGGTGGTGGCTTCGCGCTGGTAGGCCTTGGTGTTGTACACCACGCGCTGGAATTCCTTCAGGTCGAACTTCAGGCGCACCATCTCGCTGGCCAGGTGGCGGATCAGCGCCGGATTGTAGGCGCGGTCCGGGTCGTCGATGTTGGTGACCTGCTGTGTCAGACCCACGCCCATGGCGCGCGCCCACATGCGGTTGGCGATGGTCATGGCAAAGCGTGGATTGGTCGGGTGCGTCATCCACTTGGCGAAGGACTCACGCAGGTTGTCATTGGCCTTCAGGTCCTGCTTGTAAGCGGGGGCTTTGTCGTCGCCTTTGGACCAGGTGACAAACTTCGGCTTCACGGGGTCGAAGGGCTTGGCGTCCTTGTACTTGTAGTCGTGCGGCAGTTGCATGCGGTTTTCGCCCACATCATGCACGTAAACCTCGTTGGCCTTCAGCACGTCGCTGATGGTGCGCCTCATTCGCTTGCCATCCATGCCCTTTTCCTTCATGAGGGCGTCCATCTGGGTCACCAGCAGCTTGGTGGGGTCCTTGCCTTCCGGGTAGTCGCGACCGTTGAGCTTGGTGGCCGTCGCGCCGAAGAACGCCGCCATCTGGTAGAACTGCATCTGCGTCCAGTCGGAGAAGGGATGGTCGTGGCACTGGGCGCAGGCGACGTCCGTGCCCAGGAACACGGAGAGGGTGTTGG
>CAINXC010000625.1 GCA_903854655.1 uncultured Verrucomicrobiota bacterium | reverse complement strand
CGCCGGAGACCTGGGCCTGGCCGCCCAGCTTGCCTTCCGTGCCCACTTCACGCGCCACGCGACTGACTTCCGCCGCGAAACCGTTGAGCTGGTCCACCATCGTGTTGACGGTGTTTTTCAGTTCCAGGATTTCCCCTTTCACATCCACCGTGATCTTGCGCGACAAGTCGCCGCGCGCGATCGCCGTGGCCACGTCCGCAATGTTGCGCACCTGCGCCGTCAGGTTGCCGGCCATGGAGTTCACATTGTCCGTCAAATCCTTCCAGGTGCCGCCCACGCCCTCCACCTCCGCCTGGCCGCCCAGCTTGCCTTCCGTGCCCACTTCGCGCGCCACTCGGCTCACTTCGGAAGCGAAGGCGTTGAGCTGGTCCACCATCGTGTTGATGGTTTCCTTGAGTTCCAAGATCTCGCCCTTCACGTCCACCGTGATCTTGCGCGACAAGTCACCGCGTGCCACGGCAGTGGTTACTGCGGCGATGTTGCGCACCTGCGCGGTCAGGTTGTTGGCCATGGAGTTGACGTTGTCGGTCAAATCCTTCCAGGTGCCGGCCACGCCCTGCACCTCCGCCTGGCCGCCCAGCTTGCCCTCGGTGCCCACCTCGCGCGCGACGCGGGTCACTTCCGAAGCGAACGAGCGCAACTGGTCCACCATGGTGTTGATGGCCTCCTTCAACTGCAAGATGTCCCCGCGCACAGCGACGGTGATCTTTTTGGAAAGGTCGCCGTTGGCCACGGCAATGGTCACGTCAGCAATGTTGCGCACCTGTGCTGTGAGATTGCCGGCCATCTGGTTCACGCTCTCCGTGAGATCCTTCCACACGCCCGAGACGCCGCGCACCTTCGCCTGGCCGCCCAGCTTGCCTTCGGTGCCCACTTCGCGCGCCACACGGGTCACTTCGGAAGTGAACACGGAGAGCTGGTCAATCATCTTGTTCACCAGCTTGGCGGAGTGCAGGAACTCGCCTTCCAGGGGCCGCCCGTCCACTTCAAGGGTCATGGACTGCCCAAGGTCGCCTTTGGCCACGGCGCCAATGGTGCGCGTCACTTCGATCGTCGGGCGGATCAGGTCGTCCATCAAGGTGTTAAGCGCCTCGACTTCATCGGCCCAGCCGCCCATCAGGCCGGCCAGTGTCATGCGCTGCTTCAACCTGCCTTCGCGCCCCACCAGGCGGCTGACCCGCGTGGTTTCCATGGCGCGGCGCTCGTTCATGATCAGCACGTCGTTGAACGCATCCGCAATCTTGCCATACACGCCATCCCAGCCCGCCGGCAGGCGTACCGAGAAGTTGCCGTTGCGGAAGGCCATCATCGCCTCCAGCAGCATGAGGGACTCTCCGTCGTCGCCCGTTCGCGGGATGGCAGCATGCCCGTTGGTGGCGGCGGCGCGCTTGGCGCGTGAAGGGGAAACCAAGCCGGCTTTGGCCGACTTCGAACGTGTCGCTGATGAAGCCTTGCTCATGGTGATCTGATGGGCAGATAGACCTGATAACGGTATGAAGAAAGCGGGCCGGAGACCGCATCCGTGCAGACGCATCTCCAGCGGCAGCATGTTTATATGAAGGTTTTTCATTGGGCAAGAAAAATGCCACGAACAGAGGTCAAGAAGTCCACTGATGGTAATCGTCAGCATCGATACATCCGCCGGCCACCGCTCCCGCGAACCAAGGTGAACCCTCCACATGTATGAGCGATCAAACAGCCCTTCTTCTGCAACGGCTCGAGTCTGGTTTGCGCACTGACGCAAGGAGGCTCCAGGACATGGAACGCGAACTGCTCCTCACCATGGAGGGTGCCCGGCACATTGGCGGACTGCGGCATGCTTCCGAGGATTGGAAGACTGCCTGGACCGGCGAATGGGAGAAGGTGGAGCATGTCGTCAAGGACATCAGCCGCCGCCTATTGAGGGTCGAAGACCACCTGGAGAAAGACGACAAAGGCGGGCTGCTGGAGACCCTGAAAACCTGGCGCAGCCTGGAATCAGAGGACGTGTCCCTGGAACAGGCCCTCGACGGCCGGCGGGCCCGCGCGGCCAGGCTGCCACCTGAATGCCATGGCGACTGGGAGGCGCATGACCTGCTCATCCGCAGCCAGACGGCCCTGCTCAACAACGCCATTGACGCCCTGCGCTTGAAACTGCAACTCCTGATGCAACACCCCCGGGAGGAAGCGGACCGCATCCTCGCCGCAGTTTTGGCCCGAAATCCCGGACAGGAGACGGAGATCAGCGAAGAATACCTGCAGCAGCTCCGTCAGGCCACCATCGACATCGAAAGAGAGCAGCACGAGACGGGCTCCTTCAAGGACGACCTCAAGGCCCTGTTCCTATGGGTGGATACACCGGAAGAACGGCTGCGTGACAAGAGCAAAGAGGCCCATCTTCGCCGCCCACAGCCCGCACGGACGGCCGCTTCCGAGTGAGCCGCTTTTTCACCCGTCACCCAACCATGAACACGCCCCTGCTGTGCCTGGCTGCGGTTGGCCTTGCGGCCTGCAGTCCCCCTCCGCCCCCTCCTCCTGCTCCGCCAGCAAAGCCGGTCACCCCCAAGGTGGAACCCGTTCCCCCGAGGATCGAGAGCCCTGCCGGGGTTGTACCTCCACCCTCGGATGTGGAGAAAAAGCCATACATCGTTCCGCCCCCGCCGAATGTTGAAAACCAACCGGGCCCCGTGGTTCAACCACCGCCCAACGTCGAAAAGAAAACCTGATCAGCAGCGGGCTTTTGAGGCTGCTCCGCCCCCCGGGGCACGCATTTTAATCCTGCGTGCGCCTGGCATGAACCCGGCCCGATGGCTGGAGATCAGAAGCCGGCAGCAGGACTCACTGCAGGCCCTTGAACAAACATCACAGGTGCGAACGTAAAATGCGGACGGCAATTCCGCCGCGCTCTCCCACGATGAAAATTCTTCTTCCCCTTCTGCTCCTGGCGCTCTCCTGCTTTGCGGCAGAGCAACCCCTGTCCCTCACGCTGCAAAGCAGCTCGCCGTCCGGCAAGGTGTCTCTTGTCAAAGAGCAGTGGCTGCCACAGCGCACCGCCATCATCGTCTGCGACATGTGGGACCTGCACCACTGCAAGAACGCGGTGACGCGCGAGGGCGAGATGGCGCCGCGCATGAACCAGGTGCTGGAAAAGGCCCGGGGCGAAGGGGTTCTCATCATCCATGCGCCGAGCAGTTGCATGAAGCCCTACGAGGGCAGCCCGGCCCGCGAGCGCGCCAAGGCGGCACCTCAGGCTGATCGCCTGCCCGACAAGATCGGCGAGTGGTGCAAGGTGATCCCGGCCGAGGAGCGGGCGGTCTATCCCCTGGACCAGACCGATGGAGGCGAGGACGACGATCCCGCCGAGCACGCCGCCTGGGCGAAGGAACTCGAGACCAGGGGCCTGAACCCGCGCAGCCCGTGGACCAAGGAGATCGACGTGCTGCACATCGACCAGGACAAGGACGCGATCAGCGACTCCGGCACAGAGATCTGGAACCTGCTGGAAGCGCGCGGCATTCGCAACGTGATCCTCATGGGCGTGCATCTGAACATGTGCGTGGCGGGCCGCCCCTTCGGCCTGCGCCAGATGGCGAAGAACGGCAAGCATGTGGTGCTCATGCGCGACATGACCGACACCATGTACAACCCGAAGAGCTGGCCCTTCGTGAACCACACGCATGGCACCGCGCTGTTCATCCAGCATGTCGAGAAGAACATCTGCCCCACCATCACCTCCGATCAATTCATCGGCGGACAGCCCTTTGCCTTCAGCAACGCCACCGCCGGCCCGAAGCGCCTGCACATCCTGCTGCTGGGCGACAGCAGCACGGAGGCTAAAATCCCCAAGGAGATCGCCCCCAATGAACCGCAGCTCGAAGACACCCTCCGCATGCTGCTGGCGAGCAACAAGGATCTGCCGCCCACGGACGTGATCAACGAAGGCGTGAGCGGCGAGTACATCCGCCGCCTGATCGACTCCGGCCGCTACGACAAGGCCGCCGCGAAGCTGACCGACCTGGACTACATCTTCATCCGCTACGGTTTGAACGACTTCTCCAAACGCGAGAATTTCGAGACGAACTTTCCGCAGGATTTCCATGAGCTGATCGCCCGGCTGCGCAAGGATCATCCCGCCGCCATGCTCATCCCCATGACGGTGATTCCCTGGGCCAACGAGCCGATGTGCCAGAAGATCAATGACATCGTGAAGCAGGTTGCCACAGAAGAAAAGCTCACGGTTTTCGACATCTATCCGCGCTACGCCGCCGAGCTGCAGCGCGGCCCTGACATGCTCAACTACCGCCGCTACCCGCTCGCCAAGATCCCCGAAAACCTGCGCTCCTTTGCCCTGCCCTATGTCCAGCAGGGCAAGGAGCCGACAGTCATCGTGCTGGACAACCACCTCGACGGCATCTTCGGCCAGCTCCCCGGCTGGTTCGGCGACCGCCACCCCAACCTCGCAGGCTACAACCTCATCGCCGACGAGACGGCAAAGTGGCTTGCCCCGGTCATTCTGGCGAAGCTGCCGAGGTAGGGCGCATGGGTTTGAGTCTGGCATTGCAAATGGCATTGCAAATGGCAGTTTGAGAACCATGAACGCAACCTTGGTTCTCGACAAAGCCGGCCGGCTGGTGCTTCCCAAGGCCATTCGCGAACGAATGCACCTGCACGCCGGGTCGAAGCTCCGCATCGAGATGGTGGGTGACAAGATCGAGCTGAGCCAGGAACCCGCGGATGCGCAGATCGTGAAGCGCGGCAAGCGGCGCGTGGTTGTCGGCTGGGAAGGATTTGACGCCACGAAGGCCGTTCAGGAAGCACGCGAAGAGCATTTGGACAGACTGGAAGCGCCCTTCCGCACATGAGTGCTTTCATCGACACCTCGGTGCTCGTGGCGGCCATAGTTGCCACCGAAACCCACCACGACGCTTGCGACCGGCTTCTGGACGCTGAAGACCTGGGAATGTACTCGCACGGTCTGGCGGAAACCTTCAGCACCCTGACCGGCGGCCGGCAGGCCTTTCGCATGGCAGCCTCTTTGGCCGCCACAGTTATTGAAGAAGACTACCTTCCTTGCCTCTCCATCGCCATGCTAACGCCCGTTGAGATGTTCCGCGCAATGAACGAAGCTTACTCCCGGGGCGTGCGCGGTGGCGCGATTTTCGACTACCTGCATCTGGTGGCGGCACGCAAGGCCAGGGCAGAGCGGCTCTACACGCTGAATCTGGCGCGCTTCCGCGCGTTCCATCGCCCCGGAGATCCCGAGATCGCGCAGCCCTGACGGCACGTGGAAATCAAGGCGAGGCGCAATTTCTGTTCGCCCCCCGCTCCGCCGAAATGCCTCATCTCCCCTTCCCGTAGCGCTGGACCGCAGCCTTCATGAAGGTGCTGTAAAGCTCCTGCTGCTGCTCGCCGGTCATGTCGAAACGCTCGACGAGCAGGATCATGACAAGCTGGTTGGCGGGGTCGATCCACATGATGGGGCGGCGCGCTCCGCGATGCCCAAAGCTGCCCACGGCGGGGCCTTCAGCAGTGCCCTTCTTGACAAACCAGCCGAGGCCGTAGCCTTCCTGGGGGTTGACAATGATGTCGCCGGTTTGAATCGCGCTCATCTGGCGGACAGCCTGCTCGCTGAGGTAGCGTTTCCCCTGCCAGGTGCCGCCGTTGAGAAGCATCTGGCAGAACTTGGCGAGATCGGGGGCCGTGGAGAAGAGTCCGCCGGCAGGCTCGCCATAGCGGTGCCCGTATTCGGCGGCCTTGCCGATGCCCATTTCGCCGATCATTTCCGGGGGCACGGGGACGCCCTGGCTGAGTTTCGCGATGAGCGCAGGCGTGGCAGTTTTGTCGAGCTCCACCTCTTCAAGACCGGTCTTGTCTGCCGTGAAACGGGCCGAATGCGCGAGCCGCTTTGCCTGGGCGGCATCCGGCCAGAAGCCGGTGTCCTTCATGCCCAGGGGATCGAGCAGACGCTTCTGGAGGAAATCGTAATACGACTGGCCGCTGACCACCTCGATAATGCGGGCCGCAGTGTTGATGCCCACGTTGTTGTATTCGAACTTGGTGCCGGGTTCCCGCCGCAACGGCCTGGAGGCGCAGTCGGCAATGTCATCCTTCAGGATATAACTGTGCTTGAGCGTGCGTTCGCTGGCCAGCACGAGGCCGCTGGTGTGGCTGAGCACTTCCTTGATGGTGATGGGATGCTTTGGCGGATGCGGGGGTGTCTTGGCGCCCTCCTCCGCCACCTGCTGCCCCTTGAATTCGGGGAGATACTTTTCCACGGGCTCATCGATGCTCACCTTGCCCTCGTCCACCAGCATCATGAACAGCGTGCCGGTGATCGACTTGGTCATGGAGGCGATCCAGAACAGGTCGTCGGTCTTCATCGGCGTCCCGGTCTTCAAGCTGGACACGCCCACGGCTTCCAGGTCGAGCACCTTGTCCTTGTCCGCCACCAGCGCCACAGCCCCGGCAATGAGGTTGTGGCGCTCCACCAGCTTTTGCAGGGCCGGAGCAATCGCAACGACCGGTAGTTTTTCCTCCGCAGCGAGCGCGGTGGCGAGAAGGCAGGCAGGGAGCAGGAGGGAACGCAGACGAAAAAGCGGGGGTATCATGGGGGGAGTGAGGGCGAAGCATGTCTTGGTGGCAGTCTCAAGCTGCTCCAGCAAAGGACACGGCTTCAATCCGAAACCTCTTTCGCCCGAAACACTCAAACCCTGGACCCGCTCCTGCGGCGGAGATAGGCGGCGGCGGAGTCCGCCATCGTCACCCAGGCGGCGCCCAGCATGATGGCGTCCTTGATCACCAGCCGCCCCCTCCCGCTGAGCAGCGGAAAGCCGTGCTCGACATCGCCAAGATCCGGCACCCAGCATTCCGGCGTTGTGATGAGAAAGGACAGTGTGACCAGCGACATGATGACAACCAGCGCGCTGCCCGCCGCAGCGACCTGGGGCAGCCAGGGATTGAGCGCGATCATCAGGCCATAGGCGACGATGACGGCGCCCAGGCCGATCGCGAAGGCATAGGTTCCATTTGCCTCATTCCAGGCGCGATTGGCCGCGACCAGCGCCCCTTCAGGGTTCACGTGCTTCTTGTATTCCGGCGCCGCATTTCTGTAAACAAAGCTCATGGCGGGGCTGTTGGCCACAAAAGGCACGATCCCGTCCGCCTCATACTTGTATATTTTCAGGCCTCCAATCCAGACAAGCACGGTGATCAAGCCGAGACGGGTGAGGGACAGGCCGAAGTGACCGCTGCGGGCCGCTGCGGCGAATGCTTTCAAGGTTAATTCTTTCATGACGGCCCCAACCTATCATCCGCGCGCCGCCGTTATACTCGCGCGCATCACAAACTTTCAAAATGAAAGAGTGCAGTTAAATATTCAGATTAAGCTGTGCGTTTAGCTT
>CAINXC010000624.1 GCA_903854655.1 uncultured Verrucomicrobiota bacterium | reverse complement strand
CTCGCAAAGCTGGCAGCTCACGCAGCGCTCGCGGCCATGCTCATCGGTCACCAAAGCCGGCGCACCGCGATACCATTCCGGCAGGCTCTCGTCCCACTTCTGCTCCGGATACTGCATCGTCACGCCATTGGGGCCGCCCTTCAGCACGCTGCGGATGTTGCGGACGGCATGGCCCACCGTGATGATCAACCCCTTCACCAGGGTCGAGATGAAGAGCTTCTCGTGCCAGGCGAGCTTGGGGCGTTGGACGACAATCGTTGCCATGATAGGAAGGGGGTTAGCGCAACGGGCAGATGATCATGAGGGCCGCACACAAAACCACGTTGAGCAGCGCGATCTCAAACATGTAAAGCCAGCCGAGCTTCATGAGCTGATCGTAGCGAAAGCGCGGAAGCGACCAGCGGATGACCACGAAGAAGATGATGAACAGGATGACCTTGACGATGAAACTCAGCATGTGCAGCAGCCCCAGATACAAGGGCGTATGCCCGGGGATGAAATGCATCTGAATGCCGGTCAGGCTTGACAGCACCGGCCCGAACGGAATGCTCCAGCCCCCGAGGAAAAGCGTCACCGCCATGCCGGAGCCAATGATCATCGCGGCGTATTCACCCATGAAGAACAGGGCGAACTTCATCGACGAGTACTCGGTGTGGTAGCCGGCCACCAGTTCGGTTTCGCACTCCGCCATGTCGAACGGCAGGCGGTTGGTTTCCGCGAACATGGAGATCACGAAGATCACGAACGAGATGAAGATGGGGATCCACAGCACCCAGCGGGCGAAGGTCAGACCGTTCCCCCACAGCGGCAGCAGCAGCCAGCCGTCGGCATCCTGGAAGGCGGCGATCTTGCCCAGGTTGAGCTCGCCGAAAATCATCAGCACCGGCACAATCGACAGGCCCAGCGACATTTCGTAGCTGATCATCTGCGAGGTGGCGCGGACCCCGCCGAGGAAAGGGTACTTCGAATTCGACGACCAGCCGGCCAGCACAATGCCGTACACGCCCAGCGAGGCGATGGCGAAGGTGTAGAGCGGCCCCACGTTCAGGTCGGCAATCACCGCCTTCACCGGGTGCAGCACGCCCAGCCAGCTAAAATCCAGCTCGCTGCCAAACGGCACCACCGCGCAGGTCATCAGCGCGGGCACCACCGTCAAGGCGGGGGCCAGCCAGTAATAAAAGGTGTTCACCCCCTTCGGCGTGAAGTCTTCCTTCAAAAAGAACTTCAGCCCGTCCGCCATCGGCTGCAGCATCCCGCCGATGCCAAGAATCGACCAGTCCGTCTTGAAGCCGAGCAGCGTCATCGGGATGTTCGTCCGGTTCGGGCCCACCCGGTCCTGAATCACGGCACTGAGGCGGCGCTCAATCATGACCGCGTACGCCACCGAGGGCAGGATCATCATGAACGTCAGAACGACAATCTTCGTCAACGAGATGACGAGGAAGGCGAGATCGATGTTACCGAGGAAATCTGACATTTTCTGCGGGGCGGAGGAGGGCTGGATTCGATTATCCGAGTGTCTCGCAAGCGGGCAACCGCTATTTGTGAAAAATTTCACAAGCTCCTCGAGTTCCACTGCCGGTTTTACGTCCAAGCCACAGCCCGTCTCGATTCGCTTGCACCAGCCCGCCCGCTACGCACCTTTGCCGTTCCCTCAAAACCTGGTCATGGCCCACCCCTACCTCACGAAAGACTTCCACATCCGCTGGTCCACGCTGACTCCGGAACCCATCGTGGCCGACATCGAGCTCGCGCTCACCGAAGCACAATCGCGCCTGGACGCCGTGATCGCCCAGGACCGCGGGCGCATCTCGTTCGACTCCGTCGTCCTGGGAATGGAGGAGGCAACCCGCATCCTCGACGAATCCTGGACCCTGGTGGAGCACCTGGACAGCGTGAACAACTCCCCCGCCCTGCGCGAGGCCCACAACGCCATGCTGCCCAAGGTGAGCGCCTTCCGGGCGAAGATCCCGCTCATGGAGCCCCTGTGGGATCTCATTGAAACCTACAGCAAGACCGAAGAGGCGCGCGGCCTCACCGGCGTCCGGAAGCGCTGCCTGGAAGAAACCGTCGCCTCCTTCAAGAACCATGGCGCCGAGCTGCCCCCGGAAAAGAAGCGGCGGCTGGAAGAGGTGGAGGCGGAGCTCTCCCAGGCCACCCAGAAGTATTCGGAGAACGTCCTCGATTCGACCAACGCCTTCGAACTCATCATCGACGACGTCGCCAAGCTCAAGGGCATGCCCCAGTCGGCCATTGACGCGGCGCGTGCCGACGCCCTTGCCAAAGGCATCGGCAGCAATGACGAGCCCAAGTACCGCCTCACCCTCAAGGCCCCCAGCCTCACGCCCGTCATGCAGTTCTGCGACGACGCCGAAGTGCGCCGCCAGATGTGGCTGGGCAGCACCGGCATCGGCCGCAGCGGCGAGTACGACAACACGGAGCTGGTCTGGAAGATCCTGCGCCTGCGCCAGGAAAAGGCCGATCTGCTGGGCAAGGCCAGCTTCGCCGACCATATCCTGGAGCGCCGCATGGCCAAGGATGGAGCCACCGCCCTAGCCTTCACCGAGCGCCTGCACCAGCGCGTGAAGGCCGCCTTTGGCAAGGAAATCATCGAACTCCAGGAGTACCGCGCCGACGTGGCGCACTTCGACCACGAGCTGTTCGAGCCCTGGGATGTCTCCTACTGGTCCGAGAAGCGCCGCAAAGCCCTCTTCGACTTTGATCCCGAGGAACTGCGCCCCTACTTCCCGCTCAACGGCGTGATCAACGGCATGTTCCGCCTCACCGAGATGCTCTTCGACCTGAAGATCACCGAGCGCGAAGCCATCACCCTGCACCCCATGAAGGTGGAGGACGCCACCCCCGCCAGCCTCGATCCCAACAAGCCCGGCCCCGTGGAGGTCTGGCACGACCAGGTGAAGTTCTACGAGATGCGCAACGGCGACGGCGTCCACATCGGCTCCTTCTACGCCGACTGGCACCCGCGCGACGCCAAGCGCGCTGGCGCCTGGATGAACTTCCTGCGCGCCGGCTGCCCGCCCTCCGGCGAGCACGACCGCCGCCTGCACCTGGGCCTCATCTGCGGCAACATGACCCCGCCCGTGGACGGCAAGCCCGCGCTGCTCACCCACGACGAGGTGGAAACCGTGTTCCACGAGTTCGGCCACCTGCTGCATCAGCTTCTCGGCAACGTCGAAATCCCCTCCATGAACGGCGTCAATGTCGCCTGGGACTTTGTCGAACTGCCCTCGCAGTTCATGGAGAACTTCTGCTGGGAGCGCGAGAGCCTGGACTTCTTCGCCAGGCACCACGAAACCGGCGAAACCATCCCGCCCAAGCTCTTCAAGCGCATGCTCGCCGCCAAGAACTACATGGCCGCCACCGTGATGATGCGCCAGCTCGGCTTCGGCAAGCTGGACCTGGAACTGCACATCAGCCACGCCCGGGACGAGGGCGCCGACCTCGATGCCGTGGCCCGCGACATCACCAAGGGCTACACCATGCAGTTCAAGACCGAGCCGCCCACCATGGCCCGCCGCTTCAGCCACCTCTTCAGCAGCCCTGTGGGCTACGCCGCCAGCTACTACAGCTACAAGTGGGCCGAGGTGCTCGACGCCGACGCCTTCACCCGCTTTCAAAAGGAAGGCGTGCTCAACCCCGCCACCGGCCGCGCCTTCCGCGACACCATCCTCAGCAAAGGCAACTCCGAAGACCCCGCCAAGCTCTTCCGCGACTTCATGAGCCGTGACCCCGATCCCGAAGCGCTGCTGCGGCGCGATGGGCTGTCGTAAGGCAAAAGGCTTCTGACGGTTGGCCCTGAAAGGAGGGATGGAAAACAGAGGAATGGGGACAGAGGAATGAAACACAAGCCTCCGATCATTTTCATCCTTTCACCCAACGATTGACGGCATCTTTCGACAACAATCCCTGCTCCTTCATTCCTCTGTCCCCCATTCCCCTGTCTTTCATTTCGGTTTATAGGTTGAATGACGGAGTTCTGCCCACAGGCATTGAATGTCTTGGAGGCAGGAAAGTAGTGCCAAACTTTGGTTCGCACGGGCGTTGTCGTGGCCGCGAACCAGTGCCTTGTTATGCAACGCCATCACGCACCCAAGTGCATGACTACTTTCGCAAGCATACTTCGAAGAGGAAGGGCAGCGACATGGCTCGCAAAACATCGCAGTGCCCCTCGGAGCGCCACCTCGGCATGCAGCCGGTCCGCGTCGGCCACCCAGAAAAAGGCATCCGTCATGCCCGCCCGCTCGGGCTTGAAAGACTGAAGATGCAACCACACTCCATCCCGGGCGACCCCGAGATAGCGTGGCTCAGGCTGGCTCTTGTCGGGCGGGTAGTCGAACATCTTCTCAAATCCCAGGACGCGGCAGTAATAGTCTTCGGATCTGGCGGAGTCTGAGACAGCGATCACCGGGATGGCGCTGGTGATCATAGTCTGCATCATGTCTCGATTCGTGCGATGTGCGTCCCGCCAAGAGGAAAGATGTGGTAGCTGCAATGTTCTGTAAAAACGCCAACCTCGTTCAGCTCTGGTGCTTCGATCAGTACGGCGAAGCAGTTATCGGCCGGCGTTCAATCCAGCATGACCACTTGTTCACCGTGCACACCGATGATGGATGAAGGAACACTTCGAGAATGCATCACCGCGTTTAACCGACCCGCCTTAATGCCATCCAGGTGCAGACCGCAGTCTCTATCCGCTCCAGCGCAGCTTGGTCTATGCGGGCAAGCAAACGCATGAGTTTCACCGCAGGTACGGTGTTGAGAGTCTGAGCATCAAAAGCTCCGGGCTGGAACTGGGGATGACGATGCTCCACTTCAAACCTTCCGCCCCGCAAAGAGGTCGTGCGAGGCACGTAGGTAACCACAGCGCGTTCATCATCACGAAATTCAATGCTGAGGATCAAGCATGGCCGCACTTTGGCAGCAAGCCCGAGATCGATCATCCAAATCTCTCCACGCTGCGCTACCCGAGCCACTGACTGCCGCCCTCCGTGCCTTCTTCATCATCAAGCATTTGAAACACACTTTCCGAGGCGGCGATCATGCCCCGCTGAGAATCCAACCAATCGGCGACCTCCAGCATTTGGCTGGTGGGCAGTCGTTCAATCGCTTGTTCGATTTCGAGGACCGTGCTCATGACGAAAAAGTAGCTGGCCGTATTGAATGTGCAAGACTCACTCACTTCCTGGCCGGAGCCGGATGAGCAGCCAGACCAGCCTCCGCCTGTTTGAGCTTTTCCTGGCCGACGGCATCTGCGGGGAGCGCGTCAGGGCCGAACGCAGCGTAGAGGTTGTCCCAGATGTCGTTCATCTCGGCCTGGAAACTGTTCGAGTCGGCGGTGATCGCCACCACGGCATCCTTGTCGGGAATCACCACGCACAACTGGCCCGCCCGGCCGTCGCCACGGAAAGCGTTGTGGGTGCAGCGCCAGAACTGGAAGCCGTAGCCCTGCATCCAGTCCACGCCGATCTTGGAGTGGCCTTCCTGGTCGTTGGGCACCTGTTTGCTCGTCGCCTGATCCACCCACTTCTCCGGGATCAACTGCCTGCCGTTCCACTTGCCTTTTTGCAGGTAAAGCTGGCCGAACTTCGCGATGTCTTCCGTGCAGAGATAGAGGCCGTAGCCACCCAAGGAATTGCCCTCGGGGCTGGCGTCCCACTTCGGGTTTTCAATGCCCAGCGGCTCAAACAAACGCGGTTTCAAGAATTCCAGCGAAGTCTGGCCCGTCACCTTCGTGACGATGGCCGAGAGCGTGTAGCTCCCCATCGTGTTGTATTGGAAATGCGTGCCTGGCTTGTGCGGAACAGGGTGAGCCAGGAACTGCTTCACGGTCGGTGCGTTGTCGATGATCTTCGGCTCGCTATCGTGGCCGCAGGTCATGGTGAGCAGATCGCGCACCCTCATCGCCTTCAAGTTGTCGGACACGTCGGCAGGTGCATCGGCTGGGAAGAACTTCAGCACAGGATCGTCCAGGTTCAGCTTGCCTTCCTCCACCGCCAGTCCCACGGCGGTGGAGTTGAAGCTCTTGCTCAGCGACCACAGCACATGCGGCTTGTCCGCCGCCTCCGGCTTCCACCATGCCTCGGCTATGACCTGTCCGCGGCGCACGATCATGAAGCTGTGCAGCGTGTTGATCTTGTCCGCCGCTTCCACGAAATGAAGAATGCTCTGCGAAGCAATACCCTGGGCCTCCGGCGTGCTCCTCGGCAAAGGCTGCGCAGCAACGAGCAGGCCAGGAACCAGAGCGAGGAAGGTGGCGGCGATCAGCGTCGCGAGGAAAGGGCGTCTTTTCATGGCGATCAACGGGACTCCTTGGCGTAGGCCGCAAAGGCCTCGTCCAGCTTGGCGGCCTTGACATCGCCCTGGTGGAAGATCACGCGGTAGCGGAACTTGAGGGTGTCGCCTTTGGCGATGGTGTGGTCGCCGGGCTGGGCTGTCTTGTCGAAGTCGTGATAGCCGAAGCAGTTGGCGGCGAACAGGCCGTAGGTGCGCACGTGCCAGGTGGTGGGGTAGCGGAAGCTGCCGGGGTGGTTCAGGATGGCGACGCCGAGGGGCTCGTCCTTCACGGTGCCGTAGTAGTCCACCCAGGAGGCGGGCTTGCCCCAGGCTGCGGCGTCGGTGAGGCCGTTGCTGTTGATGATGTGGCCGGGCTGGTGGCCGGTGTCCTTCTGCTCCACATCCAGATTGGTGGGCAGGCGCAGGCCGAACACGCCGTCCTTGTTGTCAGCAAAGGTGACGGGGCCTTCGGTGGCCTTCAGGTCGATGTCGAAATCAATGATCCGGGCGGCGGGGGTGGCGCTGAAGGTGATGCGGCGCTCGTCTTCCAGCAGCTTGCTGCCATCGGGGGCTATCCAGTCGGTGACGCTGGTGATGAAGCCCTTGTCCTTGCCGCCTTGGAGCCGGGTGAACTCGCGGTGCTTTTGCAGGCCCAGCTTGGCGATTTCCTCGTCCTTCTTCTTGGCCTTGTCGTAGCTGGCCTTTTCGGCCCAGAAGTTGTAGCCGTTGACGTTGAGGTGGGCGAACCACAGCGAGCGGTGATGCGGGTGGTCCTGGCGCTCGCCCGCCGTGTCGAGCATGGGGTAGTCGCGGGTCATCTTGCTGCCGGTGGGGCCGATGATGGGCCACAGGATGGGCTTGTTGCCGGAGAGCGTGACGTACTCGGTGAAGAGCTGGCCGTCGATCTTGACGACGGCTCCTGAGGGGCTCTTTTCAACGGTGAAGTCCGCCCCGGTCACGGGCGAGGCAATGGCGGCAAGGAGGGCGAGGAGGCGAAGCAGTTTCATGGTGAGCTACGATTAACGCTCCGCTCTCCGCCTTCTGTCTTCCGTCCTGCATCACAGCCGCGCCCGCCGCAGCATTTCGGCTTCTTCCGGAAGCATCCGGGCCGTGGCGGAGATCGGGCTGAGAATCGCCTTCAGGTTCGCCTGGAAGGCGTCCCGGTTCCCCTGTGTGACCTGGAGCGGGCCGGCATCGTGAACGATGAGGGCAAACACGGCCTGCTGGCCCGGAGACACGGTGGTCAAATTGATGTCCTGGCAGGCGGCGATGCTGTTTTCCGTGTCGCCCAGGCGCCAGTAGCCGAGGCCGGCGAGCAGCTTGCGGGTGGAGTCTTTGGGGTTTGCCGAGAGCAGGTGTTCGGCCCGGTTCAGGGAGGATTCAATCTCATCGCCCTGGAGCAGCTTGGCGTACAGGTAGTCCTCCAGGAACGACTGGTCGTCCGGCCAGCGGTGGATGGCTTCGGTGGTGGCCCTCACCAGGCCATCGGTGTTGCCGCTGATTTTGCAGCACTGAATCCAGGCCACGAAACCGTTGCGCTCGATGCGGGCGCGCGAGTTCATGGCGGCCGCCTCGAGGGCCTGCTCCGCGACATCGTAGAACTCCCGGTCCTGGCAGTACTTGCCCAGTTGCAGCAGCCCGTCGCCCTGGCCGCCCGCGCTCAAGTCCTCCAGCACCAGATGCAGCTTGCGATGCACTTCATCGCGCGCCTCGCCTTTGACCAGCGCCAGGTGGGCCTGGTAGAAAGTGCGGGTGGCGGCGCGCAGGGTCATCGACCTGTCATTGACCAGCCGGCTCAGGTCGTTGATGCGGCCCAGGGCCATCAAGGCGTTGAGGTAGTTGGCCAGCAGCCCTTCGTCCTTCTTGATGTCGCTCTCGCTGAGCAGGCTGAGCACACGCCCGGGCTCGCCGTGGGTGGCCAGCCAGCGGGCCAGGGGCACCAGTTTTTCGGGCTTCAAATCATGAGAGCGGCTGACGGCCTCGTCGATATAAGCATTCTTGTGGGCAGGGCGCAGCGCCACACGAATGCCCAGGGCGGCCATGTGCTCCGGCTCCCCGGACAGGGGGTGGCTGTCGAGGCGGTCGGCCACGTGGCTGCGGTCGGCCGCGTCGAGCGTGTTCAAATCGGCCAGCAGCCGCAGGGCGTCCAGCGAGGTCTGGTCCTCACCTTCGGTGAGCTTCCACAGGCCCGTGCTGATATTGGCAAGGTCGGCGTCACGGGCCTGGAGCTGCAGCTTCAGCAGCCGCAGCGTGCTCTCGCGGTCTTGAGGATGACTGCGGACGTAATCCTTGAGCACCTGCATGAGCACGCCGCCGCTCTGCGTCCTGCCCCAGACCTCTTCGCCCAGCTTCATGAGCCGGGTGTCGGTGGGGTTTTTCTTGAGCAGCTCTTCAAGCTGCTGGGCCGCCTCCTTGTCGCGATGAATGCGCTGCAGGGCGCGCACCCTGCCCATCTCATCGTCCAGCGAGATCTTGCCGATGGTGGCCAGCTTGTCCCAAAAATACACCGCCTCGTTCTGGCTGATCATCGTCAGCAGTTCCGCATTCAGGCGCACGGCGGGCTCGAACTCCGGAGCGAGGGCAACAGCCTTCTGGGCGCCGAGGACCGCGCCAATCACGTCCCCCGCATCGCGCTGCGTCCGAGCCTGACGCACCAGGCCATCCGCCTGCCACACCTTGTACTGGCCATGAATGGGCCGCGCATAAAACAACGCCGAGCCCACCCCCGCCAGGCACACAGTGACGATGACCCAGCGGGCGGCCTGCCGGGCGGTGCCGGACTGGCGGTCCTGGTGGGCCTGGGTGGGCGGCACCAGCCAGTGCCAAGCGCCGATCACCCAGCGGATCAGGAAGAAACGCCTGCGACCGGGATCGTTGGGGTTGATGTCTTGAGAGAAAAGCATGGCTGTACGGGGCCGGAAAGGCAAGTGCGACCGGGCACTCTACAGATACGCCCCTGGCCGCGCCAGCTTGAAAATTTCTGCCATGCCCGACGCACACACGCCCCCGCCCGCAAATCAGAGTTCTTGAGACCGAATCACGGAAAATTCGCCAAGAAGGGTCCTGAACCGCAAGGATGGACCGATAAGGGGTGTCCGATCAGATTCCAGTTGCAACACCTGATAGCCAGGACAATGAAACGCCCCGCTTGCTGCCCCTGCCTGGTTCTGGACAAACTATCTCTCGGGAGATAGCAGCGTCCGGGCCAAATGCAGGGTCATTGAGCAAGATTCGAAACGTCACGCTATGATCAAAGTCGAAAACCTACGCAAAGAGTTCGGAACGAAGGTCGCCGTTGATGGCATCACCTTCTCTGTCGAAAAGGGCCAGGTGCTCGGTTTCCTCGGGCCCAACGGCGCTGGCAAGTCAACCACCATGCGCATGGTCACCGGGTACTTCCGGCCCACCGCAGGCACGATCAGTGTCAGGGGGGTGAACATGCTGGATGACCCTGAAACCGCCAAGCGCGCCATCGGCTACCTGCCCGAAAACGCGCCGCTGTATTCAGACATGACGGTGGCCAGCTTCCTGGGGTTTTGCGCCGAGCTGCGCGGCCTCTCCGGAGCGGCCAAGAGCAAGGCGCTGGACCGGGTGCTTGAGCTGTGTTTCCTGGAAAGCGTCCGCAACCAGAGCGTGGACACGCTTTCGAAGGGCTACAAGCACCGCACCTGCTTCGCCCAGTCCATCATCCATGACCCGGATGTGCTGATCCTCGACGAACCCACCGACGGTCTCGACCCCAACCAGAAGCACGAGGTGCGCGGTCTGATCAAGCGCATGGGCGAGAACAAGGCCATCATCTTCTCCACCCACATCCTGGAGGAAGTGGAGGCCGCCTGTTCGCGCGCCATCATCATCGACCGCGGCAAGGTCGTGGCCGACGGCTCGCCGGACCAGCTCAAGCAGCAGGGCCCCGGCGCCGGCAGCGTGCGCGTGGGGATCCAGGGCACTGCCGCCGAGGCAGTCCGCTCCGCCATCGAAGCCATCAACGGTGTTGACCGGATCGAACCCATTTCCAGCGCCGGCCAAAGCTTCAGCGGCCGGGTGTTTGCCACCAAAGGTCGGCGCCCGACCGATATCGCCCGCGAAATCGCCTCCCTGGCCGCTTCCAAGCAATGGATTCTGGAAGAGCTCCACCAGGAGGAAGGCAAGCTCGACGAGGTCTTCCGCGCCATCACCCGCACCGAAGCCTGACACTTCTCCCTTTTTACCCACCTTTTAATTCACATCATGATCACCAAAAAAGATCTGGCCAATGTCTGGGCGGTGTTCAAGCGCGAGTTTCTCGCGTACTTCAACTCCCCCGTAGCCTACGTTATCGTCGTCATCTTCCTGCTTGCGACCATGGGCTTTGCGTTCCTGTTCGGGCGTTTCCTGGACAGCAACAACGCCTCGCTTGCGCAGTCGTTCTTCTACTGGCACCCCTGGATTTACATCGTGCTCGCCCCTGCGGTCGGCATGCGCCTGTGGTCCGAGGAACAGCGCCTGGGCACCCTGGAACTGCTGCTCACGATGCCCATCGCCCCCTGGCACGCCATCGTCGGCAAGTACTTCGCGGCTGCCAGCGTGTGGTTCCTGGGCCTGTTCCTCACCTTCCCCATCGCGCTGACGGTGTTCTACCTTGGTGACCCGGATTCCGGCCCCATCGTCACCGGCTACATCGCCAGCTTCTGTTATGCCATGGGCTGCCTGGCGGTGACCTCCGCCGTGAGCGCCTTCACCCGCAGCCAGGTGGTGTGCTTCATTGTCAGCGTCGCCTTCTGCCTGCTGCTCACCCTCATCGGCTGGCCGCCGGTGGTGGACTGGTTCCTGAAGATCATGCCTTCCGCGCTGGAATTCCTGGCCAAGGGCATCGCCTACCTCAGCTTCATGGATCACTTCTCCGAAATGACCAAGGGCATCCTCAATTTCCGCGACCTGGTTTACTTCGCCAGCGTGGTCGTCATCGGGCTCGTGATCACCGATCAAGCCCTGCGCTCCAAGCGCGCCTAATTCCGCAACTCTTTCCCAATCAAGCACTGATCAGAATAGCAACGCTATGAAATTCGATCTGAACAGCAAACAAGGCTCCGCCACCCTTACCACACTGCTGGTAATCGCCATCGTCCTCGTTGTGAACTACCTCGTGGGGGGGCTCGGCGTGGGCAACTTCCGCATGGATCTCACCCAGGACAAGCTCTACACCCTCAGCCAGGGCACCCGGAACATCATCAACGGCCTCAAGGGCGACAAGCCCGTGACCCTGCGGTTGTACGCCACCACCGAAGACCGCGTCATGCCGCCCGCGCTGCAAAACTACGCCCGCTCGATCGAAGATCTGCTGGTGGAGTTCCAGAAGGTTTCCGATGGCAGGATCGTCATCGAAAAACTGGCGCCCAACCCCGACACTGAGGACGAGGACAAGGCCCGCGAAGACGAGATTCGCGGCATGCAGGTGAACTCGGAGGGCGAAAACCTGTACCTCGGCATCGCCGTGCAATGCCTGCAGCAGAAGGAAGTGCTGCCCTTCCTCAACCCGCAGGAGGAAACCGCCCTGGAATACCAGCTCGCCCGCGCCATTTCCAAGGTGTCAAAGACCTCCAAGCCCGTCATCGGCGTCATGAGCCCCCTGCCCATCATGGGCAACGACGATCCCATGGCGCAGATGCGCGGCCAGCAAGGCCCTCCGGCCTGGTTCGCCATCGAGCAGTTGAAGATGGATTATGAAGTGCGCAAGGTCGAGGTGACCGCAGACAAGATCGACAACGACATCTCCGTGCTGGTGGTGCTGCATCCCGCAGGCGTCGAGGAAGCCACGCAGTTCGCCATCGACCAGTTCGTGCTGCGCGGCGGCAACCTGATCGCCTTTGTCGATCCCAAATCCTGGCTGGCGGAGGCCGTCAGCAGCCAGCAGATGCAGAATCCGATGATGCGCAACAATCCCAATGCGATGATCAACTCGCAATCCAACCTGAAGAAACTCTTCGAGGCCTGGGGCATCGGTTTTGATGATGACAAGGTCGTGGCTGACATGAGCTACCGCAGGCAGATCCAGAACCGGGTGAACCCCACCGCCATCATGCTTCCCAACAAGGCGCTCAACCATCAGGACCGCCTGACCAAGGATCTGCAGTCGATTTTCATGATCGGCGCCGGAAGCTTCTCCATCACCAAGACTCCAGGCATCGAAGTCACCACCCTCCTGAGCTCCTCCGAAAACGCCCAGATGATCAGCAATGCCGAAGCCGACAAGGCGCGTACGGCGGCGCTCACCAGCTTCTCCCCCGAAGGCCGCAACCTCGCCCTGGCGGTGCGCCTGCAAGGCAAGTTCAAGACCGCCTTCCCCAATGGGGCGCCGCTCAAAAAAGCGCCCAGAGTTCCAGGCGAAGGTGGCGGTGCGCAAACCGATGCCAACGCTCCTGCACAGCCTTCCGCCCCAGCCCCTGCCCCTGCTCCTGCTGCGGCACCAGCGGCACCTCCGGCCACCGCCCCTGCCCCAGTCAAGGCGGCACCCCCAGCCTCGATTGCAGCGCCGCCTCCCGGCATCGCTGCTCCCGTAAAGGCCCCGGCTCAGGCTCCAGCACCCAAACCGGCGCTGCCCGCGATGGCTTCCATGCCGCCGCCCCCGGCTCCTTCGGCAGCCTCCGGCGATTTCTTGAAGGAATCGAAAACCGACAAGGGGGTCGTCATCCTCGTCGGCGACGCCGACATGCTCTACGACGACCTTTACGTTCAGCGCACCCAGATGGGGATGATTGAAACCGCCTCCAACCTTTCGTTCTTCCTCGGAGCGGTGGAACTGCTCAGCGGCGGCGGCGACCTCATTTCGGTGCGCAATCGCGCCACCACCACCCGGCCCTTCACCACCATGGACAAGATGAAGAGCGACGTGGAGTCCGAGTTCCGCCCGAAGATGGCCGACCTCAACAAGAAGCTCCTGGAAGCCCAGGAGAAACTGACCAACCTGCGCGGCAGCATCGACAAGAAGAGCGGGCGCGTGATCCTGCCGCCCCAGGCCCAGGCGGACATCGCCCGCTGGCAGGAATCGCAGACTGACATCAACCGCCAGATCCGCGAAGTCAAAAAGCAGCAGCGCAAGACCATTGACTGGGTGGAGACAAAGCTCACCCTGCTCAACATGCTGGCCATGCCGCTGCTCGTTATCATCGCCGGGCTCATGCTCGCCCTGCGCCGCCGTGCCGCCACTGCCGCGAAATGACCTTACCCCAGCAACCCGTTTGATCTCCAGACCATGAAGAAAACACTTATCCTGCTGATCATCCTCGCCGCGCTCATTGGCGTGGCGGTGGTGTCGAAAAACAACAAGACCAAGCAGCTCGCCGTGGCATCCACGCGTGAAAAGCTGCTCGACAAGCTCGACGTCAACACCGTCCAGAAAATCGTTCTCAAGGACGGCGACAAGGTTACGACCATCGGCGTCACCGACAACCAATGGACCGTCGCCGAGCGCAGTGGTTATCCTGCCTCCCTGGACAAGATCCGGAAGACTCTGGGCGACCTTGCCGATCAAAAGGTGGGCCGCAAGCTGCCCATCGGCAAAGGCGCATGGGGTGACGTGAAACTGCTGGAAAGCGGCGATGCCGGCAAGACCGGTTTTCTCGTGAAACTCCTCGGTGAGGCCGACAAACCGGTGAAGACCCTCGTGCTCGGCATCAATGACCAGGTTTCCAAGGTTGGGCAGCCCCAGTCCCCCTTCGGCGGCGGCGGCAATGGGCGTCTGGTTCGCGTGACTGATGACGGCGACACCGTCTGGGATGTGCCCAGTCAGTTCGACGAGCTGCAGGCCCGCCCCGAAGACTGGATCGACAAGTCCTTCTTCAACGTGCAGAAGATCAAATCCATTGATGTCACGGCCCCCAATCCCGCCGACTCGTGGAAGGCTTCGCGCAAAACGGAAACCGAAACCGAGTTCACCCTGGAGAACGCCAAGGCCGACGATTCACAGGACAACATCAAGGCCGGCCTCACCAGCCTGCTCTCCAGCCCCACCTTCAACGACGTGCTGCCGAAGGACAAGGCAGGAGCCGATTTCATGAAGGACGCCTGGCAGGCCAAAATCACCACCTTCGATGGATTCAACTACACCATCAAGGCCCTCAAGAAGGGCGACGCCGGAGCCGAAAAGTACTACCTGACGGTGGCGGTCACCGCCGATCTGGTGAAGGAGCGTGCCCCCGTCAAAGACGAGAAGCCTGAGGACAAAAAGAAGAAGGACGAGGAATTTGCCACCCAAAAGAAGGCCCTCGAGGATCACCTGGCGACCGACAAGAAGTCCGAGGGATGGGTGTATGAAATGAGCAGCTATTCGCTGGGCAGCCTGATCAAAAAGAAGGACGAACTGCTCAAGGCCAAGGCCACCGCAGGCGAGATGAACAAGGATGGCTCGAGCACCGTGAAGGGCGCCGCCTCCGTGGTTCCACCAAAACCCCCGGTCTTCCCCGCACCCCAGAAACCGGTGACCGTCACCACGCCGCCGGTTTCCGCCCCTGCGCCGACACCGCCGCTGCCTTCAGCACCCAAGATGGAAATCAAGCCCACGCCTCCCGCCAATGCGAACCCGGCGACAGGCGAAGCTCCCGCCGCCCCTGCCAAACCACCGGCGGCGGCCACCACCCCTCCCGTCTCTGTGCCAGCGCCTGCCGCCCCGAAGGAAGAACCCAAGCCCGCGCCTTCGCCTGCGGCCGCACCGCCTTCCAACCCGCCTGCTGCGCCGGCCAAATAGCGCACCCGCGACCGATCGCTCCTGATGCAGGCTCCCGAAAGGGAGCCTGCGTTTTTATTGGGGGACACCCTGCCGAGATGGCCGCCAACGACATCGTTTCACCATCACCAACGCCACGACCGATTCATCCCATGAAAAAATGCATCCTCGGCCTCCTCGCGCTTTTCTCGCTTCCGCTGCACGCCGCAGACAGCCGCGTCCTCGTTTGGGACGAGCAGCAGCCAGAACAGCACAAAGCCTACGGCGACAAATTTCTCGGCGAAACCATCGCGGCTCATCTGGCCATGCTGCCCGGGCTGTCCGTCAAGACCGCGCGACTCGACGATCCTGAGCAGGGTCTTTCGGATGCTGCGCTCGACGCGACGGATGTGCTTGTCGTCTGGTGCCACAAGCGGGTGGCTGCGCAGGATGACGCGCGTGCGGAGGCGGTGGTAAAGCGGGTCACTGACGGCAGGCTCGCGCTGGTGGTGCTGCATTCGGCGCATTGGGACAAAGCTTTTGTGCGCCTCATGCAGGAGCGAGCGAAGGCTGATGCGGTCAAACAACTCCCCGAATCTGAACGTGCGGCTGCGAAGTGGCAATACCTCAACGACAGGCCCTACTCCAAGGTGGTGGGCCGCGCAGCCCGCATCACCCCTTTCCTGGAGCGCGGAGAAGACCACGTCTGGAAGCTCACCCTTCCGCAATGTGTGTTTCCTTCCTATCGTGCCGATGGTGCGCCCTCCCACGTCACCACAGTGCTCCCGCAGCATCCCATTGCGCAGGGCCTGCCTGCAAAATGGGATGTGGAGCACACCGAAATGTACGACGAACCTTTCCATGTGCCGGCCCCGGACGAGGTCGTCTTCGAGGAAAACTGGGACAAAGGGGAGCACTTCCGCAGCGGCTGCGTGTGGACGGTGGGCAAGGGCCGCGTTTTTTACTTCCGCCCCGGCCATGAAACATTCCCCGTTTACCAGCAGGCGGAGCCGTTGAAAGTGATCGAGAACGCCGTCCGCTGGCTTGCCCCGGCAAGCCGCCCCTGAAACCGTCCCCCTGAATTTCCGCTATGAAAGCCATTCAAATCACTGGCACCTCCGGCCTCGACTCACTGCAAATGGTGCAGATCCCTCAGCCCAAGCCTGGGCAGGGCGAAGTCCTTGTCCGCATTCATGCAGTGTCCCTCAACTACCGGGATTACATGAACGTAATGGGCATTCGCGGCGTCAGCGGGCCCATCCCGCGCGTGCCCTGCTCCGATGGTGCCGGCGAGGTGGCGGGCGTGGGGCCCGGCGTCACCGAGTGGAAGGTGGGCGACCGCGTGGTGATTCCCTTCATGCCGCAGTGGCTTGATGGGGAAATGACCCAGGTCCACCAAGCCAGGGCTTTGGGAGCCAATGTGGACGGGCTCCTGCGTGAGTTCGCCGTGCTGCCCGCCGGCTGCCTGCTGCACATCCCCGATTATCTCAGCTACGAGGAGGCCTCCACCCTGCCCTGCGCCGCCGTCACGGCCTGGAATGCCCTGGTCGTGCGCGGCCAGTTGAAGGCGGGTGACAGCGTGCTCGTGCTCGGCACCGGCGGCGTGTCCATCTTCGCCCTCCAGCTCGCCAGGCTTGCCGGAGCCCGCGTGCTGGCGATCAGCAGCAGCGATGACAAGTGCGAGCGCCTGCTTGCCATGGGTGCCGATGCTGTTTGCAACTACAAGACCGCCCCCGCCTGGGATGCCTGGGCGCTGGCGCAGACCGATGGCGCCGGGGTGGACAAGGTAATCGAGATCGGCGGCCCCGAGACACTGAACCGCTCCCTCAAAGCCGTGCGCTTCGGCGGCCATGTCGCCCTGATCGGCGTGCTCACTGGCGTCAGCGGCGACATCCAGACGGTGCAGATTCTGCGCAAATCCATCCGCCTGGACGGCATTTACGTCGGCTCCAAAGCCATGTTCGCCAGCCTGCTCAAGGCCATGTCCCAGCACGAGCTGCGCCCCGTCATCGACAGCACTTTCGCCATGGAACATGCCGCAGACGCCTTCCGGCTCATGGAATCCGCCCGGCATGTGGGCAAGATCGTGGTGAAGGTTTGATCAGATTGACTGACGATTGACGAACAAGGATTGCTGATTGTTGAAGGGCAGGAACTGAACCGCAGACCCGTGAAAGACAAAGCTAATGGCCTTGAAGATCGCCTGGTGGATTTTGCGGTCCGCATCATCGCCGTTGTGGAGTCCCTGCCGGACACGAAGGCGGGAAATCACATCGCCGGGCAACTGGTTCGCTCGGGAACATCGCCCGCCCCAAATTACGGAGAGGCTCAAAGCGCAGAGTCTCGCAATGATTTCATTCACAAAATGAAGGTATGCCTGAAGGAGCTTCGCGAGACACTGGTCTGGCTCAAAATCATCGTGCGCAAACCGCTGTGCCCTCCTGATCGCCTCGCTCCGGTTATCCAGGAAAATGACGAACTCATCAGCATCTTCGTGAAGAGCGTCAAGACCGCCCAAACGAACAAAGACTCGGAACGTCGCGGCGTTTCCAGACCGGATTGACGATTGACGATTGACGAACAAGGATTGCCGATTGTTGAAGTGAAAACCAAATGCCCG
>CAINXC010000623.1 GCA_903854655.1 uncultured Verrucomicrobiota bacterium | reverse complement strand
TCGCTGCGCACGATGGCGAGCGCCTCGGCGATGCCTTTGGCGGTGATGGCGCTGATCATGTTGGTGGCGATTTTGAGCACCATGGCGTCGCCGATGGCACCCAGGTGCATGATCCTGGTGGCGCTGGCCTCCAGCACGGGCCGCACATGCTCCAGGAGCGATGCTTCGCCGCCCACATAGTACACGAGCTTGCCCGCAGCCGCTGCATTCTTGCTGCCGGTGAAGGGCGCGTCCAGAAAGCCGGCGCCCTTTGCCTCGGCGATGGCGGCCGCCTGCCTCACCGCCGCAGGGCTCACCGTCGCGTGGTTCATGATGATGTGCCCCGGGGTCAGCGCCGGTTGCAGATCGTTCATCGCTTCGAGCAGCGCCGCGTCATCACGGACAAAAAGCTGAACAACGGTGGCGGCCTGGGCCACCTCGCGCGGGCTGGCAAGGAAATTGGGCACGGCCCTGGCGGAGCGGCTCCAGACGAAGACCTGGAAGCCCGCCTTGCCCAGGTTCTCCGCCACGCGGCTGCCGATGATGCCCAGACCGATGACGCCGATGTTTTGAGGTGTGCCCGTACTCATGGACGGCCAGCATTGACGAGGCATGGCAGGGAATCAAGCAGGTGTGCGCTCGAAGATGTGGTTTCAGTCTTGACCTTTGAGGGGATTTTCTGGTTTCCTCTCAGAATATTGCCGCCGGTCCTGGCAATGGTTCCTCGTTCCGACTCCAACCTCAATCCAACAGCCAATGATTTCAATTCTCTATTCTCTCGCCAGCATCGGCTGGCTTGTTTGTTTCATCCTGGTCTTGATTCCATTGTTCAAGACAAAGGGTGTCTTGCATGGCATCCTCGGCATTCTTTGTGGTCTTTACCCGTTTATTTGGGGATGGATCAACGCGAAGCAGCTTAACCTGTCGAAGGTCATGCTGATCTGGACGATTTGTTTTGTGGTTATGATCTTCTCCGGGTCGGTTGTTTCGGCGACGGCATTCCAGCAAATACAGGAGGCGGCACAGAAGGCACAGCCGAAATAGGCCGGAAATCATCTCATTGCGAAGGCACCGGAGTTCCTCGTTGAACTCGGTGCCTTTTCATTTGATCGGTGGTGCATGGCCGCGCACGCAGACAGTTTTACCATCGTCACCAAAGGCAAGGGCACCTATGAAATCACGACGGCGTGCGAACGGATCGTGACCGCCAGCGACATCCGCACGGGCCAGGCGACGGTGTTTGTGCAGCACACGAGCTGCAGCCTCGTGATCTTCGAAAATGCGGACCCCTCCGCACGCACGGACCTGCACCGCTTTTTTGAGCATCTGGTGCCGGAGGACACGCCGTACTTCGTCCATACTGACGAGGGGCCGGACGACATGCCGAGCCATCTGCGCATGGTGCTCACCCGCACTTCCGAGGTGATTCCGGTGATCAATGGCCGCCTGGCGCTGGGCACCTGGCAGGGGATCTTTCTGTTCGAGCACCGCCGCGCCCCTCACCGTCGCAGCGTGGTGGTGTCGGTGGTGGGCGAGTGATCAGGGCTTCGCCGTCGGGTCGTAGTTGCCTTCGAACCGGCCCAGATCTTCCACCTGCCATGAGCTGCCGGTTTGTTTCAGACGATAACGGCGGCGTTCAAAGGTGTGCTTGTAGGCCCAGCCGGCCTCGATCTCCCAGGTGTCCGCCGCTGGTTTGTGCATGTGCGCGAGCTGCAGCACGTAGGGTGAAAGGCCGCTCTTGGGATCGACCGGCAGGCTCGTGCCCTCGTGGGTGGTCATCGAGTCGCCGCTGATGAAGGTGAGCTTCAAATCCTGGAACCTGGCCACGAAGGTGGGGTCCGTGCTGCGCATGTCGCGCGCCTTCATCACACAGTATTCCTTGGGCACGCCAGGGGCGAGGTCCGGCAGGTTCTTGATCAGGTGGCGGACCAGGGCCTCGCCCGCATCACCTTCGTAGTCGCCGAGGCGCACGAAACCCGGATCACCTGAACCACAGGCGGCAAGGAGGAAGAGGACGGGGACAAGGAGCGCGAGGCGGTTCATGGGCGGTTTCCTTTGCACGAGATGCGGCGGAGCGCAACGACGCGCTGCCCGCAGTCCTTGCTCATGCTCCCAGGCTCTCTACAGTGACCCCATGTTTGATGTCCGAGACAAGCCCAAGATGGTCGAGCGCGCGCTGCTGGTGGGCGTTTGCTTTGACCGCCGCGAAACCGCCGAGGCGGCAGACCTGCTCGACGAACTGCAGGAGCTGGTGGAGACCCTGGGCATCAACGTCATCGCCAAGGAATGCGTGGTGGCGCGTGAGTTCAACCCCCGCTACATCGTCGGCAAAGGCAAGGCTGCGGAGCTGATGGCCCAGGCAAAGGCGCTGGAGTGCGACTGCATCATCTTCGACAACGAGATGTCCCCCGCGCAGCAGCGCGCCTGGGAAAAGGAGTCCACCCTGTGCGTGATCGACCGCTATGAGGTGATTCTGGACATCTTTGCCATGCGCGCCCGCACCAGCGAGGCCCGCCTTCAGGTGGAATTGGCGCGTCTTGCCTATTCCTTGCCGCGCCTGACGCGCATGTGGGCGCATCTTGACCGCCAGGGCGGTGGTGCCGGCGGGGCGGGATCTGGTGGCGCAGGCGCGGCGCGAGGTGAAGGCGAAACACAGCTCGAAACGGACCGGCGGCTGGCCAACAAGCGCATTGACCGGGTGAAGGCCGAGCTCGAAGACGTGAAGCGCAACCGGGACACCCAGCGCAAGGAGCGCAGCCGCGTGCCCTTGCCTCACGTCGCCATCGTCGGCTACACCAATGCCGGCAAGTCATCCCTGCTCAATCGCATGACCGGGGCGGAAGTAGTGGCCAAGGACCAGCTCTTCGTCACGCTCGACACGACGACGCGCCGCATGGAACTGCCCGACGGGCAAAACATCCTGCTCACGGACACGGTCGGCTTTGTCCGCCGCCTGCCGCATGACCTGGTGCAAAGCTTTCGTGCCACGCTCGAGGAAGCCGTGAACGCTGATTTCCTGATCCATGTGCTCGACGCCAGCCATCCGCGCGTGATGGAGTTCCACAAAACCACCAACAGCGTGCTGGCGGAACTGGGAGCGGGCGACAAACGGGTGGTGCTGGTGCTCAACAAGATCGATCTGATTGAAGACGAGGCCGTTCTGCAGGAGCTGCTGCGGCATTTCCCGGAGGCCGTGCCCGTTTCGGTGAAGACCGGGACAGGCATGGACAAGCTGCTGCACCGCCTGCATGAGATGCTGCTGGACCGCGTGGTGCGGTTGAAGGTGTCCATCCCCATGAACCGCCTGGATTTGGTGAGCATCGCCCACACCGAGGGCAAAGTTCTGCGTGAAAAGTACAACGAGAACGGGGTGCAAATGCTTTGCGTCCTGCCCAAGCGCTGGGAGTCGCGGTTCAGCGTCTTTGCCGACGACACGGCGGACGTAGATGAGGGGGCGGAGGAACTGGCGGCGGTGTAGCTCAGCTCCCAGCACATTTCATTGGCCGCCGGGGGCCGTGCCCTTCCTGACAGAGCCATCGGGCATGACTTGGTTCGCCATGTTGTTGTCGTGATAGCCGCCAGTCTCGATCACCCAGGGTTGCGCCCACTTGTAAGCAATGTTGGGTTCGACGCTGAAATTGGTGGGAAGGTACGAAAAATCGTAGTTTTGGGGGTCGTTCTCGGTGGCCGAGTCCACCGAATGGGAAGGACAGAGCCAGGTTTTCCGCGTGGGGCCGTAGGGCTTGAGGGTTTCGTACCACCATTTCGCCAGGGCGTTTTCATCCTGATCGTTGCCCGCATTGGGATACTGCGGCCACACCTGGGCATTTTCTCCCATGTAGGAACTCAGGGCCGCGTGCAGGGTGCGCAAATTCGCCATGCACACGGCATCCTGCGTTTTGCGCCTGAAAAATCCGAACAACGGAATCAGCATGGATGCGATCGCCGCCAGAATGCACACCACCAGGAGCAGTTCCATGAGGGTGAGGCCGGACATGGAGGGCCGACGGGCGTGGGCTGCTTCGCTACAGGTTCGCATGAATCAAAAAAAGGGCGTTTGGCCTTGATGGCAAACGCCCTTGATTAACCTTGGTTTCTTCGTGTTGAAACACGTTCAATCAACAGGCAGCTTTACTGATACCTGAGGAAACCTGTGACATTCATCGTCTGAAGATCCGCACCTTGGTAGGTCGCATCAATGCTGGCACCGGTCAGCAGGGGAGGCAGGGCGGTGAGAGCGCTTTGAATGGCAAGCTGGGCATCCGTGAACACGGCAGGATCGAAGTTCTGGCCGACCTGAGCGTTGCCCACGGCAGTGACGATGGCGTTGATCAGCCCCGAGAAACCAGTGAAGGCAAGACCTGCCACCGAACCCGCAGAGCTGGGGGACAGGAATGCAAGCTGACCCGTGCCTTTGAAGCGCAACTGGGGAGCGGTTTGGACGATGTTGCCGTTGAAACTTCCGTTCACCGTGAAGGAGCGGCTGCTGGCAAGAATGGTGGACGTCAGGGCTGCAACGTTGCTGCTGCCGCTGGAGGTGCTGCCAAAGAAGCTGTTGGCGGTGGTGGAGGTGCTCGTCGTTGCGCTGGCCTCAGAATTGCCGTTCAGATTGCACTCCACGGTGCGTGCGTTTTCATCGCTGGTGCCCAGAGCACTGCCGATGTAGGTGACGCCCTTGTAGTAGATCACCATCCGGTTTTGCAGCGTGCCGCGGGGATCCGTGGCGGGAATGGAGTTCTGATCATAGCTGACGGCATTCGCCGTGGGCGAGAAGTAGCAGAAACCGGAGCCGTTGCTGAAGCTGAAATTGGCCTGGTAAAAGGCATTGTTCGCTATCTGGGACGAGGCAAATCCGTTGCTGAAAGGACCGCCAATAGCAGCGAAGGAGGGAGTGGCGATGGCCGTGAGGGCAAAGGCAATGGATGCGAATAAACGTTTCATCGGCGCGATACTACCTCAACTGCGCTTGATTGTTCAAGGTTTATTTCTTCTTTAGCGCCGTGCTTTCCGACTACCATCTTCACACCCCCCTCTGTCTCCATGCGGAAGGGCACCCTCGCGAGTATGCCGCCCGGGCCCTGTCCCTGGGGCTGGCAGAAATCGGCATGTCTGATCACAACCCGATGCCGGAGCATTTCGATGACTGGCGCATGCCCATCGGCGACTTTCCGCGCTACCTGGAAATGGTGGATGAGGCACGGGCGGACGTGCCTCAAATCCCGATCCGGCTGGCGCTGGAGTGCGATTTTCTCGCGGGCGGGGAGCCTTGGATTGAAAAACAGTCCCGCATGGCGGACTTCGACTATCTGATCGGGGCCGTGCACTATATCGCCCCCGGCTGGGATGTGGACAATCCCAGGCATCTCTCGCGCTGGCGCGACTCCGGTGCGGTTGAACACATCTGGGAGCAGTACTGGAAGCTCTATGAGCAGATGATCAGGACCCGGCTCTTCGATTTTTACGCGCACCCCGATTTGCCAAAGAAATTCGGCCTGCGCCCCGCAGGGGATCTCCGGCGCTACTACGAGCCCACGATTCAGGCGCTGATCGACACCAAGGGCGCCTTCGAGGTGAGCACGGCAGGGCTGCGCAAGGAGGTGCGTGAAATCTATCCGAGCCGCGATTTTCTGGAAATGGCCTTTGCCGCCGGCATTCCCATCGTGATTTCATCCGACAGCCACGCGCCTGGTGAGGTAGGCATTTACTTTGATCAGGCGCTCGCCCTGGTGCGCGATGTGGGGTATCGCTCGACCGTGAGATTCAAGGGACGGCAACGCACGGAGGTTCCGCTTCCCGAATCCTTCCCCAGCCCATGATTCTGGAAGCGCGCGGCCGCCTCATCGCCTTCCCGCGCAGGCCGCTGGTCATGGGGATCGTCAACATCAACGACGACTCCTTCTGTGGCGACGGCACGCTCGATCCCACGGCGGCGCTCGCGCAGGCCGAGGCCCAGCTCAGGGCGGGGGCGGACGTGATCGACATCGGTGCCGAAAGCGCCCGCACCAACCGCGGCCCCATCACTCCCGAGGAGGAGCAAAGTCGTCTGCTGCCCTTCCTCAAGGCCTGGCCGGATCTCCTGGCGGCGTTCTCCGCGCCCCCGTTCGACCAGGAGCAGCTCTGGCCCCCTCTGCTTTCGATCAACACCTGGCGCACCGAGGTCGTCGCAGCCGTGCTTCCTCATGGAGGCGACCTCATCAATGACATCAGCGCTTTGCCCGACGATGGCAACGCCCGGCTGTGCGCCCGGCAGGGAGCTGCGCTGCTGATCATGCACAGCATCGGCCAGCCGAAAGTCGCGCACACCCACATCGGCTACCCGGACATCATGGCGGCGCTCGACGCCTTTTTTGAAGAAAAGATCGCCCTGGCGGTTTCAGCAGGACTGCGTCCTGGACAGATCCTCCTCGATCCGGGCATCGATTTTGCCAAGCAGCGCGATGACAACCTCACCATCTATCGCGATCTGGAACGGCTGCACCGCTTTGGGCTCCCCATTCTTCTGCCCGTTTCCCGCAAGACCGTGATCGGCCAGGTGCTGAACCAGCCCAGCCCTCTGGACCGGGACGCCGGCACCGTGGCCTGCATTGCGGCAGGCAT
>CAINXC010000622.1 GCA_903854655.1 uncultured Verrucomicrobiota bacterium | reverse complement strand
TTCACCGTCACCTGTGATCGGGAGATCGCGTTCGAGGTGGACGGGGAGCTTGCGGGCAGCGCGCCCGTGACGTTCAAGAAGGCCCCGTTTCCGCTGCGCGTGGCGGCCGAGCAGCCGCAGGAGTAACTCAGGCACGCCGCAGGCTTGCAATAGTTGGAGTAAAGCGTTCACGCGATCACCCTCGCGCGGCTCCTGACGATGCCTGGCACCAGAAAGTCCACGGCCACATTCAAGGGTGATCGCGTGAACGCTCCAACTATTGCTGCTCTATCGGACCACCGCTCCCAAAGGCAGCCGCGTAGGGCCGTGCTACTTTTTGCCTTTGCGGGAGGGCTTGTTGCCCGCCTTGAAGGGGGTCTTCTTGGCAAAAGCAGGCTTGCCGCCGGATTTGGTCCGTTCGCCAAAACGCTTGCGCTCGGCCTGGCGCTCGGTCAGGCCGCCAGTGCGGCGACGTGGCTGGGCTTCTTCGTCAACGATGCGTTCCGGCTTGCTGAAGGGGCGCGTGGCGCCACCGCTGGAGCGGCGTGGCTTGCGCGGCTCAATATCGCTGGGCCGGTCATCGCGCAGCTCCCTCGCCTTGGTAAAGCGCTTCGGTTTGTGCGGCGAAGGGCGGGCCCGCCCTGGCATGTCGCTGTCGTACTTCGGCTGAGACGGAGCCTCATCATCGCCGTCAGCTCGCGCCGGCTTGCGTGACGGGGACCGGGAAAGGCCGCCTGGAGCACGTCCTGGCTTTTTGCCAAAACGCGGCTTGGATTCGACTTCAGAATCGCCGGCGTGGGCGGCAGACCTGGGCTTGCGGATGGTGGTCTTCGGTCCTGGACGCAGCTTGAAAGGGGCTGCGGACGCTGGTTCGGAAGCGATATGGTCATCGCCATCCTCCCCGGCTTTTTTGGCCTTCACTGCACGCGGGGCGGGTTCGCGCTCCTTGTGCTTGATGAAGTAGCGCTGCACCTCGGCATCGGTGAGCTCCTTCCAGGCGCCCTTGGGCATGCCCTTCAGGTACAGGCCGCCGATGCGCCGGCGCACCAGGCGCTCCACCTCGTAGCCGAGCTGGTAGAACATGAGACGGATCTGGCGCTTGAGACCCTGCTTGAGCACCACGTTGATGCGGCGTGCGCTGTCCACCCAGACACGCTCCGCCTTGGCGAAGCCTTCCTCGGTGATCATGCCGCGCAGCAGCTTGAGCTTGTGCTCGGGCTCGAAATCACTGTCGATGGTGACCTCGTATTCCTTCTCCACGCCCTCGCTGGGGTGGGTGAGGCGCTGGGAAAGCTCGCCGCGATTGGTCAGCAGCAGCAGGCCTTCGCTTTCCTTGTCCAGCCGGCCCACGTAGTGGAGCGTCTGGTACTGCGGCGGCAAGATGGCGTAGATCGTGGCGCGATCATGCGTGTCGCCACGCGAACAGATGTAGCCCTTGTGCTTGTGAAACGCCACCACCTCGCCATCGGCGGGCTGAACGGGCTTGCCATCGACCTCGACCTCGTCAGTGGGGCTGACCTGGGTGGC
>CAINXC010000621.1 GCA_903854655.1 uncultured Verrucomicrobiota bacterium | reverse complement strand
GTGCCCAGCGCCAGGCGCGAGACCATGAGACCGCTGCGCCCGAGGCGCCGCACAGGAACGTCGGATTTAATGGCACTCATGGAGAAGCTCCTCTGTTTGGGTTCCTCCGGTTATAGAGGGTTTTGCGAGGATCATCGACAGCGGTTAAACCGACGGATCGCTCCGTCGGCGATTGGCAGGCCAAGGGAAAAGTGCAATTCTTTTCCTATGGCAAACGTTCCGGAACATGCGCCTGTTGAACGCCGCGTCGCCGCCCTTGAGACGGCGATGGAGAAACACGGGGTGAAGACAGGGTCCTCCGTCACGGAATTCATCAATCTGGCCGAAGAGCAGTGGGTGCCGGAAAACGGCGCGCGTGTGGTTGCCAAAGCCTGGAGCGATCCCGCCTTCAAACAACGCCTGATGGCCAACGGGCGCGAGGCCGTCGCCGAGCTTGGCCTGTCCATGCCGCCGCACCATCGCCACCTGGTGGTGCTGGAGAATAAAACCGACCTGCACAATGTGATCGTCTGCACGCAATGTTCCTGCACGGCCTTCACCATCATCGGCCTGCCGCCGGACTGGTACAAAGATTTCGAATATCGCGCCCGCGCGGTGCGCCAGTCGCGCACGGTTCTGCGGGAGATGGGCCTGGATTTAGGCCCCGAGGTTTCCATCCGGGTGTGGGACACCACCGCCGACACCCGCTACATGGTGCTGCCGGTGCAGCCGCCGGAAACACGAGGATGGCCGGAGGATAAGTTGGCCGCCCTGGTGACCAAGGACGGCATGATCGGCGTGGCGCGGCTCTAGGTTCTAGTGGACAGCGATGGACGGCATTCACGATCTCGGCGGCAAACAGGGTTTCGGGCGGGTGCGGTATGCGCCCGAGGCGCCCGTGTTCCACGCCGACTGGGAAAAGCGCGCCAATGCGCTCTATGCGCTGGCGGTGCGGCACGGCCTGTTCAATATGGATGAGTATCGCCATGCCATCGAACGCATGGAGCCGCGCCATTATCTCGCCGCCGGCTACTACGAGCGTTCGCTCACAGGTCTCGCGACCTTATGTGTCGAGAAAGGCGTGGTGACGCGGGAAGAGCTGGAGCGCTTGAGTGGCGGGACGTTCCCCCTGGCGGAGCCGCTCGGGCCGGGCCGCGGCAATGCGCCGGACCGGACGCGTTTCGCACCCGGCGACAGGGTGCGGGTGAAGGACGACTATGTGCCGGGGCATGTGCGCATGCCCGCCTATATCCGCGGCAAGACCGGCGTCGTGGTGGCTGAAACCCCGGCCTATCCCTTTCCGGACGCCCACGCCCATAGGGTGAAGGCCACGGATGAGCCCACCTACGACGTACGTTTCCGCGCCGAGGACCTATGGCCCAATTCGGCCGATCCTGCGGACGTCCATGCCGGCGTTTTCCAGAGTTATCTGGAACCCGGCTAAGACAGGCCTCAACCCTTTTCCGCCAGCGCCGCCCGCCTAGCTTTCGTTAGCGAGCATCGCGAGCTTACGAAAGCTGCGCCCTGCCGAAGCGCTAGCGGGGGCGGGCCCCATGCCGCAGAGTTTCACGCCCTCTCGGCAAGCGCCGCTTGGGCAGCGGCCAACCTCGCCACCGGTACGCGGTAGGGTGAACAGGAGACGTAGTCGAGGCCGGCGGCGTGGCAGAAGGCGATGGAATCCGGATCGCCGCCGTGTTCGCCGCAGATGCCGAGCTTGAGGTCTTTGCGCGCCTTGCGGCCACGCTCCACGGCGATGCGGATCAGCTCACCGACGCCTTCCTGGTCCAGGCTGGCGAAGGGGTCCTTGGTATAGATGCCCTTGGTCTTGTAAACCT
>CAINXC010000620.1 GCA_903854655.1 uncultured Verrucomicrobiota bacterium | reverse complement strand
GGCATGCCCGGGCCGATGAGATGGGGGCGGGTGATGCCCTCGGCCTTCAGCACTTCGGTCATGTACTCGGCGGAATCGCGCTGGCCGTCGATCTCGCCGCTGTAGCTGATGAGCGGCACGTTGTGGAAATTGGCCGCGTAGTCCGGCACATCGTACACACCCCAGAGCTTCTGCTCGAACCAGTTGGGATAGGTTTCCGGCGTGAGCTTGGTGTAGCGCTTCACATCCACGAATCCGGCGCCGGTGTGAACGCAGGCCCAGTCGCCGGCGAAGTGTGCACCCACGCTCCAGGCGCCCGCGCCCCCCATGCTGAACCCGGCGAGGGCGATGCGATTGGGATCCACATTGAAGCGCGCCATGGCATCGTCGCGCGCCTCCAGCACATCCGTTTCGCCCGCGCTCTTCCAGCCGTTGCAGTAGCGGCCAAAGGGATGGATCACAATCGTGCCCGCCGGCGTGAACTGGCCGGGCTTCTTCGCCATCAGGCGGCCATAGACAAACGAGAGGTCCGTGGCGGTGTCGCCGCGCCCGTGCAGCCACACCCACATCGGCACCGGCTTCCTGCCCTTGCCATAGGCCAGTCCTTCGGGGATCTCCACGCCATAGGGCTGGGGCGAGTCGTCGATCTTCGAGTAGAAACCCAGCAGCTTCTGGCCCGTGCCGTTCAGCCAGGGCGTTTCGTTTTTCTTCAGCGAGTCGATGCGCTTCTTCGCCTCCGTCAGCAGCGCGGCGGCCTTCTTCGCCCCGTCCTCCGGCTTCTTGTCATACCACTCGTGGAACTCCAATGCATAGCGCACCGCCTTCAGGAAGATCTCCGCATCCGCCGCGCGCGGATGCTTCTTTACGGACTGGAAGGCCTCGGTCACGGCCGCGAGTTCCTTTGCCAGCGCGTCCTGCTGCTCAGACGCCAGGTCCGCCGTGGGCTTGGGCGGCAGGCTGCCCTTGAAGGAGGCCGTGGCCCCGTTGGGGCCGAGCTGGGCGAGCGCCGTGGAGGCGAGAAAGCAAAGGGTGAGATGGAGCTTCATGTGGATTCAAAGGAATCGTGCCCAGCCCGTGCCTCCTGTCAAAAGATGGCGGCAGGCCAAAACAAGCAGGGGGGTGACTCGGGGTGGCGATCAGCGGAAAATTCAGGCTACACAATGGGCACGCAGATCTCCAGTTCCGAAGTTTCCGAGTCCGGCTGGAACTTCTCGCCATACAGCTCCACCTCCGGAGCCTCGCGCCGTCGATGGCCGGAGCCGGGCAGCCAGGTGCGGTGAATGGAGCTCATCGTTTCGCCCAGTGTGTCGAGGCTGCCCCGGTGGACAAACACCGCGTACCTGCCAGCCGGAATTTCGCGCGCCTCCATGCCTTCGGGAACCTCACCCGAGCCCGTCACCTCAGCACCCGCCAGATAGTAGCATTCGCGCGGCCCCTTCTCGTCGGAGTCCAGACACCAGACACAGCCCACGGCCGTCTGATTTTTGCGCAAAGGAATCTCCTCCACACGATTGATAAACTCATGCCAGAGCTTCGGGATCACCACGAGGTTGTTGCTCTCCGGCGACAGGGCCGAAATAAACGTGCCGCCGATACCGACGACCAGGCGTGAAGGCAGGGTTTGGATGACAGGTTCCATAAGAGAAGGTCCCCGATTGTGCCCTGCCGCAAGCGCGGTGGCAAACCTTGGTTTTTGGAATGGCCGTGGTTTGGGCTGCCGTAAACCTTTGCAAAACCCGTGCGGCGGATTTGACCGAGCGAAGCGCCTTCGCCCACAGACAAGCAGCTTCGGGAACAGCGCACCGGAAATCACCCGGCTTCTACCATGATGACCAAGACTTGGCTGCACGCGGCAGCGTTCTGGAGTGCGCGCGATTTATCGCCGCTTTGTCCACGAATTGAGCTGTGTCTTCCTCGAAGCGGTCTGCCACGAGCATGATCAGAGATTCTGAGGACACCTGGGATTTCGACACGGCCAAATAGCCACACCAAAGCGGCGATGAATCGCACGCACTCCAGAACGCTGCCGCGCACAATACAAGCGATGGAACCGATCCCCACAATCCCCCAACTCCTGAAAGTCGCGACTTCAGGGTGACTGACAAGCCCTCGCGACCGCTTTCTCTTGGGGGCCCCGTGGTGGCAGCTTGTGGCCTTCTCGGGTCAAGACGGTCGCGCCATGGCAATGAGGCAGGCAAATTCGGCAATCGTGCAATGAAAATCCACCTGACTCAGGCCAAGACGGTCACCAAACCCCTAGCTGTTCGGAGCAGGATCGTGTGCTGCACTTGTGATACCTCTGGGCACGCACCTGCGACAAGTGAATGGTTCGCTGATATGGTGATGCGAAATAAAGAATATGTGACTTCCAAAGAACTCAAGCCACCACATACCTACATCAGGCTTTTCGGGACAAATAATCCAATCAGCTCTAAAAACGTCGCGCCCCTTCGTAACCGCATGCGCCAAGTGTTTTGCTTGACTGATAACAAACTGACGCTGTTTGGCATCTGTTTGGTTTGTGTGGAATACAAGCTGCTGGAGATTCCTTCTGCCGCAAAGTTCATAAAGAAGCCCTTTGACCATCTTCCCGAAGGTCTTCTCCCGATCAATCGGAATGCGCATGTATGGATTTCCTTCTGTCATGGGGCTGTTTTGGAGAATTCCTGGGAAGCTACTTCGCAGACTCCCGTGGTGCAGAGAGTCTCCGACCTTGGATGCGATTGCTCCAGAACTGATCGAAGCAGCGCTGTCGCCTGCAAGGTAAAGCAGAAACTCGTCTTCCTTCTTGTGAGACTGATTGCACTCATAACAACAAGGAACTTTGATAAGATCGTGACGCAAAGAGACTGGAAACATGCACTTTGGAGGAATGTGATCTCCCGTGCGGTTGCTCTCCGTCAACACGCATCCGCAATCGTAACAAATGTCTCCAACTCCCTTTTTCATAGCCTTGCTCAGGCATTTCCTGTTACATTAGACTGTTTCAAAGGTTCATGTCCCAAAGCGCGCACGGCATCCGGAAGCGCCTTCACGATGGCCACACTTTCCCGCCAGTTAAGAACAACCAGAACCGGAATACCCACAATCATATAGAGCAATAGTATTAAAGCGACACAGATTAGTTTGGGCAGAATAAGGCACACGCAGAGGCTGTGGCCAATGATTCTCCCCGACCTCACTAACGTACGCATAAACTCGGCACGGCGGCGAGCACCAGGTGGCATAGAGGCGATACGAGCGCTCTCGGCAACCATTGCGGCAGCAGTCGCGGCATCGGCTTGAGCTTTCCAGCGAGTTTGATCAGCACGGTGCTCGGCGAGCTTGGCACTCTCGTATGAAGCGCAGGAAGCATTCCAATCAGCACTGAGCGCGTCGCGATCTCCAGGGGTAAACGCGGCGTATGCGGCGCGACGTTCAGCATCTGTCGTGGCGACCTTATGCAAGGCATATGCCGGGGAAGTTGGTTTCCGGGACTTGGCAGCATCGGCGCGCGCTGTCTGAACTGCTTCATCAAGCACACGTTTGAATTCGCCGAAACGGGGAAATTGCAAAAAACTACCTTTCATTCACGCTGGACGCGGGGAATCACCTAACAGTTAAACAGGCAATGTACGGACAGGTTTGTCTATTTCCGCCATTATAGGCCGCAATTTTTGTTAAAACGCCCTCGCATGATAATATCAAGCAGTCTAAGACGGCAAGGAAAATCGCGCTTCGTGCCGGGAAAAAATGATGTTATTTGATGTTGCCTCCGTGCCGAGTTCAATATCAGAGTAGTGGCTGGTGTCGGGAATCAGCATTCGCCGGATCTGCTATTCCAGTGACTTCCGGTTCTCCTCCTGCCTCCACTCGGCTCCCAGCTTCATGGCCTGCTCGACGTGGGGATCGTTGCGCGCGCGGCCAAAGGACTTCATCCACGCATTCTTCGGCTTCACCTTCATGCCTTGGAGACGCAGCTTCTCAAAAAGGGCGGCTTCGCGCTCTTTTGCGGCCAAGGCATCCTGGGTGCTGCTGGTCATCGCACGACAATACCTTCAACATTCTTTGAATTCAATGTGCAAACTCGCGAACCACTTGCAAAAGCTCTGCCTCGTTGCCCCTCTGCGGCAAGGCGGAGTCACCCAGAGGCTCATTTTGCCGCAGAGGGGCCGAGAGGCAGAGCCTGCAGGGATCATTTGGAGGAGGTTTTGCAGATGCGTCCTGCTTCATACGCGAATGTCGGGCGGATTCAGGACGGTGAGGTCCGCGCGTTTTTTCGTGTCGTCCCTGGGAACGCCAATTTCGCTTAGCGGCTACGCAGCCTGATTGGCTCCGGCAAAGCGCTCGTCTGAGCCAATCGGGAGATTGGCGTTCCCGGGCATCTGCGGCCAAGCGAGCAGCCACTCGTTCTACTCCTTCCGCACCGCATCAAGCAATCTCCCGCGCAAGGCCAGGGCAGCGGAGGCGGAGCAGACGAGCAGGCCGCCCATGAATGGGAGCGGCAGGTCGTGGCTGGATTTTTGCAGGCTGGGCCAGACGGCGAGGGCGGCGCTGATGACGCCCAGCACCACACCGGCGAGCAGCAGGGCGCCGTGCTCGCCGATGATCATGTTGCGCAGGGCGGCGGGGGTAAAGCCGACGGCCTGCATGAGGCCAAGCTCGCCCCGGCGTTCCATCACATGGCGGGCCACCAGCACGCCGATGCCGAAGGTGCCCAGCAGCACGCCGAGGCCGCCGAGGATGGTGAAGATGCCGATGTAGGTGTTCTGCACGGCGCTGAAGGCATTGAAACGGTCCTGGGTGGGCTCCAGCGCCAGACCGCGCTGCTCAAGCTGCTTGGTGAGATCCTCGCTGACGGCCTTCGCCCGGTAGGGCCGCGCATCGACCAGGAAGAAGCGGTAGCCGGCGGCATCGGGCAGCTTGGCGAGGAAGTTCTTTTCGCCGATGATGACCTTGCCTTGCAGCACGGAACCCGCCAGCAGGGCGACCAGCCGCACCTTGAACTCCGCCCCGGCCGAATCCTTGTAGGTGAGGGCGTCGCCCACGCCAATGCCCAGGCCCCACATGGCGGTGTTCATGTCGGCAATCGCCGGCACCGCACCGTCGCTGAGCGGCTGGTCGAGCAGCGACCAGGAAGCCTTGGCAGGCGAGTCAAAGCCGAAGGCCTCGCGGCTTTCCAGCAAGGCCGGGTTCACGGCCACGAGCTGCGGGTTCTGCGCCTTGTTGAGGTTCAGGCAGCTCGCGTCATCGCCAGGGCGCACGCGGAAGGGCACCACGGCCACTCCCTTCATGTCGTCCTCATCCAGGCCGAAGGCTTCGCGACCGGCCTTGGTGTTCAAATCCTCGTACACAGGCAGGGAAGACTCGCCCATGAGCGTGAAGCCGCCGGTGCCGGAGGCGCGCAGGGTGGGATCAGTATCGGCGGAGAGACGGAAAGCATTCACCGCAGCGACCAAGAAGATGCCGCCCGCCATCATGCCGAGCACCGCGAGGCTGCGGCCAGGACGGCGTACGACATTGCGCACGCCAATCTGCCACAGGTGACGCGCCAGACGCTGCCCCTGGGCCTGCGCCTTCATCCAGCCCGAGGCGAGGGCAAGCGCGGCAAACATGAGCATGGTGCCAGCGCCAAAGAACATGCCGCCCAGCTCTTCCGGGTCCGTGGCCTTGGTTCCGGCGAAGCCCAGAGCGATGGCGCCGATCAGCGACACGGCGGCAATGATGCGCCAGTCGCGCCAGAACCGGGGCTTCCTGGGCCCCGAGGACGAGGCCATGCCCTGGCCCGCAAGCAGCGCTCCAGGAGCGGTGCGGAACAGCTTCCGGCTGGCCCACCACAGGGTGAGCATGGAAACGGCAAATGAGGAGAAAAGCGAGATGGCAACGGTGGCGGGCTGCGCAGCGAAGAGCAGCTTCAGCCCCACAGTGGCACCGCCCCACACGCCGTTCAGCCCGGCCAGCGCCGCCTTCGTGTAGGCCACGCCGCCGAGCAAGCCAAGCACGCTGCCGAGCAGTGCTATCACCCCGGCCTCGCCAAGCAAGGCGCGGCGCACCTGCCTCTGCGTCCAGCCCAGCGCCATGAGCAGGCCCACCTGCGAGGCCCGGCGCTCGATCATGAACACGAACAACAGGGCTGCAAACACCAGCGCCGCCGCGATGAGGAAGAGGCTCAGGCCCACGAACAGGCCGCCGAAATCCACGCTGCCCTGCGCCCCGCCGCGTGCCTCCGCATGAAAGTCACGCGTCACGAGGCCGACATCGCTGAGGTGCAACTGGTGGACGATCTGCTTGCCCAGCTCGTAGCTCTTCTGCCCCGTATCAGCAAAGCGGATGCCGGTGAGCTTGCCGAAGCGGTTGGCCCACAGCTTCTGCCCTTCGGCAAGGTTGATGAAACCTTTGGGCGTCGTCTTGTAATCGCTCCAGTACTTCTCGTCCTTGTCGCGCACCGCCTTCTTGTCCATCGGGATGCCAGGGTCCCAGTCGCGGCAGTTCGTCACATCCGTGACACCGGGGAAATGCGGCGTCCACTCGGGCTTCAAATTGGGTTCGCTCATCGGCAGGATGCCGCCGACTGTGAAGCTCTGGGTCTGCTCCTTCATCTCGCGGCCAATGCCGACGACGAAGTAGCGCACATCGAGCTTGTCGCCGATCTTGAGCTGGTGGTCATCGGCAAGCCATTGGGAGATCACTATTTCGGACTCGCCCGATTTCGGATTGCGGATTGCGGATTGCGGATAGGGGGAAGGTGGGGCGGCAATGCGATCCACGGCGGTGACCATGGAGTAAGGCGTCTTGCCATGGGCGGAGCTGAAGCCGTTGACGAGGTAGGTGAGCACGCCGTAGCTGCCGGGCAACCCGGCGAGCAGTTTGCTTCCGAGGCTGTCATCAATGAACACGCGATCCGTGCTCAATCGCCATTCGGCTTTGTCGCTCTTCACTCGGTCCAGGTTCAGGCCGAAATCCGCCAGGTTTTTCAGCCGGTCCGCCCGATCCCCCTGGACCTTGGCATCGGCTTTTTCGCCCACCATGGCATTCACCTTGCCATCCATGCCAAGCTGTGACTGCAGGTCCGCCAGATCGATGAAAACCGTGTCGGGTGCCACCTGCGAAGCGGCGAGTTGAAACGCCCCAAAATCCTCGGCAGGCACGATGGCGATGATCTTGCGGCGCAGGGCGATGTCCTGGTTTGCGCTGCCGGACAGAGGGGAGTCGCGGGAGATGGCACTGGGCTTCTCAAGGCGGACGATGATCGTGTCGCCCGGCTCGACCTTCAGCCTGCGGGCAAGGGATTCGTTCACCGCGACGTCGCCCTTGCCAACGATGATGGTCTTGCCGCTGGTGCTCAAGGCCCAGAACCGGTCATCGCAGCCCAGAACCTGCGTGGCATTGGCGCGCGCGGTCCCGGTGGCGGCGCTGACGGAGCCATTGGCGATGATCAAGGGGGCCCGCTGCAGCTTGCGCGCCAGCCTCTGGCTGAACCAGCGGTCCCCGCCCAGCACCCCGGTGCGGATCTTGCCCAGCCGCAGCTCCGCCACATGGCGCAGGCTGGCCTTCACCGAATCGCCCACCAGCAGGGAGCCACTGAGGATGGCGGAGGCCAGGAAAGCCCCCAGCAGCAGGCCGAGATGGGCCCGCGCGTAGTGGCGGGCGCTGCTGAGGATGAAGGACCACACGGACATCAGGCGATCCTCCCCTCATGAATCTGCAGCACGCGGCCCATGTGTTCCGCCTGCGCGCGCTGATGGGTCACCAGCACCAGGGTCACGCCGGTCTTTTTTTGCAAATCAATCAGGAGATCGGTGAGGGCGGCGGCGTTGGCCTCGTCGAGAGAGCCGGTCGGTTCATCGGCAAGGATCAGGCGCGGCTCATTGATCAGGGCGCGGACCACGGCCACGCGCTGGCGTTCACCGCCGGAAAGCTGGGCAGGCCGCCAGGTGGCGCGGTGGCTGAGGCCGACGATTTCGAGCAGTTCCTTCGCCCGAGCCTCGCGGTTGGGGCCTCCCTTCACCGCCAGGGTGGGCACCAGCACGTTCTCCAGCACGGTGCATTGCGGCAGCAGGTGGTGTAGCTGGAAAATGAAGCCGATCTTCTGGCTGCGCAACGCGCTCAACCGCTTGGCGGAGGCCCCGCTCAGCGATTCGCCCTCAAAGATCACCTCGCCCTCATCCGGCTCATCCAGGGTGCCCATAACGTTGAGCAGGGTGCTCTTGCCGCAGCCCGAAGGCCCGGTGATGGCCAGGGATTCCCCAGGCTCGATGCTCAGGCTGATGCCGCGCAGCACCGGCACGGCGTTCTGCTGCTCCGGTTCCGCGTAGGACTTGATGACGTTCTTCAGTTCGATGAGAGGCATGGGGGCGGTGGTAACTGGTGTGAGAGGGGACTACGTAGCGTGGGGCTCCGGCGAGGTTTGAAGTGCTTAGTGCCTAGTGCTGAGTGCTCAGTCAGAGATGGGAAAACCGGCACAGATCAGGACTGGGCACTTCGCACTTCCGCACTTAGCACTACGGTCCTGCCGAAGCCCCGGACTCTAACACCCCTGAACCTTTGTCAATACTACCTGCCGAGAGCCTCGCGCAGGACGGGCTCGAAGATGTCCGCCTGGCGCATAAAGCCCAGGTCGCTGGCGTGCGAGCCATCGGTCGCGCCGTCGGCGTCATCGCCGTACAGGTGATCGCCGCCGATGTAGAACAGCTTCGCCACGCCGGCAGCTTTCAGCCTCTCGTAGGCGGCCTTCAGGGCGGCATGGTTGTCGGTGTGGAACTTGTCCCTGGCGGGCGTGATCCAGGAGTTGGTGTTGCGACGGTCCTCGACCAGCACAATGGGCGTTTCAGGTTTGGCGGCACGCAGTTGCTTCACCAGCGGCTCGCACTTCGCCGTCACGTCCGCGGGCCCCATGTTGGGCAGGCAGTCGATGACATAAGCGGACGCATCCTGCTCGCAGAGAAGTTCGCCCACGGCGGCATCCATCCTGCCGTTGCCGGAGAAGCCCAGGTTCATCACCGGCATTTCCAGGCGGCGGCCCAGGATCGCGGTGTGAACCATGCCAGGGCGGGAGGCATCCGCGCCATGAGTGATGGAGGTGCCGTAGAAGATGACCGGCTTCTCGCTGCGCGGGGCCAGGCCCTCAAAATTCGCTCCCTTGGGCACGCCGATCTCCAGCGATTCCACGCCGTTGTACAGCGGCAGGTAGGCGCAGTATTCGCGCGCCCCTGGTGTCAACCCGCCCTGGATCAGCGTTTCTACGTTCTGCTTGTCCGGCTTGGTCACCATGACCCAGCGCCAGTGGCCTTTTTCGTCGCGGGCGTACAAATCGAGGCCGCTGACACCGGTCGCAGGCATGGCGGTGACCGCCAGGCTGGCTTTCGAAAGCTTGTAGCGGGCGAAGATCGAGGTCGCATCGGTCTTGAAACGCACCATCATGCCGGCGCTGTCGTGGCTCAATCCCCACACCGCGGGTGTCACCTTTCCCTCGGCTTTCGCAGGCAGGCGGTCGAACCAGCGCTTGCGCTCCTCCTTCTCCCAGCCGCGCCCTTCCACACCCCACTGGGTGACGTCATGCCACTGGGTGTCCGCAGGAATCGGCGCCACTTTCGGGGGCGAAACCGGGGCGGCAGGAGCTTTTGGAGCGGCAGGCTCGGCGGCCATCGCGGGGCCGCACAACAAGAGAAGGGCAAGGAGACGGGTGTTCATCGGGTTCACTCATACGGTGCGGCGGCGGGAAGCTTGCTCAACATCGGCGATGCCGGGGCGGTTGCGGATTCATCTCGCACCCCTGCGCTGGTTCGCCTATTCAATGAGGATCCATGGACTGGGAATCACCCAAAATACTTCTGCTCGCGATTCCGCTGCTGGCCCTGCTGCTGTGGATCGAGAGCACCTCCGCGCACCCCATGGAGGGCCTGCGCAAGCGCCTGCTGCTGGTGGTCCGGGCGGTGGGCGTGCTGCTGGCGCTGCTGGCGCTGGCGGGGCCCGCACGGGTCGAGCAGAGCAGCCGGAAGGCCATGGTCATGGTGCTGGACCACTCGCAAAGCATGGGCGAGGAGGGGCTGGCCAAGGTCTTCGCCCGGGCAAAAGACCTGCGGGCGAGGCTGCCGTCGGAGGTGGAATGCTTTTTCGTGGCGCTGGGTGATGAAGCCGCGCTGCTGCCCGACAAGTCAGCGCTGGAGGCCACCCCTGATCGTCTTGAGTGGCAGCGCGTTCACGGCGGGCAGACCAACTTGCAGCGCGGGGTGGAGTTTGCGCGTGCGTTGTTTCCGGCAGGCACCAGCCGCCACATTGTGCTCATCAGTGACGGCCACGAAACACGCGGCAACCTCATGCAGGCGGCGCGCGAGGCCGCCGTGACGGGCATCGAGCTGCACGCCATCGCCGTAGCAGGGCCGCGCAAGCCGGACGTGCGAGTGCGCGAGCTGACGCCAAGTCGCTCGCGTTTGCACGAGGGCGCCACCCTGCGCCTCACCGCCGCCCTCGAAAGCACGATGGAGGGCAGCGGGGTGCTGAAGCTGTTCGAGAACGGCGTGGAGGTGGAAAGACGCCCGCTCTCGCTCAAGCCGGGCGAAAGCCGCGAGGAGGTCTTCACGCGCTCGCCCGCCGTGCGCAACATCTACAAGTACCGCGCGGTGCTGGAGGGCTTCGTGGGCGACACCCTGCCGGGCAACAACAGCGCCCTCACCATCGTCGATGTGCGCGGCCGCCTGCGCCTGCTTTATGCCGAAGGCGAGCCCGCCGAGGCGCAATACCTCGTGCAGGCCATGGAAAAGGAAGGCATCCAGCTCGACCTGCGTCAGCCCGGCAGCATCCCCCAGAGCCTGGAGGAGCTGGCAGGCTTCGACGGCATCATCCTCAGCGACATCCCGGCACGCCAGGTGGGCGAAAACGCCATGAGCGCCATGCATGACTACGTGGACAAGCTCGGCGGCGGCCTCGTCATGATCGGCGGCCCCAATTCCTTCGGCGTGGGCGGCTACTACCGCACCCCAATTGAAGAGATTTTGCCGGTGAAACTGAAGAGTCCGGACGACGAGGAAAAGCAGTCCTCGGCGCTCGAACTTGTGCTCGACCGCTCGGGCTCCATGGCGGGCGAAAAGCTGGAGACCGCGAAGAGCGCCGCCGTTGCCGCCGCTGAAGTGTTAGGCCGCAACGACAGCATCGGCGTCATCGCCTTTGACAGCGAGGCCCACGTCATCGCGCCCATGACCCGGGTCACTTCCATTGCCTCCATCGCCAGGCAGATCGCCTCCCTTTCCGCCGGCGGCGGCACCAACATGGAGCCCGCGATCAAGATCGCCCGTGAATCGCTGCAACGCGTGAAGGCCCGCATCAAGCACATGATCATTCTGACCGACGGCGAGACTTCCGGCACCGGCTACGAGGCCATGGCCTCGCAATGCCGGGCCGAGGGCATCACCATGTCCACCGTCGCCATTGGCGAAGGTGCCTTCATCGGCCTGCTCCAGGCCATGGCCTCTGCCGGGGGCGGCCAGTCCTACACCACCACCGACGCCCAGAGCATCACCCGCATCTTCACCCAGGACACCCTGCTGCACACCGGGCGCATGATTCGCGAGGAGCCCTTCGAGGCCAGGGATGTGGAGCCCAGCATCATGCTTGCCGGCCTCACCCCGTTCAAATCCCCCGCCCTGCTCGGCTATGTCAAAACCCTGCGCAAAACCTCGGCCCAGGTACCGCTGGTCACCGATGCGGGCGATCCGCTGCTCGCGCACTGGCGCTACGGCCTCGGCAAGGTGACCGCCTTCACCAGCGACGCGAAGAGCCGCTGGGCCGGCCTCTGGATCAGCCGCTGGCCGGGCTACGGGCGCTTCTGGAGCCAGGTGCTGCGCGAAACCGCCCGCCCGCCCCAAGGCCAGCGCATGGACCTGCGCGCCACCATGCAGGGCGATGAAGCCCTGCTTTCCGTTGATCTGCTCGAAGACGCCGGCACCCGAGTCAACGCCGCCAGCGTCACGGCAGAGGTCTTCTTCGTCGCCGCCGATGCCCTCGGCGCCCCCTTGAAGCCCGTGGCGAAGATCCCTCTCAGCCAAAGCGGCCCCGGCCTCTACGAGGGCCGCTTCCGCCCCGATCAGCCCGGCGTGTACCTCGCCCGCGCGCAGTCAGGAGCCGACACCGTCAGCGCCGGCCTCGTCCACAACCCCAGCAGCGAGGCCAGCCTTGGCACCGTGAATGAGCCCCTGCTCAAAGCCGCCACCGCCATCACCGGCGGCCAGATGCTCGCCGACTCCCAGGTCCCTCAACTCAAAGCCGCCACCGCCACCCAGTTCACCGAACTCTGGCCGCCCCTGGTTGTGGCCCTGCTGCTGTTGTTCCTCCTCGATGTCGCCATCCGCCGCTGGGAGCACGTGCAGGGGCTGTGGGAGGTCGTGAGGCGGAAGGCGTGAATAGGGCATTTATTCAGATGCCGCTTATGAGGACTCCAACAGTTTCAATTCGCCAACCGGTGTTTGCCTGGCTTCTTCTTCGCAGTTAAGGAGGGATGTTTGTTCTTTGGCTTACCAACACCACCGCATCCGCGCCGCTCCCCGTTTGGACTGCGGTTGCGCAGCGATGCACAGGCACAACTACCGCTTTCGCAGGCTGGCCAGGCCAAGCACGCCGCGAGACGCTCGAGAGCGAAAACAAACCGCAGACAAACTTCATACAAGCCGCAAACAAGTCTAATTCCGCCCAAATCGTGCCCGTATATCCCATGAACCATGTCTAGCTTGGGCAAAGAGAATGACGTGAGGCTTGCGCGGTGAAAATATTCGACTTTGATACGATGAGATGAAACCCTTCCCTCTGCCACGCTCTGACTTCGATCTGTCATTACGTCGGGTCCACGAGACTGCGTTTCAAGGAGAAGTACTGGACTACCTGAGACATTTGCATCCCACGGCTCAAGAAGTCGTGCTCAAGCATGGGGATGGTGGAAAGGACATTGTTGTTTACGACATCGGCAGAGTCTACGCTTGCTATGCGCCGATACGAATGAACGATTGGAACGAAGCCGATGTCATCACCAAGATTCGGGGGGACCTTGAGAAGGTAAAGGCCAATCTTGGCGATGCCTTGCGAGAATGGGTCTTCGTTCACAACCATCCCGCAAGTGCCTTAACGAACAAGGTTGCTGATTTTGTGATGAAACTCCGGCAGGAGAATCCAGGCATCCGCTACTTCGACGTCTGGGGCATTGACCAACTCTGGGATCAGATTGCCAATCCCAAGCCAGAGCACCGCCGGGCCACTTACCTTCGTGCCGTCGCCGCTGCCTTTCAGTCGTATCAAGAACTCGCGCTCGATCTTCATTACGAGGGGGCCGACCGCGCCGCGCCAAACATCTGGGACATCTTCGTCCATCCGGCCTGTTCTAAAACCTATCTCCGCCCTGAAGACATCGACAACGACTCACTCAGACGCCAGCCGCAGCATCCCACGTTCGACCTCATCACTCGGCTGGCCCAGCCTGAGTACCGTCGCACCGTCCTCCTTGCTGATCCTGGCATGGGCAAAAGCACACTCATTCAGTCACTGCTCGCGCACCTTGCCATGGAGCGGCCGATTCCAGGTGCTCCTGAGTTTGATGGGCTGCTTCCGGTACCACTTATCCTTCGCGATCTCGTTCCCTTCATGTCACAAGACAGTCCAGAGAAGTGGACATGGCAAGGCCTACTTGATGTGCTGCACAGCCAATATCGCCGGGAAGAAACATCACCACTCTTGTTGGAGGCTTATCAAGGCAATGAACACAAGGCTGAGTTCCTGCATGCTGTTCACGAAGACGAGCGAGTTTGGTTCTTCGTGGATGGGCTGGACGAAATTGGCGATATACTGATCAGTCCGTTGCATAGACTACACTTGGAGCGCCAAAAAAGGAGCGGACTAAT
>CAINXC010000619.1 GCA_903854655.1 uncultured Verrucomicrobiota bacterium | reverse complement strand
TGCATCGCCGGGGCTACGGTGCCTCTTTGGGTGGTACATCACCCTGCTACATCAGGGCCTTATAGGTGTTTGGAAGGGTGCGCTGGAACCCTTGATTTTCCTTGATCCGACGGGTTTTTGAAATCAAGAGTGCTGCAATCCCTCTCTGTCCGCCACCTGCGGCTCAAGGAAGAGCCCACGTCGTGAGAGTTGCCGCCCAGGGTGGACTTCCGATGCTGTGATTGCGGAGGGTGGACCCAGCCTTGGAGTCTGCGGCGCACTCGAAACCGGGTTCCGCTGATGCGTTCCATCAGGAGTTTCCAGGGGTCCCCATTGGGCCAGGGGAGCGCGAGGCCCTGATCGCGCCACCATTCTTCGAGGCACGGGTGCTTGAATTCCGGGCACTGGTTCCAGAATGCCTCGGTCAGCTTGATTGCCACCGTCGGCCCGCCCTCCAGTTCCAGCGTGGCCGCCCGTGCATCCGGGGTCACCCAGGCATCCCGCAGCGAACATCCGAGCCACAGGCCGAGTTGGGAGGTGTTGCGCCAGGCGGAAACTTGGGCAGAGCCAATGGGTGGTAGTGTCTTCATCTTTTCCGGGCAGCGCCTCTTTGGATGACCTGATGATCCTCCTGCTCGGCTGGAAACGGGCTCTTTTGTCCAGGTCTGGCCTGCGAAGTGCTGCGGCGGACGTTGTTTTTCAAAAAAATCTCGCCAAGTTTCTAAGGTTTCCGGCAGACTGCACGTTTGCGCCACTGGAGATCCATCTCATCCCAATCCCATCCCATCAGTCTATGAAGCCATCAAAAGCCTTGATCCTCGGATTCGGCTGCCTCACGCTCGGCCTTGCGTCGATCAAGGCGGAAGAAGCCGCGCCCCGCATGTGGACCGACACCAAAGGTCGGCAGCTTGAAGCCACGTTCATCGGAATCGAAGGTGACCAGATCACCCTGAATTCGCCAACGAAGGGCATGCTCACCCTGCCGTTGTCCGTTCTCTCGGCGGAAGACCAGGCGTTTGCCAAGACTGCGGCTCCTTCGGAAAAGCCGACCTACATTCCGGTGAATGCATCGGTGGGCCAGGCTGCCGCCGCCATTGACACCCTCGTGGTGAAGGGCCTCCTGAAGGCCGGCGAAACCATCCGCAAGAACAATGCCGCCGCCACCCTGGCGACGGACAAGCGCGAGGCACCGCGGCCCAACCCGCTGCTGAGCGATGAGCAGTTCGTGCGCCGCCTGTACCTCGACGTGGTGGGCCGGATCCCCAACTATGACGAAGCCAAGGCCTTCCTCACGGACGCCAGCCCCACCAAGCGCGCCAAGCTGATCGAAACGCTGCTCAACGACAAGGGCTACTCAAGCAACCTGTACAACTACTTCGCCGAAATGCTGCGCGTGAAGGACCGCCTGGAGCAGGACAACCTGCGCGGCGTGCCCTACATCAACTGGCTGCAGAAGCAGGTCGAAGCCAACGCGCCGTGGGACAAGATGGTGTATGCCATGATGACCGCCGAAGGCAAGATGTGGGACAAGGACAACGGCGGCGCCGCCGGCTACCTCCTGCGCGACGCCGGGATGCCTCTGGACAATCTGGCCAACACCCTCTCCGTGTTCCTGGGCACCGACGTTGCCTGCGCGCAGTGCCATGACCATCCGTTCGCCGACTGGACGCAGCACCAGTTCTATGAGATGGCCGCTTTCTTCGGCTCCACCAGCACCACGATGTCCGGCAATGCCATGGACTATCGCAAGAAGCTGATGCCCGACATCGAAAAGATCGTCACTGAATCCGGTGGCGACATCAAGAAGGAGCGCAACGGCTTCCAGAACTACATTGGCGCCAACCGCTATTCGGTGACCGAGCTGGGCCACAACAAGATGGTTCTGCCTCATGACTACAAGTACAAGGATGCCAAGCCCGGTGATCCCGTGGCACCCAAGTTCATCACCTGGTCCAAGGACGACATGAAGAGCCCCGCCTACGCGGACGCGGCCAGCCTGAAGAAAAAGGGCAAGGTTTCCGAGAAGGAAGAGAGCCAGGTGCGCGAGAAGTTCGCCAAGTGGATGACTCATCCCGAAAACCCCCGGTTCGCGATGAGCATCGCCAACCGCATGTGGAAGCGCGCCTTCGGCGTGGGCATCGCCGAGCCGGTGACGAGCATCGACGATCCGGAAAAATCCTCGAATCCTGCGCTGCTCAAGCACCTTGCCACCGAGATGAAGCGTGTGAAGTTCGACCTGAAGAAGTTCATGGAGATCGTTTACAACACCCAGACCTATCAGCGTGAAGCCACCACGCAGGTGGTGCCCATGGGCGAACCTTATTACTTCCAGGGCCCGCTGCTCCGCCGCATGACCGCTGAACAGGCATGGGATTCCTACATGACCCTGGTGCTGGGCGAGCCTGACAAGTACGCGAAGCCGCTGGAAGACCTGTACAGCCGTTCGATCGACCTTGACCTGACCAACCCCAAGCTGGATGCGAAGACGGTGGTCATGAAGTACGCCGCCTATCGCGGCATGGCCGCCAAGGAGCGCGCCCTCATGGGTGGCGGGCTTGAGGCCGCCGGGGACGAGTCGATGATGGATTCGAAGACCAAGAAGGCTGCGAAGGCCGCCGAAAAGACCAGTGACGACACGATGATGGACGGACCCAAATCCCTCTCCTATGGCGGCATGATCCTGCGTCGTGCGGCGCAGATCGAGCAGCCGGCTCCTGGCGGCCACTTCCTCTCGGAGTTCGGCCAGTCCCAGCGCCTCGTGATTGATGGCGGCTCCAAGGTCGGCTCCGTGCCCCAGGTTCTCATGATGATGAACGGCAAGGCGCAGGAAATGCTTACCAACAAGGATTCCCTGATCTTCCGCACCATGGCCAAGGTTCCCAGCCCCGCCGAGAAGGTGGAGGCCGTGTTCCTCAGCGTGCTGAGCCGCAAACCCACCCTCGCGGAAAAGGACATCGCCAAGCGCGGCCTTGCCGAGGGCGGCACCGATGGTTTCTCCAACCTCATCTGGGCGCTCATCAACACCCGGGAATTCATGTTCGTCCAGTAATCCAAGCCGTCAGCAAACTAATCCCTAACTTACCTCTCACTATGTTGAAAAGTGATCTCAATTGTTTCGACGGCGCCACCCGCCGTGAGTTCGTGCTTACCGCAGCCAAGACCGCGCTCGGCGTGACTCTTCTGCCCGTCAGCGCCCAGCTCGCCCAGGCGGCGGCATCCGAAAAAGCCGGCGGCGGCAAGGCCAAGCATGTCATCTACCTGTACATGCAGGGCGGCATGAGCCATATCGACACCTTCGATCCGAAGACCGGCGATACCAAGGGCTTCGCGGACCCGATCAAGACCAACGCCGATGGCATGCAACTGGGCGGGTACATGGAGAAGATGGCCAAGCAGGCCAACAAGATCGCCATCGTTCGCTCCATGAGCTCCAAGACCGGCGTTCATGAGCAGGGCAACTACCTCATGCACACCGGCTATGAGCAGCGCGGCACGATCGTCCATCCTTCCATGGGCGCCTGGGCTTCGCACTTCATGGGCCGTGTCGGCAAGACTCTGCCGGACTCCGTGACGGTGAACGCTGGCTACAACCATCCAGGCGCCGGTTTCTTCCCGCCCGCCTTGAGCCCGATTCCGATCACCAATCCAGAAGCTGGTTTGCAGAACATCAAGCCCACCACGTCTGACAGCCTCTTCAAGAAGCGCATCGACCTCATGAACGAGTTCGACGCCGGTTTCCGCAAGAAGTTCCAGAGCCACGAGGTGAGGGCCTACACGGAGTTCTATGACGAAACCCTCAAGCTGATGAAGAGCGAAGACCTCAAGGCCTTCGACCTGAAGCAGGAGTCGTCCGAAACCCGCGCCAAATACGGCATGAGCAGCTTCGGTCAGGGCTGCCTGCTGGCCCGTCGTCTCGTCGAAAACGGCGTGCGCTTCGTCGAAGTGCAGACCGGCGGCTGGGACATGCACAACTACGTGGATGAGGCGATGAAGAAGACCGGCGCCCCTATGGACTCCACCTTCGCCACGCTTCTGGAAGACCTTGAAAGCAAGGGCCTTTTGAAGGACACCCTGGTGGTGCTCGGCTCCGAGTTTGGCCGCACCCCGCGCATCAACGAGAACAGCGGGCGCGACCATTATCCCAAGGTGTACTCCACGGTCTTCGCCGGCGGCGGCATCAAGGGCGGCTTCGTCTACGGCGCCTCCGACAAGGATGGCGTGGAAGTGGCCGACAAGCAGGTGACCCCGCAGGACTTCCTTTCCACCATCGGTTTCGCCATGGGCCTGCCGAAGGAAGTGGTCATGTCCCCCTCGAACCGGCCGTTCACGGTTGGCGACAAGGGCAAGCCCGTCACCGAACTCTTCGCCTAGTCCGCGGCAGCATTGCCTCCCAACTTGAAGCATCCGGTCGAAAGGCCGGGTGCTTTCTTTTTTGGCCAAGGCTCCCCCGGGGAACACCAGTCTCCTGATTGGCTCGAAGGAGCGCTTTTCTGAGCCAGTCAAAAGATTGGCGTTTTCGGCACTGGTCTGGCTGGCAGCGGCCCCTCGTTGTCGTACACCGTGGGATCAACCAGCCCGGCGTTGACGAAGGCCTCGCGCCGCTCCACGCAGGTGCCGCAGGTGCCGCAGTGGTGCTCGCCTCCCTTGTAGCAGGACCAGGTCCTGCCGAAATCCACCCCAAGCTTTGCGCCCAGCCTGGCGATGCCGGTCTTGTCCGTGTCGATGAAGGGGCGCAGGAGATCAATGCGGGCGTACGTGCCTTCGCGGATCGCGGCGGCCATGGCCTCCATGAAGGGTTCGCGGCAGTCCGGGTAGATGGCGTGGTCGCCGCAGTGGGCGGCGATCACCAGTGACTCCGCCCCGCGGCTCTCGGCCAGCCCGCAGGCGATGGCCAGCATGATGCCATTGCGGAAGGGCACCACGGTGCGCTTCATGGTTTCCTCCTCGTAGTGGCCGTCGGGAATGTCGCCGCCGCTTTTCAGCAGGTCGGAGGCGAACAGCTCATTGATGAAAGGCAGCGCCACCACCTCGTGCCAGATCCCGAGATGACCACAGTGCCAGGTGGCAAAACCAATCTCCTTGTGACTGTGCTTTGCTCCATAATCAAAGCTCACCGCCCCCACCACCTGGCGGTGCTTGTGAGCCCAGTACAGGGCGGTGACGGAATCCATTCCACCGGAGAGAAGGACAAGGGCGCGTGACATGCCCGGATGTAGGCCTTGTCCTGGCGAAGTGCAAATGCGTGCGGCGCGGTTGTCGGCCCTCTCAGACGCCTGCTTTTCGATTGCGCACGAGGATGCCCCCCCCAAAGTAGCGCTACTATTATGCTTTCCCGCCTTCTCCTGCCTCTGATCCTCTTCGCCCTGCTGGGACTCACGGCCTGTGAGAACCCGATGATCCAGGAGCAGATCAACCAGCGCAACGCCGCCATTGCCGCTGAAACCCCGGGCGACTACTTCATTGGCCGCCGGTTCTACATCGACCGCACCCACTTCTGGGGCTACGTGCGCAAACCGCAGCAGCCATGGCAGAGTTCGAAGCTGGTCGTGCTGAACGAGAAGCTGGCCCTGGCTCCTGACCGCGTGAAGGAGGAGCCCGGGGACGGCAGCCCCGCCTTCGGCTACGATCACAATTCCGAGTACAAGCTCTGGGGTTACTTCTCGGGCCGCAAGGTCTATGATCCTAACAGCGATCTGTTCCTTCAGGAATTCGTGCTGCAGCGCTGGCAGTTGATCAGCGATCATCCCGGCTGGCTGTTCATGCCGAAGGAGAGATTCAACGGCAGCCAGTTGATGCGTCCGGAACCCGAAGCCATGCCTTGACCCTTTTGCCGCCACCGTCATGATCATTGAAGAGCACCTCAAAGCACTCGGCATCGAGCTGCCTCCCGCGCCCCCCAAGGGTGGCGTTTACAAGCCGGTCGTCATCCTGGGCAACGCCGCCTATGTCTCCGGCCACGGGCCATACACCAGCGATGCGACGTATATCACAGGCCGGGTGGGTGAAGACCTGGGCCTCGAAGAAGGCAAGGCTGCGGCGCGCCAGGTGGGTTTGGCGATGCTGGCCACCCTGAAGCGCGAACTCGGCAGCCTGGACCGGGTGAAGCGCGTGATCAAGCTGCTTGGCATGGTGAACTCCACGGCGGATTTCCCAGACCATCCCAAGGTGATCAATGGATGCAGCGAATTGTTCGTCGAGGTCTGGGCGAGGATCGTGGCGTCGGCGCGCGCAGCGCCGTGGGCATGGGTTCATTGCCCGGCAACATCGCCGTCGAGATCGAGGGCATCTTTGAAATCGAAGGCTGAACTGCATGACTCAAGACCTCTCCCACGCCTGGTATCACATCGAGAACGAGGCCGAAATCGCTTCGCCCGCGCTGCTGCTCTTTCGCGACCGCATCGAGCACAACCTGCGCAAGATGATTGAGATTGCCGGCGGCCCGCAGCGCCTGCGTCCGCACGTCAAAACGCACAAGCTTGGCCAGCTCATTCAGCGCCAGGTTGAGCTGGGCATCACCAAGTTCAAGTGCTCCACCATTGCCGAGGTGGAAATGACCGCCGCTGCGGGCGGCTCCGACATCATGCTGGCCATGCCCTGCGTGGGGCCGAACGCGCATCGGCTGGCCTTGCTGGCCGCCCGCTACCCCCAGATCAGCTTTTCGACGATTGCTGATGATGAAGACACCGTTCGGCTCATCGCCGCCGCCGCCCAGCAGCATGGGGTGAACATCGGCGTTTATCTGGAGCTGGACCCCGGCATGGGCCGCACCGGCATCGTCCCCGGTGAGCAGGCCAAATTCATCGCCCGCTCGATCAGGGACACCCCGAGGCTGCGCTTTGCCGGTCTTCACGCGTACGACGGCCACATCCACGATGCCTCCCTGGAGACGCGCCGCCAGCGTTGCGAGGCTTGTTTTGAGCCCATCCTTGCGTTCCGCAAGGAGCTGGAGGGCGAAGGCCTTGTCGTGAATGAATTCGTGGCCGGCGGCTCGCCCACCTTTGCCATTCACGCGCAGCATGCGGACCGCACGCTCAGCCCTGGAACCACGGTGCTGTGGGACTTTGGCTATGGTGACCGTCACCCGGATCTGCCCTTCCTCCCGGCCGCCGTGCTGCTCACCCGCGTCATCAGCAAGCCGGGTCATGACCGCATTACTGTCGATCTCGGCCACAAGTCTGTGGCTGCCGAAAACCCCCACCCGCGGGTGAGGTTCGAGGAACTGCCGCAGGCCTTGGCCTTGATGCAAAGCGAGGAGCATCTCGTGCTTGAAGTGGAGGATCGCCAGCGCTTCGAAATCGGCCAGGCCTTGCACGGCATTCCGCTGCACGTCTGCCCCACCGTTGCGCTGCACGGCGAGGCGGTGGTCATCGACAACATGCAGGCCACCGAGCGCTGGCCGATCCTGGCGCGCAATCGCAAGATCACGGTCTGAGAAGGAGTTTCGCGCTAAGATTTTAACGTTTCACTTGCCTTTCGTCGGCATTTTGCGTTAAAATAATAGCGCATATGAGCGATTCCGCCGACCTTTCCCGCCGCGAACGGCAGATCATCGACATCCTGCACGCGCAGGGCAGCGCGACAGTAGCGCAAGTGCAGGCCCGGCTGCCCGATCCTCCGACCGACATGGCGGTGCGCCGCCTCATGCACATCTTGGAGGAGAAAGGGCACGTGAATCGAAAGGGCAGGGACGGTCGTGAGGTAGTCTATGCCTCCATCCAATCGAAAGCCAGGGCCGGGCTGCATGCGCTGAAGCACGTGCTGGACACTTTTTTTGACGGCGCGGTGGATGAAGCCCTGGCTGCCCACCTTACGCGCAAGGATGCCAGGCTCACCGATGAACAGGCCGCCCGCATCCAGCGGCTCATTGACACGGCCAGGCAAGAAGGCCGGTGATTGTGCCAAAACCCTTCCTCCACCATGAATCTCACAACTCTGGCTCCTGTGGATCTGCTGTGCCATCTTGCGGTGAAGGGTTCCGCCCTTCTCGCGCTGGCGCTCGCCGCCGGCCTCTTCCTAGGACGGCTGTCCGCTGCCCGCAGATACCTGTTATGGATTGCCACCATGACCGCCCTGGCGGTGCTCACGGCAACTGCGCCCTTGCTGCCTCCGTGGCGCGTGCTGCCCCGCCTACAGCCTGCCAGTGCGCGGACGGCGCCAGGGTCGCCGACCAGCGAAGAGAAAGGACAGTACTCCGGGATGCAGGCGCTCGCTCTTGAAACCAAGGCCTTCCATGGGGTCACGGTGAATGATGTTCCCCCTCCTCGCCGGTCCATCTTCGATGGCACCCTCCTCGAGCGCATGGCCCTTACGATTTGGCTCATCGGAACCATCGCGCTGATTTCAAAGTTGCTGCTTGGGGCCATGCGGCTTCGGCGTTTGGAATGGCACTGCCGGGGCGAAGTTTCGGATTCGCTTCAAGAAGCCGTCGCCAGGGTCGCGGTCACCATGGGATTGTGTCCTCCACGTTTGCTGCTGGGAGCTTCCGACTGCGCGCCAATGGTGTGGGGCGTGATCAGGCCACGGCTGCTGCTTCCTTCGGGCGCTGCAACTTGGCCATTCGAAAAACTCGATGCCGTGCTGCTGCATGAACTCGCCCATCTTGCGCGGCGTGATCCGGCGGCGCTCTGGCTCACCCATGCAGTGCAGGCGGTGCATTGGTTCAATCCGCTGGTCTGGCTGGTGGGCTGGCGGCTGAGGGCGGATCAGGAACGAGCTTGCGATGACATGGTGCTTGGCCGGGGTGTCCGCGCCTCGGGCTACGCCCAGCACCTGCTGGACATTGCCAGGTGCCAGCGGATCGCGCCCGGCCTGGGCTTTTGTGCCCTGGCGATGGCACGATCGACTCCCGTGGAGGACCGGGTCATGGCGATTCTAGACCCCCAGCGCAGCCGCCAGCCAGCCTCGCATAGCTGGGCTGGTGGGCTGCCCCTGTTCTGCGTCGTGATCGCCGTTCCGCTGGCCATGGCGCAGAACAGCGAAGAAGGGGCGTCGCTTGATCAAATTCAAAGGGAAAGGCTGGCATTCAAGGCCCGGTTTTCGCCCCTCAGGCTCACTCCGAGCGCGGAATATCGCTGGAAGCTGTTTCAAAGCGAAGGGGGGCTCGCCGACCTGCCGGACGAAGCCTTTGCCATCGAGTCAAGCCTTGAAGGCTCGGGGTTGCCGAGGACGGTGTGCTTTAATTTCAGGCTGCCCAGACAAGCGGCGACGTTGTGGGCACTCAGTTGCCCTGGCGATATTTGGAATTTGAGAGACGGGCATCGCAAGGTCACGCTGCGACCGCTGGCCGCCTGGGTTTATGATTTTGCAGATCACAAAGACGACCAGTACTTGCTGAGAAATGATCGCCTGCCACCTGCCAAGGGCCAAAACGGCGCTTGGGGCATGAGGTTGAAATCCAGCCGGCATATCGGCAACTGCACGGCCTTTCTATTCGGTCGCGCAGATGACACCATTCAAGTGAATCTGAGCCTGCGCTCGTCCATCAGCATCGCCAACTAAGACTGCTTCAGGATCCCGCTGTCCACCAGCCACTCGCGAAAGCGGAACGGCCAGTCGCCTGCGGCAGTCGTGGTGCCGGGCCGGTAGCCGAAGCCGTGGCCCACGTTGGAGAAGATGTGCAGTTCGGCCTTCACGCCCGCCTTCTTGTATTTCAAGTAGAGCGAGGCCATGCCTTCGGAGATGTCCGGGCGGTCGCCGTAGCCGCAGGCGATGAACAGGGGCGGCATGCCCTGTTCCACCGTGAAGAGGTCGGAGGTGCCCGGGTAGATCAGAGCCTGAAAGTCGGGGCGTGAGCTGGCGTGCTCAATGGCGTCGGGGGAATCGGCATTGCCTGGATCGGACTGCATCGCGGCAAACGCCGCCAGTTCGCCCCCGGCGGAAAAGCCCATGATCCCGATGTGGTCGGGCTTGATGCCCCACTCTCCGGCACGGCTGCGCACGGTGCGGATGGCACGGCGGGCATCGGCCATGGCATGGTCCTGAATGGTGTAGGTGGAGTCCTTTTCGCGGGCGAGGCGATATTTCAGGACAAAGGCAGCAATGCCATGATCGCGAAGCCACTCGCCGAGGGCGTAGCCTTCATGACCCAGGCAGAGCTTGGAGTGCCCGCCGCCGGGGGCGATGACCACCGCCACGCCGGTTGCTTTGTCAGGAGCGGGGAGGAAGGGAGTGATGGAGGGATTGTGAACATTCGTGACGTTGGTGCCATCCACCTTTTCTGGCTCCGCCACGCGCGCTTCGGAGCCCGGCGCGCCATGCGGCCACAGGGGAAGGGCCGGCGGCAGATCAGGGGGAAAGCCAGGGCTGGCGGCAAAGGCGGACAGCGTGGTTGCGAACAGGACGGCGGCGATGCTTTTCATAGAATGGCGAAGGCAGGGAGGAACGCAGACCAAAGTCGAGATTGATCAGCAAAGCCGTCAAGGACCTTCAAAAGGGGGAGCGGTCTCCGGCAAGTCCTTCACTGCCAGCCACACGTGACGCGCCATTTCAGCGCGGGTGAGCTGTAGCGCGCCCTGCTTCAGGAGCCCCTCGCTGACGGGCAGCCCGCAGGCTTTGAGCGCTTCGTGAAGGTCCTTCCATGACGCCGGCGTCGCAGGGCCGGGGGCAAGCTTGGGCTCGCTTCCGCTTTGTTGCGCGGCGCGGTTCACGGTGGCGTTGAGCTTCTCCTGTGTCACCGGCTTCCAGGCCTGGAAGTCGAGGCTGTCCGCATCGGGCTGGAGGATGTGGCGGACGGTTAACAGGTTGATGGCGACAAAATTCTCATCGTCGGGCGGCAGATCCTGGAAGGGCCACAGGAGGGTGCCCTGGCCGCCTGCCGCGCCTTGCGCCAGCCGTTGCTGAAGCTCGCGAATGCGGGGCCAGTCCACGGCGATGTCACGCGGCTGCCTGCCATCGCGCAGGCATTGCCATGCCAGGGTGCCCGCCGCCTGGCCGCAGTGCATCATCTGCCCGTGCAGGCGCACGGCCGCGCTGACGATGCTGCTCAGGCCGATGTTCTTGCTGGTCCCAACAAGGCCGTTCATTTCCACCGGCACCAGGCTGCGCAGCGGCAGCATGGCGCGGTCCGTGTGGGTGGACCAGTTGCGGTTCTGGGTGTGAACGAACTTCCACGGGCCCGCTGGATTGTCGTTATCCAGGAACTGGCGGCGGGTGGGGTGGAAGTCGATGTTGAACTGAAAGCCGAACACGCCGTCCGGCACCATCACCTTTGCCCAGCCGGGGCTTTCGCTTTGGGTGCGGATGTCCTGCTCGCGCATCATGTACAGCGCCTCCAGGCGCAGGCCCTCGCGCACATAAGGCTTGGGCGGGAGCTGGTCGCCGGTGCCGAATTCATCTGTGAGCTTCATGCGACGGAAGCTCTGCGGGTAGTCTCCGCGCTTGTCGCTCATGGTGGTCTGCAAGTAGCGCAGGAAACCAAGGGACTGGCGCCTGGCATCTTCAAACACGATCTGGCGCTGCGCGGGCTTCATGGCGACGATGCTCTTTTTGGAGGCCCCTGTCTCGGTCGCCTCCAGAGCATCGGCCACGTGTTTGGGGAAGTGGTACACGGGGTAGTCCTGCGGCGGGAAATTGAGAAGCACGCACTCGCCGCCCGGTGGCAGGTGGTTGTGCCAGCGATCCACCAGCCGGCGGTGGGTGTAGATGCTGAAATTGCCCGGGGAGTAGATTCCCTCAGCACCGGCGCTGTCGACAAAAAGCTGGCCGGGGGCGATGCCTTCGTAATTGCGCTCGAAATAATGGTCAGGGGCCGGAATGGCTTTCGCTTCCGTGGACTCGCGCAACACCAGGCAGTAGGCGATGGGGTTCATCTCGTTCGCGTCTTCGCCCTCCAGGTGTTCGGGCGCGCTGGGCTCATTGAAGCGGCTCTTCAGATCCGGTCCGGCAGCCCATTTGGCTCCGGAGAGTCGAATCACATCGCCCCAGTCCGTGGAATCAATGGTGAGCCGGGCCTGAATGGTCACTGCGGGATTCCCAGGCTTGGCGGGGTCTTCAAAGGTGACGGCTGTCACCGCCCCTGAGGTGACCTCTACGCTCTGGGGCTGCAACGGCCGCAGCACCTGGATCTGGCCGGAGGCGACGTAGGGCTGGAGCAAGTCCTCAAAGATCTGCGCGGCGGCTGCGGGCTCGATCGTCTCGCTGCTGCAAAAGCCGTTGCCCGGGCGCGGCAGGCCGTAGCGCCTGCCATTGTATTGGTGAATGCGCTCCAGCACTTCAGCGAACAAGCCGGACCGTGGAAACTCGGTGCGCTTGCCTTTGTAGAGAGTCCACTCGTCAATCGCACCCACGGCCTCGGCACTGAACTGGCCACCCAGCCAGGCGATGTCGTTCACCAGGATGATGTGCTTTACCCCGAGGCGGGCCGCCTGGATGGCGGCTGCGACGCCGGACTCATTGCCACCTACTATGAGAAGGTCCGTGCCAAGGGTCTGTTCGGGCACTGCCGCAGGCAGCGGAGCCGAGGCCAGAGCAAGCAGGAGAGCCAGTAGTGGTGAGCGGAAAGGGAACGACATGGCCAGCGAATACAACGGTCGCGTGGGTGTTCTCGCATTCCGCAACAGAACCCCCAAGCGGGCCGGATTCTCACTTCTGAAACCATTTGCAAAAAATTGAGAAAAATATTTGCACAAACCGCCATTTGTGATAATTTCCATTGTAATCAATACCAATCATGAGAACAGCAAACACTCGCTCAAGCCTTCAGGATGGATTCACCCTTGCCGACGCAGCCATCGCGCTGGTGATCATGGGCACGGTTCTCTGCTTGCTCATCCCGCTGTTTCTTCATGGCATCAGTGTGAGCGATGCCCATGCGCGCAAAAACGCCCAGGAACTCTGCTCCATCTGCTACGAAGCTCAGCGGGCCGGAGTCAATTTTGTGGTCGGCACCGAAGTCGATCCCACCTTGCAGAACCTTCTGCGTGGCGGCCAGACTTCATCCGGTCGCTCGTTCAAGGCTTCGGGCATGACCAATGTGGATGCCGCCGCCGCTTCCAAGTTCCTCCGCGTGGAGGGAGGCAGTCTCATTGTTGATGTGACCAGCGGATCATAGCCATTTCTTTTGGTCTGAGCCTCTCAAATTAGCGAATCAACATTGATCCTCCCCGCATTTCTGCCCATGAAAACGCGAATCAACTCCAAGGTTGCCAATGGATTCAGCCTCTTCGAGGTGCTCATGGCGGTGGCGATCATCGGCATCCTGGTTTCGATCGTGGTGCCAGTGCTTTCGGGATCCAACCAATATGCGGCTGAGCGTGATCGCCGCAACGCTCAGGAAATGACGGCGGTGTGCATGGCAGCCCAGGCGGCGGGCCTCAATTTCGTGGTTCCAGGGGATCTCGCCGGGACTGTGCGCAACATTCTTGCGGGCGGCGCCCCCAGCACTGGTGTTTTCAGCGGCCAGGGCTTTCGTGCCACCGGCCTGCAGGAAGCCGATGCCATGAGGGCGCTCAGCTACCTTCAAATCAACGGCAGCGCGCTGCAATACACGGGCGCAGGCAGCCTTTGATTGTCCCGTCCAAGTTTCCCCACACACCGGCCAAACGGGCCTGTTCTCGCCCGGAGCCTGCCTGTAACAAGGCGCCCAGCCCAAGTCCTCAGAAGGCGTTCCTACCTCCTCCCAAACCTGGGAGCGCCTTCTGAGCGATGCGGCAGACCACACGGGTCGTGCGGGCATCATTTTGACGAGGCCTCAAACACCCGCTCCACATCCGCCGGTGCAGAATTTAGCGTGAGGATGTAGGCGATGACGCTTCGTTTTGCGTGTTCGTCCTCGATGAACTGGGAGGACAGTACCATCTTCGCTCCATTTGGGTCGCCGACGAAGGCCCCGCGCCGCCCCGTCTTGAACTTCTCAATCTGCGCCACCAGGTACCAGTCTTGAAGACCGAGGAGAGGCGGGCTGCCAAAGGTCATTTCGCCGCTGGCGTTGAAGCGATGGCACTCCATGCAGCGCACCTCGAACAGCTCCTTCCCCATCGCCACGTCGGCATCCCTGAGCGCAGTTGGCATTGGCGGGTGCATTCTTTCGAGCTTCTCAATGTGCAGGGCCAGGGCTTCCAGATGGGCGGGCGTGAGGTTCTTGGTGATGGCTGACATGACCATCGCCTGGGGTTCGGCGGGGTTGCCTCCGCGCCGTCCCGCACGGAAATTGCCGAGCTGGATTTGCACATACCAGGCGGGCTCTCCGGCGATGGATGGGGTTTTGAGCTGCTCATTGCCCTGGCCCTTTGGCCCGTGACAGGCGGCGCAGAGGTTCTGAAACAAGGCGGCACCGGTCTGAAGCTTCGCTGGATCGGCGCCCGCATGGGCCGTTGATGACAGGGCGGCAAGGATCAGCAGGGAAAAGGAAAGGGAAGTGCGCATGGCGTTAACCATGCAACGCGCAATGTTGTATCCCATTTGCAACATAGCCCTACATTCCCAAGGGCGACGCAACGCTACGCAAGATCCGCCCATCACAAGGGCTGAACTTTGGCTTGCCAAACGCTTGGCTGCCTCGATAATCCCGGCCCTTCCGGTCCCTGTAAACTGCCCCGACGACTGGTTTGAATGGGGCACGCAACGAGTCTCACTGGGTAGAGGCCCGCCCTGCGTTCAGTCACACAATACCCGAAAAAGCTAATATTCAATGAGTGCACAAACACTGTCGGAGATGATCGCGGCTTCCTTCCGCTCTCTCCACGAGGGATCCATCGTCAAGGGTCGCATCCTCGAAATCAAACCCCAGGTGATCCTGGTCGATATCGGTTACAAGTCTGAAGGCGCCATCCCTTCGTCCGAGTTCGAAGATGAAGACATCCAGGTCGGCGACGAAGTCGAAGTGCTCCTTGAGCGCCTCGAAAACGACGAAGGCATGGTCGTTCTCTCCAAGGAGAAGGCTG
>CAINXC010000618.1 GCA_903854655.1 uncultured Verrucomicrobiota bacterium | reverse complement strand
CCAGCAGGTAGCCGGTGGTTGAGCGAAGCGACACCACCGGACCGGGCACGAAAAGAATCTGCACCCCGGCAGGGTATCAACCCCTTCGCTAAACCTAAAAGCGTGAATGGGAAAGCTCCCCAAATGCGGCGAAGGGTTGTAGAGTGGGCGAATGGAGCGCAAAATCAGCCCGCTTTCAAGTCACCCAAAAGGTGAGGATTCCACTGCCATTGTGCAGAGGTCTGACCGCTGGCCGGTGGACACCCCCGGCGGCCGCTTTTACGCCGAGTGGGAGACGCAGGCTCCCGTGACACGCGAGGGCCAGCTCATGTTCTTCTTCCAGTTCCTTGAGGCCGGTGAGCGGTGGCGCGAGTTCCTTGCTGACTGCCCGCTGAGCTATGAGGGCAACCGTGGCAGCGGCAAGCTCAATGTCATGGGCACGCTGCTGCTCAGCGTGCTCTGCGGCCACTGGCGTTACGCCCACATCAACTCCGTGCGCGGCGACGCGGTCAACGCCTCGCTTCTGGGCATGGGCAAGATCGTGAGCGAGGACGTCGTGCGCGCGGCGCTCAAGCGCATGGATGAAGAGCAGAGCCTGCGCTGGGCGCAGCGCCACATCCTTGAGAGCATCAGCCCGGCGCTGGGCCTGCCCTGGATCCTGGACATGGACACCACCGTGAAGTGCCTCTACGGCCATCAGCAGGGAGCCCAGATCGGCTACAACCCGCGCAAGCCAGGGCGGCCCTGCCATGTGTATCACAGTTATTTTGTCGCCAACCTGCGCATCAGCCTGGGCGTTGAAGTGCTTCCGGGCAAGCAGCACGCCGCGCCCCACGGCATGCCCGGCATGTGGGAGATGCTCGAAGGGCTGCCGCGCGAGCGCTGGCCCACCTTCGCGCGGGGAGACTGCGGCTATGGCAGCGAGAAGATCATGCGGGAGTTTGAAGAGCGCGGGCTGCCCTACCTGTTCAAGCTGCGGCACACCTCCAAGGCCAAGGACTTGGCGCGTGATTTAATGCGACAGAGTGATGGATGGCAGGACACTGGTGACGGGTGGGAGGCGGCGGAGGCCGCCATCAAGCTCAGCGGCTGGACGCAGCGCCGCCGGGTGGTGATGGTCAGGGAAGCCCCGGCCGTGGCGCCAGTGGGAGAGCAGGCCCGGCGCCGCCGCGACCCCTTTGAGCTGCGCGGCGGCAAAGGAGAGAAGCTTGAGGCTCAAAGCGCCGCCCCATGGAGCGGGCGCATCGCAGTGCTCATCACCTCATTGGATGAGCGCGACTATCCCACCACCGCCATGCCCAGGCTGTACCGCGACCGGGCGGATGCCGAAAACAGCTATGACGAGCTCAAGAACCAGTGGGGCTGGAGCGGGTACACCACCCAGAAGCTGGCCCCCAGCCGCATCGTGGCCAACCTCATCGCCCTGTTCTACAACTGGTGGAACCTGTACGCGAGGTTCTTTGACGAGCACCATCACCGCGAAGCCATCACCAGCCGCCCGGCCTTGATGCAGGGCGTTGCGCGGCAGGTGCAAAGCGGCGGCCAGCGCACCCTGAAAGTGAGCCTGCTGCATGAGAACGGCAAGGAGATAGCCCTGCTGGTGTCGCGCACCAGCGGGCAGCTTCATCACATGAAGGCCATTACAGAGCGATGGAGCGCGCAGCAGAAATGGGCGCTGCTGTTGACCCGGCTGCTGCGTCGCTGGCTGGGAGGAAAATGGCTTTCAGGACTCCCTCCCGACGCCGCGCTGCTGCTGAGCGGCTGAAATGGATCCCCGTTCACAGCCCGATCCCCAATCTAAAACATCCGGCCCGCGCCTGGAGGCTTCATTGCGCCCAAAAACTGCGCTCCATGCACGTTTTT
>CAINXC010000617.1 GCA_903854655.1 uncultured Verrucomicrobiota bacterium | reverse complement strand
GGTCTTGCGCTGGGCCTTCTGCTGGCGTTCGGCGGCCTGGGCATCGCCCCGGTGGCGACGGGCGGCGGCGTGATCGGTTGGTATGCCTCGGGCGGCGAAGCGTGGGGGTACTACGCGCAAGGCGGGGTGGCGGTGGGCAAGTACGCTCTTGGCGGTAAGGCCGTGGCCGAGCATGTGATGAGCCGCGCGGAGGAGATGCCGGTCGTGCTGCAGATGCTGGGGCGGGCCATGCCCTGGATGCTGGTGGCTTATGTTCCGTTCCTGATACTGCTCTCCCTGGTCACCGTTTTGGTGCAGATCTGGGCGCGGCGCAAGGCGATGGAAAGCGGGCAGTTCAGCGGGATGGCGGGGCCTTCCTGGCCGAGGTTCTCGCGAGCGGCCATTTGGGCGGCGTTGTGGATCACATTGAGCGTTTTCGTCGTGCCTCCCTTCATCTGGCACGAGTTGAAAACCCATGAGTTCGAGAACGGCGGGCCGTTCGGCAATCTCCTTGGCGCACTTGTCTTCTTTGTGTTCCTCCTGCCTGCTTTCACTGCCCCGCTGGGCGCAACGCTGCTCGGCTGGGTTGCCGTCACGCAAATTCGCCGCTCAGCAGGGAAACTTCACGGGCTGTGGCTTGCGGTGTTCGACGGCCTGCTGTTCCCGCTGCTGGCGCTGGATGTCTTGCTGGGCCGGTTCTGCAAGGCGGCGCAGGATCTCTTTGTGACCTTCTATGAGAACCCATCAGTGCTCAACGATTCGCGCGTGCATCCGCCGTTCGTGACGCAACTGGCGAATGATCTCAGGCTTCACGAAGATACCTATGTCATGGTCTGGGCAGCCGCTGCAATCGTGGCGGACTTGTTGATTGTTCAGGCGGTGTGGCGGGCGGTGAACCGGCCTTTGTCAGGCTCAGGCGCGCCTTCTCAAGATGCCGCACCGGGCGGAAGCCGGGTGCTCGCCCGCATCGCCATGTGCTTCGCCGCGCTGAGCGGCATCCTGGGCACGCTGGCATTCTTTGGAATGCCGGAACCCTCGCGCACCCTGGTGCTTGCCATCCTGATGTCGGCGCTCGTTGGCGTCGCCCTGGCGTTTCCGGCGCGGCGCACGGCGCTTGGGAAACAGGCATTGATCGTGGGCTGCGCCAACACCGCCATCTGGCTGATCATGGCCGCGATCAGCATGGTGGCGCTGGTGACTTCCTCCGCTCCTTCTGTGCCGGTGGTCGCGACCAGCGCCTATGCTGGCGATATTAGAGTGTATGTGGACAGCCTGGGCTCCGTGGCCGAGCGCAAGACGGGCGACGATCCGCATGACGTTCCGGTGAAGTTCTCCATTCCCGACGGCGAGATTCTTCAAGAGGTCTGGGCCAAGGTGAGAGCGAAACAGCCGCTGGTGGTCGAGGCCTACGATGCCACCCGGCGAAAGAAGCTCGGCGAGGGATCGCTGCTGGCCGTGGCAAATGCTCTTGATGCCAGCACCGGAACGCTGGAATGCAAGGGCGCCATTGCGGTGGCGGGCGACGAGGCGTTGCTGCCCAACATGTTCCTCAACATCCGCCTGCTGCTGGAGACGAAACATGGGGTCACGCTGCTGCCAGGGAAGGCGATCCAGCGCGACGGGCACGGCACCTACGTCTATTTGATCCAGGCCGATGACACTGTGATGATCCGGCGGGTGAAGGTGGGCACCAACGAGGCTGACGTGGTGGAGATCAAGGAAGGCCTGGCTGCGGGAGACGCGGTGGTTGTGGACGCGCCGAAAGGACTGGCGGAAGGCAGCCGGGTGAGCCATGCGCCAATCGCGGCCGGCAAGGGAGGTGCCTCTCATGCCGAAACGCCCTCGCCCGCATTCGGCCCGGTGATGGAGCGCGTGATCGCGTTCGGCAATGGGCCGAACTCCTTCTACAGCGTGGACAAGGAGGGCTATGTGCCGGGGCCGTCAGACTTTCAGCCGCTCCCGGATGTTAGCAGCACGGGCGACAAAGCCTCCACCGTCAGGGAGCACTTGTGGACATGGCTCACCGCGAACGACGTGGATTTCTTCGCGCAGCGGGATGCCGGCAGGCCGTTGCTGGGCATGTCGGACATGCTGACCGCCGATTGCAAGGAAGCCGACTTCGACCGCCTGACTCCGCAGGAATTGATGCTCAATCCCACGATCCATGAGCAGGCCGGGAAAGGGTTGCGGGCAAACCTGGGTGCTTTGTTGACCGGACGTCCTGGAGAGAAAATCACGCGGGTCTTTCAAACGCGCTATGAGCGCTTCGGCCTGGTGCAGGTCGTCGGTGTGAGCAATGATCCGCCGAGCGTGACGATTCGCTACAAGATGGTAAACCCCGCTCTGCCGAAGCAGGCGAGCGGAGAAGGGACCTTCGACCCCGTGATCGTAAGGGAACTTTCCGCCAGCGCCACTCTGACGAATGCCTTCCTCGATCTCGACACTGGCAAGGTTTTGAGCGCGCCGAAGGAACTCCTGGATTCACTGCGTGCGAAAGACTGGCTCAACAGTGGTGCGCCGAACGCCTCTACGGTCCGCGAATGGATGAGATCGAGCGGTGCGGATGTGATTGTGAAAGTCGGATTCGGCGGCCCGCGTTCAGCCACGTATCTGGTTCAGGTCGATGGTGTCAGCAGCGTGGTCGGCGAGAAGCCGTCGCAGCCCGGTGGATACACCTTCGACATGGTGACTGCGGAGCTTTTGATGAAAACGATTGCAGCCTCCGTGAAATCGGCGCGCTCGTTGGAGGATTCCGAAAAGCAGTGGGGCTACTTCCCGAGTGGAATCTTTGCCTTCAAGACTCGCGAAGGCCGCGCAGGGGTGCTCGAGATAATCGACGCCAGGCCGGACAAGGTGAAGCTGCGCTACAAGCTGGTGAAAGCTGTGCCGCCACAGCCGGTGAATTCCAGCGCGATCTTCGGCCCTGTGGTGGAGCGCGAGGTGGATGGAGCGATTGACTTCGATACGGGCGAGGTCATGGCGCTGCCTGAAAAGTTCGATGAATCCAGCGACATTGCCGTCAATGTTTTCAAGGCGGTCGCTTGGATGGAGCATGAGGGAATGGATGCCATCACGGAGCCGAGCCAGTCACTCAAGGGCGTGGGAATGAAGGCGAGGATGGTGGACAACGAAGCCTGGGATCATTTCACGTCGGCTCAGGTTGAATCATCTATCGAGGACACCAAGCGCGAGGCGTGGCAGGATCTTGATCCGAATCGCAAAACGGACGAGGAACGGAAGACGCCCGTGACCTGGGCGTTTGAAACTCGCGAAGGCGGCAGGGGGCTTCTTCAGGTGCTCGAAGACACGGCGCACGGTATGAAGGTGCGCTACAAGCTTGCTCTGGGTGGGGAGCGGAAGCCTGCGGCAGTGGTGAAACCCGCAAACGTTTCAGCCAAACCCGCCTTCGGCCCCGTGATGGAGCGCGTGCTGCCCAATGGCGTGCCATGTCGGGAGTTGTACTTCCAGTTCCGCAGCGGCGAGATCTTCATCGTGGGCAACGGCCCAGGCACTTCGGCGGAGGAGGCGGCTTATGATGAGAAGAAGATCGATGAAGCAGGCGGCGTGGACATGTCTGCATCTGGCGGCGAGGAAGGCATTCAAATCGTCGGGCGCGGTTGCATCTTCACACGGGATGCCCAGGATCTGAAGTGGGACACTTACACCGCAGTGCAGGTGGTGGAGCGGATGAAATACGCGAGTTTTGTCGAGGGTGTGGTGGAACCACGGAAAAAGGATTTCCCCATCACCTACCTGTTCAAGACGGCGCGCGGCGAATTGGGCATCATGGAGGTGCTCGGTGTGGTCCAGATACGCTTGCCCAAATTCCTTTATAGCCCGTTCCATCGGATCAAAGGGGTCGCGCTGACTGGCGAGAAGACTGAACTCCACCAAACCGTGGAAAGTGTCCGGTGGCGGTTCGTTACGACAGTCGGCGATGCTTTGCAGCGTTCCATTGGCATGGAGCGCCGCGACCGTCATCCGGTTCAGGGTCAGGGTGCCGGTCTTGTCGACGCAGAGCACGGTTGCGGAGCCAAG
>CAINXC010000616.1 GCA_903854655.1 uncultured Verrucomicrobiota bacterium | reverse complement strand
TTCCGGTACTAACGAGGCAGCTTTCCCCCATCCCCTTTGCATGCCCCTGCTCCGCGTTGATCAACTCCAGGTTCACTTCCCCGTCCACAGCGGCCTCCTCCAGCGCCAGACCGACGCGGTGAAGGCGGTGGACAATGTGAGCTTTGAGATCAACTCAGTGAGGACGCTGGGGCTGGTGGGCGAGAGCGGCAGCGGCAAATCCACGCTGTCGCGAGCGCTGCTCAAGCTGATCCCTGCCACCGGCGGCAAGGCTTACTACGAGGGCCAGGAAATCCTGGGCATGAGCGAGTTCGTTTTCCGGCCGCTGCGCAAGCACATGCAGATGGTGTTCCAGGACCCGTTCGGGTCGCTCAACCCGCGCATGACCATCCTGGACATCATCAGCGAGCCGCTCGGCATTCACTTTCCCAAGCTGAACCGAAGCGCCCGCGAAGACACGGTGGCCGGGCTGCTTACCAAGGTGGGGCTGCCTGCGGAGTCGATGCAGCGCTACCCGCACGAGTTCAGCGGCGGCCAGAGGCAGCGCATCGGCATTGCGCGGGCGCTGGCGGTGCAGCCGAAATTCCTGATCCTCGACGAACCGGTCAGCGCGCTCGATGTCAGCGTTCAGGCGCAGATATTGAATTTGCTGAAGGACTTGCAAGATGAGTTCAAGCTGACGTATCTTTTCATTGCTCACGACCTCGCCGTCGTACGTCACATGAGCGATGACATCATTGTGATGTATCGCGGCAGCATTGTGGAACACGGCCCCGCCGACCGGGTGTGCGAGGCCCCTGAGCACGATTACACCCGCAAGCTCCTCAGCTCCGTTCCTAAACTTTGAAGAAGACAGAAGACTCGAAGACACCAGATAGAAGACCTGATCTTCTGATTGTGCCGACGATGCTCCGGTTTCCGCTCTCAAGTCTTTCGTCTCAAAATGACCCCTCTTTTCCGTAAATTCCTGGGCATCAACTGGGTGATCGTGGCCAACATTGTCCTCCTGATCACGTTCGGTGTGTATGCCATCTACAACGCCGCCGACGGCAGGCCCGGTCTTACGGGCAAGTGGAACCAGCAGGTGCTGTGGTCCGGCATTGGCGGGGTGGTGTTTTTTGTCACCGCGCTGCTTGATTACAAGTGGCTGCGCTGGGGTGCCTGGCCGCTGTATTTGCTGTCGCTGGCGGGCATCATCCTGGTGAAATTCATCGGCAAGGACCATGGTGTGGGTGCGAAAAGCTGGATCGATGTGGGCCCCATCTCGATTCAACCCTCCCAATTCGCCATCGTGGCGGGCATCATCGTGCTGGCAATCGTGTTTGGTGACCTGCAGCGGGTGCTGCCGATCTTTCGCTATCCCTTCCTGCGCATCGCGCTTGGGGGCATCCTGGCCGCCATTCCCATGATTTTGATCTTGAAGGAGCCGGACCTGGGCTCCGCCGCCGTCTGGGGCCCCATGTTCGTGGGCATGATCCTGGTGGGAAGCATCCCGTTCCGCTATCTGATCGTGCTGGCGCTGATCGCCATGACGTTCCTGCCCATCGCCTATTTCTTTGGCCTGAAGCCCTACCAGAAACAGCGCATCGACACCTTCATCAGCATGCTCACCAACGAGAAGGTGAACGTGCGCGAGGACGCCTGGGTGCCCTACCATCTCCAGCTCGCGGTGGGCTCGGCAGGTTTTGAAGGCAAGGGGCCGCTTTCGCGCAAGGTGCCGGAACAGCACTCCATCCACCGCACTTTCTTTCCCAATGAAGCCATCAATGACTTCATCAGCGGCGTGATCTGCGAGGAGTTCGGTTTCCGCGGCATGCTGCTGCTCGTGTCCGGGCTCAGCCTGCTGATTTTCCAGTGCATTTTCGTCGCGTTTTACTCCCGCGATCAGATGGGGAGGCTCATTGTCGTGGGGGTGGTGGGCACCACCATGACTTATATTTTCATGAACATCGGCATGAACATCCTGCTTGTGCCCATCACCGGCCTGCCTCTGCCCTTCATCAGCTATGGCGGCACCTTCATGGTCGTGCTGCTGTTCATGTTCGGACTGGTGCAGAGCGTCTGGGTGCACCGCAACATTTCGCCCGCGAAGAAGCCCGGTGCCCGCGGTCAAGAAGCCTGACCCGAATGGCATGACTGCCCGGCAAATCTACTATACCGGTCGCGTGCAGGGTGTGGGTTTTCGCGCCACCGTCCGCCACATCGCCGCCGGCTTCGAAGTCACCGGCTGGGTGCGCAACCTTGATGATGGGCGCGTGGAAATGCAGGTCCAGACCGTGGATGCGGAGGAAATGACCGAATTTCTTGCCGCCATCGACGAAAGTCATCTGGCAGGTCACATCAGGCAGCGCGAGATGCACATCATCCAGCCGCTCGTGGGTGTGCGGGGTTTTAGCATTGTGCGCTAGGCGCGGAACGGTAACATAGGACGGGTTTTTGCCCCCCACTTTCCACGACTCCCCCATCATCATGAGCGAAGCCGCCGTTGTCATCGAGAACCTCACCAAGATCTTCAAGCGCGGAGTCGGCCACAAGGCCTTCACGGCTGTGAAGGGCGTGTCGTTCTCGGTCCAGCCAGGGGAAGTGTACGGGCTGATCGGCCCCAACGGCTCCGGCAAATCCACGACGATGAAGGTGCTGCTCGGCCTGCTGGCGCCAAACGAGGGCCGCACCAGCATCTTTGGCATGGACAGCCAGCAGGTGGAGAGCCGCCGCGCGGTGGGTTTCCTGCCAGAGAACCCGTATTTCTACAAGCATCTCACCGGGCTCGAAACCGTGCTGTTCTTCGGCCGCCTGTGCGGGCTTGGCGGGAAAGCCCTGCGCGACCAGGCGCAGGATCTGCTCAAGCTCACCGGATTGGAGGGCGCTGCTGACCGCCGCCTCTCCGGCTACTCCAAGGGCATGCTGCAACGCATTGGCCTGGCCCAGGCTCTGGTGCATGAGCCGCGTCTGCTGGTGCTCGATGAGCCCACCGCCGGGGTTGACCCCTCCGGCTCACGACGTATTCGCGATCTCATTCTCGACTGCAAGAAACGCGGCATCACCGTGCTGGTCACCTCGCATCTGCTGGAGCAACTGCAGGAGGTCTGCGACCGGATCGGCATCATGTCCCAGGGCCGCATGGTTCGCGAAGGCCCCATCGAAGAGCTCATTTCAGTGGAGAACCAGACCGAGTTCGTGCTGGAGGACGCCTCGCCGGAGCTGCTGCAGCAAATCAAGGACCTCGTCGCCAGCAATCCCGGCGCAGGCAGGCTCCTTAGCATGGGGCATCCCCACACCACGCTTGAGCGCATGTTTTTGAAAGTGACAGAAGAAGATCCGGGATCCAAGACCTGATTTGCAGCCCCGATCTTCATTCTTCCATCCTACCTTCTTAAAGTCTCTCGAATGCCCCCCTACCGCCACTTCTCCCCTGCCCGCATCTGGGCCTTGACCATGAGCACGGTCACCCAGTTGGTGCGCATGCGCATTCTGGTGTTCCTGCTGGTGATTTCGGTGGTGGTGGTGGCCGCCTCGTTTGCATTTCCAGCTTTCAGCGCGGAACAGCAGCTCAAGATGTTGAAGGACGTGTGCTTCGGCCTGGAACAACTCTTCGCCTACGTCATTGCGATGGTGGCCACGGCCCTGCTGCTGCCCAAGGATGTGGAGGACCGCACGCTCTACACCATCCTGGCCAAGCCGGTGCCGAGGCTGGAGTACCTGCTGGGCAAGCTCTTCGGCGTGCTCATGGTCATCATTGGCGGCATCGTTCTGCTTGATGTCGTCCTCAGCGGCGTCCTGTGGCTCAAGCAAGCTTCCGTGCTGGCGGATGCCGTGCAGGGCCTGAACCTGCAGCATGGCGGCACAGCGCCTCCAGAGGCCATTGCCGCCGCCACGGCGGACGTGGCAAAGCAAGGGCTTACCTGGACGCTCCACCTGGGCGTGCTCGCCATCTTCCTGAAAGCGGCGGTGCTCACCTCCCTCACCCTGCTCATTTCCTGCATCGCAAGCTCCACCTTGTTCACGGTGATCACCAGCTTCAGCTTCTTCATCGTGGGCCACGGCGAGACGCTGTTCCGCGAGTACTTTTTCAAAGGCGGCACAGCCTGGTGGCAGTACGCCGCCGCCGCCCTGCTCTCGGTGTTCTGCCCGGATCTGAGCTTGTTCGATGTGGTTGATGCCGTCGCCGAGGGCAAGGCCGTCGCTCTCAGCGATGTGATGAGCATGACCGGGATAGGCTGCTTGTATGTCGTGGGTTACATGGTCGTGGCCCATCTGCTTTTCGTGGAGAAGGAACTCTAGCCCTTCGATGAAACGCAAACTCCAGGCCCTGATTGTCTTCCTCCTGCTCGGCATCGCCAAGCTGCCCCTGGAGCAGCACACGGTGGCGGCACTGCGCGATCACGAAATGCTGTATCAGCCGCTGGATTACCAGGCGCGCGATGCCGTGGGCCAGGTGGGTTTCGCCGCCGCTCTGGGCGGGCTGCGATCCCTGGTGGCCAGCGTCACCTACCTGATGGGCTTCACCGCCTTCGAGGAAGTGAACTGGCCGCGCGTGGATTTCCTCTACAACATCACCACCCAGCTCCAGCCGCGCTTTGACGTGTATTGGAAAGATGCCGCCGAGCACATGGCTTATGACGCCGCCTCCAACTATCGCTACGATGAATCGCGGCCCCGCCTCTATCGCGAGCAGCTTTACCGCCAGTATGTGCAGCGCGGCATCGATATTCTAAAGGACGGTCTGCGCTTCCTGCCGCACAATGATCGTCTGCACGCCACCCTGGCCGACCTTTACTCGCGTCGCAAGGAACCGCCCGATCATGAACTCGCGGGCCGGCATTACCTGCTTGCCTATCAAAATGGCGGGCTCCCGGTCAACGCCCGTCTGGCCGCCTATGAATGGGCGCAGCTCGACAATGCCCCCGAGCGCTGGCGCGCGGCCTACCAAATCCTCAGGGACAGCTATGCCCGGGGACTGCACATGCCCGGCCTGGTCAACTTTCTGCACATGCTGGAAAACAAGCTGAATGTGCCGCCAATGCAACGCGCCCGTTGAAGCCCCTTGCTGTTATGACTGCCGATGCCCTTGCCATTCGCGAACTGAAGCAGGAAGAGCTGCCCCTGATTCTGCCCTTGATCGAGAGCCACAATGCCAGGATCGCCCCCGAGGAACTGCGGCGGCGGCTGGATGTCATGATCCCGCATGGCTATCACTGCATCGCCGCCTTCCAAGGCGACCGCCTGGTGGGCGTGGCGGGCTACTGGCTCGGGGCCCGGTTCTACTGCGGCGAGTACATGGACGTGGACAACGTCGTCGTCGATGAGACGCTTCGCTCACAGGGCATCGGTGCCAAGCTCATGGACTGGCTGCACGCCAAGGCCATTGAACTGAGCTGCAAAATTGTGGTGCTGGATTCCTATACCACCTATGCGGGAGCCCATCGGTTCTACTTCCGGGAGGGGTATCACATACTCGGCTTCCATTTTGCACGTGACGTGAGGCAATCCTGACAAAACCCGCCATCGCACGCAACCCCTCGTCAACATGGGGGTTTCAGGCCGGATGAAACTGCTCGCCTACGCCCTCCTGTGCCTGTTTACGCTCGCTCCCGCCCTGCACGGTGAAGAGACCAAAATTGACTGGGACCGCGCCAAAATCCTGCACGAGCGCGCGCAACGCGGTGAGACGCTGTCCTCCGAAGACCAGGTGTATTACGATGAGGCCAAAAGGCAGTTCCCCGCCCACAAACAGCAAATGGAACGGCAGCAGCAGCCGGCGAACGAGGGCTTTGACTGGCAGCGCGCCAAGGAAATCCATGCCCGCCAGCAGAAGGGCGAAGCCATCACCGCCGACGAGCAAAAGATCGTGGATGAAGCCATGCGCCGCTTTCAAAACCGGCCGCAAGGCCAGCCCGTGCAACCAGGAGCGGTCCGCGACTTTGTCCCCTCGGAAGCATCGAAGGGGCTCGTGCCGCTGACCGAACTCAAGGACAAGTACCTCCAGTGGGACGGCGGCCTGTACGGCGGCGGCAGCAACGAGGTGCCCGCCGCCCAGCAGGCTCTTGCCACCAAGGCTTTGGCCGCCATTCATCCTCTGAACGCGGAAGGCAAACCGGCGGAGGACGGCAAGATCGTGCTCATGAGCATCGGCATGTCCAACACCACCATGGAGTTCTCCCAGTTCGTCAAAGCCGCGAATGCAGACGAGCGCAAAGCGGCCTGCGTCTTGATCGTGGACAGCGCCCAAGGGGGCAAGGCCGCCAAGCAATGGGCCGCCAACGACGCTCCTCCGTGGACGGTGGCCGAACAACGACTGCAAGCGGCCGGAGCCACCCCCCAGCAGGTGCAGGTGCTGTGGATCAAGCAGGCCAACATGGGCCCCAACGCCGGCAGCGTGGCTGAAGCGAAGCGTTTACAGAACGACATGCAAACCATTGTCAGTCTCGCCAAGGAAAAATATCCGAACGTCCAGCTCGCCTTCCTCTCCAGCCGGATCTACGCGGGCTTCGCCCAGACCCCGTTGAATCCCGAACCCTACGCCTATGAGGGCGCCTTCGCCATGCGCGGTCTCATTCTCCAGCAAATGAAAGGCGACCCGGTCCTCAGCCCCGCCAAATCCCCGGTGCTGCTCTGGGGGCCCTATCTCTGGGGCGCGGGATCGAATTCCCGCAAGAGCGACGGCCTCGTTTGGAAGCCCGAAGACTTCGGCGGCGACGGCACCCACCCGTCCATCCTTGGCGCTCAGAAGGTCAGCAGGCTGCTGCTCGATTTCTTCACCAACGACGCCAATGCCAAGGGCTGGTTCGTGAAGAAATAGGGGCGTGAGCCCTTGGCACCCCCGTCAAAAATGCTCCCCTGGTGCCGGGGCTGTGGGCTTGGCCTCGGGTGTGGTGTTGTCGATGAACACATCCATTTGCTGGCCGACGAAGATCTGCCGGTCTCCTCGATCGAAACTGTAAATCACCTGAAGCACTCGCGTGTCGACACGCTCGGTGCTGTCGCCAGTAAGCGACACTTTCGGAACGACGTAAGGTTCGAAGCGGACAAACTTGAGCGGCGTGGTGATGTCCTTGCTGCCGCGCAGGCAACCAAGCGCAGGGGCTCCGGGTTTGACCCGCCAGGCGTCGTTTTCATCCACATCCACCCGAAGATGAAGCAGGTTCACGTTGCCGAACATGATCAGCGGCGTTGCCAGCACACCGCTGGGGGCGTACTCGCCCAGGCGCACCTTGAGCTGCATCACCTGGCCGTCCACCGGTGCGCGAACGGTCATCTCCTCCAGCACTGTCGTCGCGGCCGAGAGCTGCGCCTTGACCTGCGCAACTTGTGCTTCGGCGATGATCACCGCATTGCGCCGGTTGATGGTGTCTTCCTTGGTGACGGCGCCGGTGCTCACCAGCTTCTCGTCGAACGCCAGCGAATCCTTCGCGGCCGTGAGCTGGGCCTCCGCCACTTTGACGGAGGCTTCCAACAAGGCGATCTGGGACAACTGGGCTCGGTCATCAATCGTAAAGAGCGGAGCGCCCGCCTTCACGTTGCTGCCGATCTCCACATAAATTCGCGCCACCACGCCGGCCACGATTGTGCCAATGGCGATGTTCTCCGTGCTGGCTTCGATGATCCCGGCGCCCGCGACAAAGTCCTTGTAGGGAGACTGCGCCGGTGCGGCCACTGGGGTTGCCGGTTTGACAGTCTTCGCTCCCTGGATGGCGACGTAGATTCCAAGGACTATCCCGGCGAAAGCCAGGGCGGGCAGAAGGTATTTGCGAATCATGGCTTCAAAAAGGAAAGGTTTAGATGGAAACAGGCTGGTCAGGCGGGGTCTCGACTCCGGTGATGCGGCCGTCCTCCATGCGCGCGATGCGGTCGGCAAATTCGAAGATGCGGGAGTCATGAGTGACCACTATCAGGGCGCGGTCCTTGCCCAGCGCCAGCTCGCGCATGAGCTCCATGACCTTGTGCCCGGTCTCGCTGTCGAGCGCGCTCGTGGGCTCGTCGCAAACGATGAGGCGCGGGTTGTGGACCAGCGCACGCGCGATGGCCACACGCTGCTGCTGACCGCCGGACAGGTCGTTGGGCGAGGACTCCATCATCCGGTCATCAAAGCCCACTTTGTGCAGCATCTCGCGGGCGTGGTCCACGGCCTCCTTGCGTTTCATGCCATTGATGACCAGTGGCGCCGAAACGTTCTCCGCTGCAGTGAGCGTGGGGATCAAATTGAAGGCCTGAAACACAAAGCCAATGTGCTTGCCCCGGAACCGTGTGGTTTCCTGCTCCGCCATCTTCAGATAATCGTGATCGAAAATCGTGCACTCACCGCCGCTGCGTCGAAGCACGCCGGCAACGACGGAAATGAGCGTGGTCTTGCCGCAGCCTGATGGGCCCACCAGCATCAGCAGCTCCCCCGTGCGCACTTCCAGATCGACACCGCGAAGGGCAAGAAAAGCATTGTCACCAGTGCCGAAGGTCTTGGTGACCCCCTTGCAGCGGACGGCCACTTTACCAGGCGGCAGGGATGTTGGATCGGATTGAGACATGGGAGGAGGCATCAGCTTCGGAACACGACGGCGGGTTCGAGTTTCGTCACCTTGCGGATGCTCAGCGCCGCTGCTGAGAGGCAGATGAACATCACCGCCGCCGCTGTGATCACCAGCAGTTGCCACGGAAGCTGGAACGCGATCTGTGTGCGCCCCACCAGCAGTGAACCCCAGGCGGAGGCGAGTCCGACGCCAAGCCCGTAGCCAATTCCCCCGACGATGGTGGCTTGAAACAGAATCATGGTCAGCAGCGTCCGGTTCGTCGTCCCCATCGCCTTGAGCGTTCCGAAGTAGCGCAGGTTGTCGAGGGTGAAATTGTAGAACGTCTGCCCCGAAATGGTGATGCCGACAATGAACCCCAGCGCCACGGCGGTGAGAAAGTTGATCGGCATGCCTGTGTACTTGAGGTAGTAGAAGAAAGTGATCTTCTTGAACTCCGGCGGTGTGTAGGCCATGAGCCCGGTCGCACGATGGATGCGTTCGCAGATGACGTCCGGGTTTTCGCCCGGCTTCACCTTGGCCGCGACGAATGAAAGCTCCTTGCGCTGCGGCGGCGCGAAGGTCGTTGCGCGGGAGTACGTCGTGTAGATGACCGGGTTCGCCTGGAATGTTTGCGTGACCCTGCAAATGCCCACCACGCAGGCGCGATTGTCGTTCAACTCCATGGTGTCCCCCACTTTCAGAGGAGTTCGCGTGCCATCGGGCTGGCGTTTGGCCAGCTTGCCCTCCGCCCCGACGATGTCCACGATGATGCCGTCTGTTCGACGCAGATCCGAAAGGCTGCCTTGCAGCATCGCGGGCGGCCCGCCGATGAGCGTTTCATCATCAAGGCCGATGACCACGCAGGACTGGAACGTCCCATTGTCCATGCGGGCTTGCAGGGAGCCCTTGTACAGGGGCACCGCCCACTGCACACCAGCCACGCTGCGCACCCGCAGGACCTCCGTATCCCGCATGGGCTTGATGTCATCAATATACTGCACCTGCGGATCCACCACCCAGATGTCCGGCAGCCCCACGTCCGTCAGAAAGCTGAAAGTGCGCGCCATCATGCCCGCAAAAATGGCCGATTGTTGAGTGATCAGCAGCGAAGCGAAAGTGAGGCCGATGATGATACCAATGTACTTGGCGCGATCACCGATGAGCATTTTGAGAGCGAAGTAATGCATCCTGCTTCACTCTAAGTGGAGCAAACCCGGCAGCGCAATGTGCAAGGCTGCTCATTTGCTGTGCTTTCGCTTCCCACAAAGCGCCTCTGGAGGCCAAGATCCGCGCAATATTGGTCCGTTTATATCAACCGATGTTGATTGCGTCCCCGCCCAAAACCCGCAGTGTCCGCTTGAAGTTGATCGCTGCTTTTTGATTTTTTAAGCATCGTCTGCTGGAAAGGCCTCTCACCGATGACCCGATTTGTCCCACTTTTGCTTTGCCTTTCACTGGCCCTGGCCAGTTGCAACTTGATCCCTCGTTACAAGCGGCCCGAGGCGCCGGTTGGATCGCGATACCCGGGAGGGTCATCTGCCGCGGGAGGCAAGGCTGCTTCTGAAATCGCCTGGCGGCGGTTCTTTGCCGACGCGCAATTGAAGAAGATCATCGAGCTGGCGCTGGCCAACAACCGTGATCTTCGCGTGGCCATGCTCAATGTGGAGCAAAGCCGGGCCCAGTATCGAATCGCGCGAGCGGGCTACTTCCCCACCATCCAGGCCGGTGGCAGCTACACACGAGAGAAATTGGCGGCGGCTCAGGCGGCGGGCTCCACCGCCCCAGTGAGCGCGTGGAGCGCCAGCATTGGCAGCACGGCGTATGAAGTGGATTTCTTTGGCCGGGTGCGCAGCCTCAATGCCCAGGCGTTGGAAAAATACTTCGCCACGGAGGAGGGCGGGCGCAACGCCCAGATCTCGCTCGTGGCGCAGGTCGCCATTCAATACTTCACCCTCTGCCAGTTGGACGAGCAATTGCGTCTCACACGGCAGACCCTCGACTCAGTGCAGCAGTTGTATGCCCTGAACAAAAGCACTTTCGACGCAGGGACCACCACCGAGCTTGACCTGCGCACGGCCGAGACCCAGGTTCTGACGGCTCGTGTCAATGTGCTCACCTATGAGCGTGAGGCGGCCCAGGCCGAGAACCTCCTGGTGCTGCTTGTGGGCTCTCCGCTGCCAGCACATCAGCCCGCCCCGAACGGCTTGAGCCCAGGCAGCCTGATGACACGCATCCCTTCCGGACTTCCCTCGGATTTGCTGCAACTCCGGCCTGACATCCTGCAGGCCGAGCACACCCTCAAAGCCGCGAACGCCAACATCGGGGCTGCTCGTGCGGCTTTCTTCCCCTCCATTTCACTCACCGGCTCCGCTGGCAGCACCAGCCTGGAGCTGTCCAAACTCTTCGGTCAAAATACGGCGACATGGAGCTTCTCGCCGCAGATCTCGGTGCCGATCTTCACCGGTGGTCTCAATCGTGCCAATCTGGACGTCGCGAAGATCAGCACCCGGATCGAAGTGGCCAATTACGAGAAAGCCATCCAGACGGCCTTCCGCGAAGTGGCGGACTCGCTGGTGGCCCGTAGCAGCTACGCCCGGCAAATCGAGGCTCAGGAGTCGCTGGTCAAGGCCCAGCAACGGCGGTTCGATCTGGCCGAGGCTCGCTACCGTCAGGGGGTGGACACGTATTTGAATGTTCTCTCGGCCCAGCAGGATCTGTACACCGCCCAGCTCAACCTGATTACACTCCAATTCAACAGCCTGTCCAACCACGTCACCCTCTACAAGGCGCTCGGCGGCGGTTGGAAATAAACAACCCTGCTCGGCAGATCACGTCTACCAGTCATCCGTGCGGAACGGCTGGGCTGGTAGCCTGTCTTTGTTGAACAGGTTCGCCCATGGGAACTGGCCGCTCCAGGCGTAGCGAACAGCGACAGGTGAGGGCACATGCTTGCTGGATACGATCACGTTGTCACCTTGAATGACAGCATCGGCCCAGACGAACACCTTGTCCGCACCGGCCACTTCAAAACCCTGCAAGGTCTCACTGTGACGGGACTCAAGACCTTTGCCTGTATGGGTGTACGCAATCTTGATTTTGCCGTCTTCGATCTTGTGGCTGGCAAACAAGGGGCCGTAAATCTCATCCTTGCTGCCATAGGCCGCGGACATCGCCACCTCGCTGGCGCGCTGGCCATACCCGCTCTTGTTTGTGGGGTGGGTGCCAGGTCCAAGATCGGTGCTCGTGACCATGAAGGTGTTCGGATAGCTCATGATCTTGATATGCATCTCCTGCGAGTAGCCGGGATCGGGCAGCGGTGGAATGGTCTTCGGCAAGGGGCTGAATTTGTTGGCCTTCTCGGTCACGGGGTTGTTGTAGTCCCATGCGGGTCCGCCGCCGCTGGGTTTCTGCACATAAAGAAAGGCGAAATCCCCCTGGCCCCACGCATTGCGCCAGCCCTTGATGAGCGCTCCCATCAGCGTGTACTGATCTACGCATGCCACATTCGTCTTGCTCTCGCCCTGGTCCCACAGCACGCCCTTGATGGCATAGCCCACATAGGGCCAGATGTAGCTCTCGAACAGCATGCCCATCTTGCCCGAATTGACCTCGCCCGCCTTGCCAACGGCCTGCGGCGCACGCGGGGCAGGAGGCTGAGGTTTTCCCTCTTTCTTGGCGGCCTCGGCCAGCGGCTTCCAAGCAGCGAGCTCCTGGTCATACTTGGCCTTGGCTTCGTTGTACTTGGCGGTCAGACCAGCATAGTCGTAGCTGGGCGCCATTTGCTGGACCTGGGCCTGACAGGCGGCATCCGTATGTAACATGTCGTCGGTGAGCCAGAACCCGGAAGGCGTTCCGCCCACCGCGCCGACCATGAGGCCGACAGGCACCCCCAGCTTTGCCTGAAGCGGCTGCCCGAAGGAAAACAACAGGGCGGAGAATTTGGCTATCGCTTCAGGCGACGCCTCCTGCCAAACCGCGTTGCCATCCTTGCGCATGAGGCGGAGCTTGGGGTAGGTGCCCTGGGCGAGCCTGGCCAGTTGCGGATCACCTTCGGTGTAGCGGGTCACATCCATGTCCATGTTCGACTGGCCGGAGCCGATCCACACCTCGCCGACCAGCACGTCGTCGATCTTCGTCGCACCCACCGTCAGCGTGTCGGGGCCGCCGGCCTGAAGAGCGTCGAGCTTCACCATCCACCTGCCATCCTTGCCTGCCTCGGTGGTCTTGGATTGGTCACGAAAGCTGACCACTACTTTTTCGCCTGCTGCGGCAGTGCCCCACACTGGCACAGGCATTCCCCGCTGAAGCACCATGTGCGGGGTAAAGACTTTCGGCAGTTTGATCTCGGCGTGTAGGGGCAGCGCGAGGACGGCGAGGGAAAAGAGGAAGCGGTGCATGGGAACGGACAGATACACGCTGTCGTGCGCAGTCCTCTCACAAAACCTCTCGTTCGCCTCACTTGTTCCAGCCGCCGCCCAGAGCTTTCATCAGCAGCACGGAGGAGGCAATGCGCTGGCCGTCCAACTGCGCGAGCGAGAGCTTGGTGGTGAGGACCGTGCGATCGGCATCGACCACTTCAAAGTAGCTGGCGAGGCCCTTGTCGTAACGCACCCGCGCGAGATGGGTGGTGTCCTCGGCCGCCTTTTCGGCACTTTCAAGGGCGGTGCGCTGGCGGGCGATGGATTGCAGATCCAGCAGCGAGTCCTCCACTTCGCGCAGCGCCACCAGCACGGTCTGGCGATATTTCGCCAGGGCTTCCTGATAGCGGCTTTTCGCTGCCTCAAAGTTGGACTTGAGCCGGCCGCCCTGGAAAATGGGGAGGCTCATGCTGGGGCCGAAATTCAAAACCCGGTTCTCCCAATCGAAGAAATCACGGGCTTGGACGCTGTTCAGCCCGCTGCTGCCGGTGAGCTTGAAGGTGGGGAAGAAGGCGGCCTTGGCGACGCCGATGTCAGCATTCGCCGCTTCAAGATCAGACTCGGCGGCGGCAACATCGGGACGGGACTCCAGCAGGCTCGAAGGCAGCCCCGCTGGCACGGCTGGAGGCGAGGGCAGGGATGGATCGGGAGCGATGCGGAAGGTGGAGGGCATCTGGCCGCAGAGCACGGCGATGGCGTGCTCGGAGCTTCCGCGCTGGCGATCCAGCGCCGCGAGGTCTGCCTTGGCCAGTTCAAGCTCGGTGCGGGCGCGCGTCACATCCGTTTCGTTGGCCATGCCGCCATCGAAACGGCTTTTCTGCAAGCTCAGCGCTTCATCGCGCAGCTTGATCGTGTTGCTGACCACTTCCTGCTGAAGATCCAGGGAGCGGAGGAGGAAGAAATTCCTGGCCACTTCAGACGCCACGGTGAGCCGCTGCGCGGAGAGGAGCTGGATCGCACTGTGGGAGCTGGCCTGGGCAGATTCGACACTGCGCCTGACCCGGCCCCAGAGGTCGAGCTCATAGCTCATGTCCAGCGAGGCTTTGTAGCTTTCCTGCTGCAGATTCGGCAGCACAATCCCCAGATTCGACAAACCGGTGGGAAGTTGCGCCTCCAGCACCGAGGGCGAGTTGCGCAGCAGCGCCATATTGCTGTTCATTCCCAACTGCGGGAACCAGTCGGCGCGCTTGACTCCCACCAGCGCCCGCGCGGTTTCGACATGCGCCAGAGCGCCCCGCAGGTCCTGATTGGCCTCCAATGCCTCGATCACCAGGTGGTTCAAGGTGCTGGAGTGAAACAGCCGCCACCACTCGCTGGGCAGGGGCTGGCTGGACGCGCTGTGACCCTCCTTCCATTTGGAAGGCAGCTTGTCATCCGGCCGTTTGAACTGGGGGCCGACCACGCAGGAGGCCAGAAGAAGGGGAAGGGCGAGGAGGATGCGCATGGGGGAAGGTGCGGGAAGGCGTAGTGCTCAGTGCGGAGTTCTCAGATTCAAGCGGTTTGTTGAACGACCGGCGCTCACCTGCCATTCACCGCTACGTCCGTGCCAGCATTGATGAACACATCCATTTGCTGTCCGACAAACAAAGGCACGCGAGCATCCCCCTCGACGCGGTAAATGACTTGCAGCACACGCGTATCGACGCGCTCGGTGGCATCCCCCGTGAGGTTCTTTTTGGGAATGACCAGCGGCTCGAAGCGGACGAAACGCAGCGGCACCTTCTGCTCGGGATTGCCACGCACCTGGGCCTCGGCCTGGGCGCCTTCACGCACCCGCCACGCCTCGTGTTCGTCCACATCGGCGCGAACATGCAAAGGGTGGATCTGCCCCAGGGTAAGCCAGGCGGCGCCGCTGCTGGAGGCGGCCACATACTCGCCGACACGCACCTTGACTTGCAGCACCGTGGAATCGGCAGGCGACTTCACGATGCAACGGTCGAGTTCCACATTCACCACCTCCAGTTTTGCCTGGGCGGAAACCACACTTGCTTTAGCGGCCTCCGCTGAAGCCTTTGCCGATTCGAGACGCGCCTCCTGGGTGGCGACGGTGAGCGCCCGCTGGGTGCGTTCCTCGTCGGAGATCGCCCGGTTGTCTTTGATGCCTTCAGCAAAGGCAAGCAAACGTCTGGCCTGGGCGAGTTCAGCATCGGCGACCCGCATCTGGGCTTCCGAGACACCCACCTGTGCCGAGGCCTCGTGCAAGGCGGCCTCGGAGACCGCTTGTTCCGCTTCGAGCTCATGAGCACGCAGCCGCAGCAGCGGCATGTCCTTTTTGACATCGTCGCCCACCTTGACGTAAACCTGATCGACGACACCAGAGCGGGCGCTTCCCATGGTGATGATCTCGGAACTCGGCTCGACCAGGCCCACCGCCGCCACGGTGGAATGGAAAGCGGTGCGGGGAGGCGAAGAGGGTGGTGCGGTGAGCTCGCGCTGCGGCTGCGATTGCGCGATGGACACCACGGCGTACACGAGGCAGCCGGCGGCGGCGATGGGGAGAATGAGGCCTTGGGTTTTCATGATCTGAGCTTTGAGTTTTCTTCCACGGCGGTGATGACGCCGTCGTTCATGTGAGCGATTCGGTCGGCGAATTGAAAAACGCGGTTGTCGTGGGTGACGACCAGCACCGCCCGCTCCGGGTGCACGGCCGAGCTGGCGAGCAGTTCCATCACCGTCTCGCCCGTTTTGTGATCGAGGGCCGCCGTGGGTTCGTCGCAAATGATCAGCCGGGGTTCATGCACCAGGGCGCGGGCCAACGCCACCCGCTGCTGCTGCCCGCCGGAGAGCACTTTCGGAAAGGCCTCGGCGCGGTGTCCAATACCCAGCTTGTGCAGCATTTCGGTCGAGCGCTTCACCGCGACCGAACGTTTCACACCGGCGGCGAGCAGGGGCACCGCCGCGTTTTCGGCCGCCGTGAGACTTGGCAGCAGGTTGTACTGCTGGAAGACAAAGCCCAGATTCTGGCGCCGGAAGACGATCTGGTCCCTGGCCGAAAGCCCGGCGATCGTTTGGCCGAAGAGCGCCACTTCTCCTGCGCTGGCATCCAGCAGTCCTGCAATCACCGAGATCAGCGTCGTCTTGCCGCACCCGCTGGGGCCCACCAGGAAGGTCATCTCCCCTGCCCTGGCCTGGAAGTCGATTCCTCGCAGAACCTCGACCCTGGCCTCTCCCGAATCAAAGGACTTGCGGATGGCCTGGCAATGAACGGCGCTGGTCATGGGGGTGGCGTCCTTCTGGCTACTTTGGTGTTCGTGGCCCTCGCTCCAAGCGCCTGGCGCAGAAGCATCAGGGTGCTTCGCAGGCTCCTGCGGAAATCAAACTCAGGGTCAATCGCCCGGCGCATCGTCAGCCCATCAATGGCGGCCATCACGAAAACCGCCACCTCGCGAGCAGGAATGCGGGTGTTCAGTTCCCCGTCGGCTGCCGCCTGGGCTGCCAGTTTGGTGATGACCCCCGTCAGGTGCTCGTAGTGCAGGCGCAAGGCTTCCGCAATGCGTTCGTTCCGGGTCGCCTCAGCCGAAATTTCCAGCCACAGCGGCAGCCTTTCCACTTCCCCCTCGGAATGGGTGCTGGCGGCCAGGTAGTCGAGCGCATCGAAGAAACTGCCGGAACCCGCCACCAGATCGAAGTGCGCGGCCCAGCGGGCGTGGTCCTGGGCGATGATCGCCTCCACGATGTCATCTTTGCTGGAAAAGTAACGATAGAGAGCACCTGGGCTGAGCTTCGCAGCGGCGCAGATGTCCCGCATGGACGAGCCCTTGAATCCGTGGTGCACAAAGACGGTCGCCACAGAGGCAAGAATTTGATCGCGCTTGGAAGGATGATCCGCATTCGGCTGATTCGTGCTCATATAAAATGAGAACGAACGTTCGCCTGCAATTGGTTGCCCGTTTCTGTGGTTTTTACGGTTCATTTCATCAGCGGAACACCGCAGCAGGTTCAAGAACGAGCACTCTCCGCAGGCTCACCACACTGGACAAAAGTACCACCAGCAGCATGAACACCGCCACGCCAAGCGCACTTTGCCACATCAACACGATGTGGCGGGTGGCCACGGCGTTCATTGTGATGTTGAAGAAAGCCGCCGCCAGTCCGGTACCGAGGCTGTAGCCAACAAACCAGACGATGAGCGCCTGCAGTAGGATCATTCCCAGCAGCCGGACATTGGTCACACCAATTGCCTTGAGCGCGCCAAATTGTTTCAGGTTTTCCACGGTAAACAGGTAAAAAGTCTGCCCCGACACAACCAACCCGACAATGGTGGCCACCCCGATGGTGATGCCGAAATTGACCGGGATGCCGGTGTTCGCCATGTAGTAGTTCACGCAATCCCACATGAACTCCCAGGCAGTGCGTGCACGCAGCCCGGTGGCGGTCGTGATGCGCCGGGCAAGATCTTCGGCGCTGATTCCTGCTTTGGCACGTGCGAGCACAAAGGACATTTGCTGCCGCTGCTGCCCCTGGAATTCCACGGCCTCATTGTAGCGCGCATGGATGATGGGGAAGGAGGTGAAAGCCGGCAGCGCATCTGAAATGCCGGTGATCTCCACCCGGTGGTCGTTGATTTCCAGCATCCCGCCCAGGCGCAACGGTTCGCCCGGGAAGAGCATCAAGTAGCCCGCCTTGTCGATCACGATCTTGTGCGGCTCCGCCAGCCCCTCCCAGCTCCCCAGGATCATGCGACGGGGGGCACCCAGGAGCGTTGATTCATCCAGGCCCATCACGGTGCAGGCGGCGAACCGCCCCTCCAGCGTGCGAGCGACCGGCAGACCTTTAAACAACCGCACCGCATAAGCCACGCCGTCCACTCCCCTCACCCGGGTTAAATCCGTGTCCTTCATCGCCTTTGTTTCGTCGAAGTAGCGCGTCTTGGGGTCCATTACCCACACGTCTGCATCCGTCACGTCCAGCACCTGATGGCCTGTACGTTTCATGATGTTGGCAAAGATCGAGGTCTGGTTTTCCAGCAGGAAAGTGGAAAACGCGATCGCAAAGACGAGCCCCAAATACTTGGCCCGGTCACCGGTGAGCATGCGAAAGGCAACAAAGTTCATTGGTTGGTCAGTATTTGACTTTAAGTCATACCAGGGCACAAAAATCAGCCCGCCTTCAGCCACTTGGCGTCTGGGAAGATTTCTTTGACGATGCGTCGATCCGTTGCGGAGTAGTCGTGATCACGGCTCAGCGGCTGCCATCCCAGGCCGTCGCACATCAGGTCGCCATTGCGGCGTACGGTGGCCATCATGTCCGTGATGCCTGCCATCACCCGCAGGTCGTTTTCCATCGACATGATGTGACTGCCGACCGTGACGGAGATCAGCGCAAAGGTCGCTTCCTCCGGCCTGATCATGTCCTTGGGCAAATCGCCCACCGCCTGGGCTCCGATGATGATCTGCTGCACGGTGCGCCAGCACCGACCGGCCTGGAACCGGTGGTCCTCACGGCGCTCCTCGCTCGCCTTGTCCCAAAAAGACGCTGACTTCAGCATCAAATCGACGTGGAAGTAGTCCGGGTGTGCCGTGGCAAACTCGCAGCAGGCGCAGCAGATGGCGCGGATGCGCTCGCGGCTCCTGCCTTGAAACGCGAGGGCTTTGTCGAACAGGTTCGCCCTCTGCTCCAGCGACCCAGTGACCACCGCCAGCGCCAGATCCTCCTTGGAATTGAAATGCTGGTAGAGCGTGCCCTTCGAGTACTCCACCACCTGGGCCAGGTCTTCCATGTTCCACCCTTGAAATCCGCGCTCCAGCAGGAATTTGCGCGCCTCCCGAATGATCAGTTCCTCGCGCGCAGCAAACTCGCGAGCGCGTCGGGCAGTGGTGATCGAGGTGGCCATGGGCCGAGATTAACACATTTTGACCATCGGTCAAAAAATATTGACCGGTATTATCACCGCCAGCCTGTCACTTCCTTGAGCGGCTTTCCCTTCCCGCTGGTCAAATCATGCACCACGCAGTCTTTGATCAACTCCTGTGCCTCCTGAAAGGTGGGAAAAGCCAGATCACCGGAGGGAAGCCGTGCCTCTCGGAAGCGGGCGGCTTGGTACACCTCGGCAGCGTTGCGCTTTGGGAAAACCGCCGCCAGATCATTGCGCACCAGGAAGGCGTTGTTGCCTGCCGAGTTGGTCCCCACCAAGGCAAAGCCCTTTTCCTTCCCCAGGTGTTCAACAGCCGCGAGGGAGGGGCCGTAGAACACATGGCTGTAGTGGGCCTTCGCCCGCTCGTAGTCCGGAGCATAAGGCGGAGTCACTTTCGCGGTGGGGCCGAACAATGAGTTGTATTCGGCAATCACGATGCGCGGCTGAACCACGGTGATCGCTTTCCACACCCAGTAATCCACGCCGTCGATGTCCACGCTCAACAGGCCGATGTCGCCGTTGATGCCAGTGCTGGAGATCAGTTCGTTGACGTTCTCCGCAGTGACCCAGGCCGCTTTGGCATGAAGCGTATGCCGCCAGCCCAACGTGGACTGGCGCACGCCCGCCATGTAGTCTTCCGAGCCGTCCATGATCAAGCCGTTCCAAAGGTTGTTCATGAGCAGGAAACGCGTGTTGCTCTCCGTGTAATCCTGCACGCCAAATTCCACGAAGGTCTCATTCGGCACCGGCACATGGGCAAGAAGGAACTGGATGATGCCGTCTTCGCCCCATTGGGAGAAGACTTGAAACTCGGCTTCCTTCAAATCGGTGCTGGCAGGGAGGTTGCGCGACCTTTCAGCAGCGATGTGACCGCAGAGAACCTTGAGTGATTCCACGTCACGGGCCAGCACCTGGCTCTGAACGCGCAATGCGGACACATCCTGCCGTGTCCGGGCGAATTTGTCTGTGATGCTCTTGAGCGCGCCGCCCCCCTTTTCGTTTGCCTTCTTCAGGTCGCTCACGCGCTTTTCGATGTCGCCCACGATTTTGGCGAGCTTGCCGGCGTCGATGATATTTTTTAACTTTCGCAGCATGATGGGTGAGGGAGCAATGGGACTTTATGCGGGGATAAAACGGTGATGAGCGGCTGCGGCGGCCTCCGCGCAGGTGCGCCACAAGGAATGACCGTATTCGCGGGCGAAATCTCGCTCCCGCTCAATCGCCAATGTTTCGGCCCCGACATTCGGGCCGGGTGGCAGGTCGGGCCACGCACGCTGCAACAGCGCCGCGAGTTCGTCAGGCCGCGTGGGACCGAAGAAACCAACAGACCTGGGCGCCTGCTCGCGATGAAGAGCGATGGATGAGCAGGCCACCGGACGGCCGAGGGCCTTGGCATCCTGCACCGTGGTGCTCCAGCCTTCAAAACTGGAGGGCTGGATGATGAGTGCCGCGTGGCGGAGCAGCTCGACGAGGTCCCCGTATGGAACCTGCGCCAACGGGATTACCGATTCGCGCAGGCCGCCTGTGGAAATACCCTGGAGAACCTTGGAAACGAGCCCGTTGGCCGGATCACGATAATCGGACGGCAAGCCCGTGAGCACAATGGGCACGCGCAGCCCGCGCTCTGCCAGCAGCCTGGCGGCTTCAACAATGGTGAGATGATTCTTGTGCGCCCAGAATTGATTGGCCACCAGCGCGAACTTCTCTGGCAGATGATACTTCTGCACGACAGAAAGGGCGGAGGGTTTGGGCAGAGGCTGAAACACCAGGCCGGAGGGAAAGGGATGCACTCGCGTCCTGCCCTGGGCCTCCGCCCGGAAACGCAAACAGTCGCGCTCTGCATCATGGCTGGAAAGCAGCACTCGGTCGCAACGCTGAATGATGTCAGCAAAGATCTCGTCACGCGCCGCTGCTTCCTTGACGGAGAAAAACTGCGGCATGCGGAAGTGCTGGAAATCGGCAATCCAGCCCACAAGCCCGATGTGTTCCACCACCGGGGGCGGGCCAAACAGACTCAGCAGGCAATCCACACCAAGGTCAGCGAGCAAAGCCGTGCGCTCCTGCTGGTTCTGCCACGCATCACGATCCACAGTGACCAGCAAATCGCGCACATCGGGAGAAAGCGCCCGTTCGCCTTCCGCACCGGAGATGTTGAGCACCCAAACCCGTGCGTGGGCGTGGCCGGTCTGGCTCATCGAGACGGCCACGCTGCGCAGGAAGCTCGTCTGCGCCGCCCATGCCCCGGAATGATCGAAGGGAATCGCCACCGTGATCACAGGCCCTTCCCGAGGCTCCCCATGGGCCATGGTCAATGAAGCGGAGGCGATGTCATTGAAGGTGCGCCGCCACGACGGCAGGCGAGGGACTCGGGAGGCGGGCACGGGGTTCATGCACACACTGTCTTTTCCGAGTTGTTTCGAAGGCTCTGTCCCGTCATTTCAGACCAATCCTAGGGGTTTTCGATGCGACGGCAAGGACAAGTACCGGCTCAGGCGCCCCAGCCCGCGATGGCATCCCGCAGGGTATCAGCCACATCCGCCCCCCTGAACCCGGGCAAAAGATCATGCAGCCGGGACACATCCGCGCACCAGCGCAGCGGGTCACCATGCCGGGCCTGGCCAAGACAATGGATCTCGCGCCCCGGCGCGCACAAGCTCGTGAGCAGTTGTGCCATGCCAAGCGTGGTCATCTCCTGGCCGCTGGCCACATTGACGACCAGCGGCTCGCCGCCGGCTGGCTCAAGCCCCTTCAACCGCGCCAGGTCCAGCAGAGCCGACGCCATTTCCCGCTCGCCAATGAAATCGCGCGACTCACGGCCGCTTCCCATCAGCGAGAGCGGCCCCGGATCGCGCTGCAATCGATCAAACAGCTCCCACAGCAGGAGCCGTCGCTGATGCTCGCCGAACACTGAGAACAAACGCGCAATGACAATGCGCGCACCGAACGCGTCGGCATGAGAGCGGGCGAGACCCTCGCACAGGAGTTTGTGCCAGCCGTAAGGAGAGACCGGCTTGCACTCGCTGTCCTCCGCCACCGGCAGCGACTGCGGATTTCCATACACGGCTGCGCTCGATGGAAAGACGAGCACCGGTTTTTGACCGGACAGCCGCACTGCCTCCAGCAGCACCGACCAGGTTCCCAGGGATGCCTGCAAGTCCGCATGGGGTGTCTTTAACGAATCGCCGACGGAGGCGCTGCCCGCCGCGTGCATGACCACATCGGGCCGCACCTTTTCCAGGGTGACCGCGAGCGGCTCGGCCCCCTCCGACCAGACAACCTGCTGCCACCGCCCCTCAAAACCCGCCGGAGCCTCCGCGCGGCGGCTGCACCCATGCACCGTCATGCCCCTCCGCAAAGCCTCGTGAGCAACCACACTGCCCACGAATCCAGAAGCGCCTGTGACGAGGACGGTCACAACAGCCGCCCTCCTTCAACAGAACCCTGGCGGGCCCGAGGAGCGGCGGCGGACATGGAATGGCAGGTCATTGTGAACGGTGGCGGAAGCATGGTCGGCAAAAGCACGGCGTCCATCTGACATGCCGTCAGCGCGCCGTCAACAAATGAACCAGAGCCAGCGGCTCCTACGATTGGCCTTGACCCGCCCCAACAAGCAAATTACGACAGCCCGTTCAACCATCCAGAGCCCTTTCTTTGTAACCCATGGCAGCGCGGAAAATCGAGTTTTACGGCCTCAAAGAGGACCCCGATCTGTGGGAGCAGCTCATTGAAAACGAAATCCAGGCCAGCGAAACTGATGCCACGGCAAAGGCCATCGTGGAGTCCATGTACTGGGAAAAGGACCGCGCCCAGGCGTTCCAACGCTACTATGAGGGGCTGGACTTCAGCCAGATCAAGGATCTCCTGCAGGTCTTCCGCGTCTCCCGCGAGCACCCGCTCTGCGAAATCGGGGGCGGCAGCGGACAGCTTTCCTGGAGCCTGGCCAAAAGCGGATTCGGGCATGTGGAACTGCTGGAACCCAATCCCCGTTGGATCACCGGCACCGCCTTCCTTCAGTCGCAGCTTGCGCAGTTCAACGGCGCGTTGAGCATCTGCAATGATCTTGGTGCCTGGTATGCCGATGAAAAGGTCTACCGCACCATCATCACTCGCAATTGCGTGCATCATTTCCCCAACATTCCCATGGTGGCCGCAGCCATCCGCCAAAAGATGAAAAAAGGGGGCGCGTGGGTGCTCATCAGGGAGTGGTATGCCGACAACGCCGCAGAGATGCGCGCCCTCATGAAGGCCCACCCCTACTGCCAGAAATATGGCGTCTATGAGTTCCCTTTCCCGGCGCGCCATTACATCGGCAGCATCGAGTACGCGGGGTTCAAGCTTACGGCGGTCGTGCCGCAGGGATGGGGCAACAACGCCCTTTCTTCGTATTGCCTGGAACCCGGATCCTCCTGGAACCGGATGTCCGGCAAAATCTGGCGCTGGGTGTTCAAAAAGCTGCCCGGCCTGACCGTCGCTCTCTACCGGCTGGAGGACTTCTGCAACAAGACCCTTGGCACACGCTTCAGGCGCTTCACCCGACCGCAGATGATGGTCTTTCAGCGGGTTGAGAGCTGAGTTTATGAAGAGCCGGAACATCAACTACATGCCCAAGCTCGACCACCTGCGGTTCTTCGCCGCACTGCTGGTCATGGTGTACCACTACTACCACTTCCAGAGCTGGGGTTATGTCGGTGAAACGGCCGCTGGACAGCTCTCCAAAAACAGCAGGAGCATCGGCTCCGCCGTCATCATTGAAGGGCACACCGGTGTCGCCCTGTTCCTGGTGCTGAGCGGCTTTATTTTTACAGCCATCAGCTTCGGACGCGAAATCGACTATCGGGGCTTTATCATGAATCGCGTGCTGCGCATCATGCCGGTCTATGTGCTGGTGATCATCATCGCCTCGCAGATTTCGCACGCCAGCCTGAGCCAGCTCATTTCGTCATTGCTGTTCCTGCCCTCGCCCGGCGTGAGCTACGAGCCCATGACGCCCCATCTCTGGACTATCGGACTGGAGTTTCAATTTTACCTGCTGTTCCCCTTCCTGGTGGGATTCCTGCACAAGTACGGGCTGCGCTACGCCTTTGGGCTGATCCTGCTGCTCACGCTCATCCGCACCGGCATCTGGTGCCTGTGCCTGCATGGCGACTGGAGCATCAAAGGGACCGCCTATTACACCCTGCTTGGCAGGCTGGATCAGTTCATGCTGGGCATGGTGGCGGGCGCCGTTTATTCAGGGCGCAGCCAGGTCCGCGCGCCGAAATGGCTGAGCAACCCGCTGTGCCTGCTTGGGTCGGTCATCCTGACTTTCGCCACGCTCAATGTCTTCCACCGCCTCGGCGGCTACATGCATTTGGCCGACAAGGATGCCCTATGGATTTTTTGGCCGACAGTGGAAGGGCTTTGCTGGTCGCTGGTGATCCTGTGCTACCTTATGACACCGCTCGACTGGCCGCCTGTCATGTCCCGGTCCCTGGCGTTTCTCGGCACGCTGAGCTATTCCATGTATGTGTGCCACTGGGAGTTTGTGCATGAGGTCCACTACTACAAATGGCTGCCCCAGTTCTCGCACAGCCTAACCACGAATGCGCTGCTCTCGGTGGTGCTTCTCGTTCTGCCCATGCTCACCGCCTTTACCTGGCTCGTGTTTATGGTGATCGAGCGCCCCTTCTTCGATTTGAGGAAGTCTTATTTGAAAAGTCCGACACCCAAGGCATGACCCGGGAAAGCTGGTCCTGAAGTATCACGAACCGAGCAAGCGGCGAATCCGCTTTTCCAGTGAGTAGCAGGGTTTGCCAAACAAACGCCAGGCCAGGCTGGACTTAAAAGCGGCGATTTCCGCCACCGTTCGTTCCATGTGCTTCACGGCCCTTGCGGCGCCTTTGGCCGTCGCAGGATTGGATTTCGCGTGCAAATTCGTTTCAGGCGGCAAAAAGACGGTGTTGAACGTGAAGGCGTCCGCCGCCTCATCACAAGACAGTTGGTCCGGCAATTCCAGCTTCCCGGCTGACTGTGCGCTCATGCTCGCCCAATTTGTGCCGACGGTGGTATGCGTGCCATCATTGCGGAAGCCAAGATTGGACACCAAGTTGACCTGGGGCAGGATCACCCTGCCACCGTGCTTCCACACCGTGTAGGTCCACTGGGTGTCCCAGGTGTCTATTTTGCCATCACGCAACTGCTTCAAGATGGGCGGCCAGTATGCTGCCTCACGAGGGTCGCTCCACAAGGCTTTGCAACGGTCCGAAGCCAGGAATTCGTCGAGCCCCGGCATGTTC
>CAINXC010000615.1 GCA_903854655.1 uncultured Verrucomicrobiota bacterium | reverse complement strand
TCTCATCGATCATGTGCCTGAGGGCGTGGTCCTCGCGGCCGGCATGACCTGCACCGTCACTGTCCATCCCCTCACAAAGAAATGAGCGTGCTTCGACGAATGACCTTCCTCTCGCGCTGCCTTCCCCTTCTGCTGCTCCCAGGCTGCCTCAGCGGACCCGATTACACAAAACCGGAGGCCGTGAGCCCGCCCGCATGGGGGTGGAAGCTGGCTGAGCCACGCGATCAAGTCCTCAAGGACGACTGGTGGCAGTGCTTCAAAGATCCCCTTCTCAACAAACTGGAGGCGCAGGCCACCACTGCAAACCCAGGGGTGCAGACCGCCATGGCACGGGTGGATCAGGCACGGGCGCTGGCCGGCATCGCCGCCTCCCGCCTTTCACCCCAGCTTGGATTCGATCCTTCGATCGCCCGCTTTCACACCCAGTTGAACCACGTTCCTTCCAACCTGACGGCCACGGCCCGCACCGTGCCGCTGGATCTGAGTTACGAAGTGGACCTGTGGGGCAAGATCCGCCGCTCCATGGAGGCCTCCCGCGCCCAGGCTGACTCAACTGTGGCCGCCTACTACCAAGTCCTCCTCACCCTGCATGGCGATGTCGCCTCCAACTATTTTCTCCTGCGGCAGCTTGACGAGCAGACGGCCCTGTTGGAGCGAACCCAGGCACTGCGGCAGAAAGGCGCGCAGATTGTGGAGGAGCGCTTCCACGCCGGCATGGCCCCCGAACTGGACTTGGACCGCGCGCGCGCCGAATTTGCCCAGACCCAGACCCTGGTGGCCGAAACGCAGCGACAGCGGGCGCACCTTCAGGACGCGATTGCCCTGCTCTGCGGTCAGCCCGCTCCCACTTTCCAGATTGCCCCGGGAGCCCTCCCCGAAGCTTTGCCCAGGATCCCCGTCGGTCTTCCCTCCCGGTTGCTGGAGCGTCGCCCGGATGTCGCCGAGGCAGAGCGCAAGATGGCTGCGGCCAATGCCCAGATTGGCGTCGCCAAGGCAGCTTTCTTTCCCGCCATCTCACTCACCGGCGATGCGGGCTACTCCTCTTTCCATGCCGGCACCCTGCTGGACTGGCAAAGCCGTCTGTTCCAAATCGGACCCGGCATGACCCTGCCGATTTTGAACGGTGGCAGGCTCAAGGCCGGCCTGCGGGAAGCCCGTGCCAACTATCAGGCGGCCTGCGGCGGCTACCAGCAGCAGGTGCTGACGGCCTTCAGGGACGTGTCAGACGCACTGATTGATTTGGACAGCTATCACCGGCAGTCCGGCACGGAAGGAGACGCCGTCAGCTCCGCCACGCATGCCACCGGCTCTTCCAGAGAACGCTATGGCCAGGGCCTGGTGAACTATCTCGACGTGCTCGACGCCGAAAGAACACAGCTCCAGGCCGAACTCCAAGCCACCCAGATCCACGCCTCGCGGCTTGTTGCCACGGTCCATCTGGTCAAAGCACTCGGCGGAGGATTCGATCAGCGATTATCAAAGCTCTAGCGGCAAGTCCTTCCGCTCACCGGCTGCGACCAAAGGTGCTGCGGTAGTCGCGCGGAACCGTGCCGGTGACCTTGCGGAACCAGCGGTTGAAGTTGGCGAGGTTCAGGAATCCGCAATCCAAGGCGATCTCCGTGATCGGCGCATCCGTCTCGGCGAGGAAACGGCAGGAGCGGCCGATTCGCAGTTCGTTCACGTACTCCGGCAGGGTCTTGCCGGTGCGGCTGCGGAAGTAGCGGCTGAACGCCCCGGCGCTGAGACTGGCGACGCGTGCCACATCATCACGTGCGATCTCCTCCGTGAGGTGGTCCTGAATGTGCCGCAGAATGCGGCCCATGCGCTCCTGGTCGCTGGCATCAAGCTGAGGCCGGAATCCGGCGCTCGCCAGCGGTCGCAGCTCTGCGGAGCGGGACAGAAGGTCGAGAGCGCCAAGAAGGATCAGCACCCGCGTCATGCCCGTGGCCCCGGGCAGCTCCAAAAGGCGCTCCGTCACTTCCCGCCGCACACGGCCTGAGACCTCCAGGCCACGTCGTGCTCGTTGCAGCAGCCTGGTGATCCTTCCCATTTCTGGCAGTGCCAGAAACTCGCGCCCCAGGAAATCTTCACGGAATCGCAGGACCATGGCATGCACAGCGCCCCCGCTCGCATCGTCCTGCTGCCACACGTGAGGCACTTCGGAGCCGATCAGCACCAGGTCGCCGTCGCCCAACGGGGCAATATTGTCGCCGACGATCCGATACCCCTTGCTGCGCACCGCAAGGGTGATCTGCACCTCAGGGTGGAAATGCCAGCGAGTGCCATAGTCAGGCCCTTGAATGATCTCGCAATCAAACGACTCATCCTGACGCCGGGGCACTTGCTCGAGGATGGGTTTGGCAGACATGGGCGTCCTATCCTGAACGATTGCGGGGCAAAAAACAAGGGACACGAGCGAGGCCCGTGTCCCTTGGAAAGAAAGCTGTGAAGCTGGTTAGCGGGAATAGAGTTCCACCACGAGCTGCTCGTTGGCAATCGGGTTGATCTCTTCGCGCACAGGGATGCGGTTGACAGTGCCCTTGACGGCCTCACGATCCGTGCTGACCCAATCCGGGGCAGGATTGCCCTGGGTGAGCTCAAGGAAACGACCAATGAGCTGCTGGCTCTTGGGGCTGGGCTTCGGAGTGATCACGTCGCCGGGCTTGCACTGGTAGCTCGCCACGTTCACGTGATGACCGTTGACCTGGATGTGACCGTGGCTGACGAGCTGGCGGGCGGCGAAACGGGTGTTGCCGAAACCGAGGCGGAACACCACGTTGTCGAGGCGCAGTTCAAGCATCTGCAGCAGGTTCTCACCGGTCACGCCCTTGCGGCGCTGAGCTTCGGCGAAGAACTTGCGGAACTGCTTTTCAAGCACGCCGTACTGGTAGCGGAGCTTCTGCTTTTCCGCCATGGCGGTGCCATATTCGGAAAGCTTGCGGCGGGTGTTGCGCACGCCGTGCTGTCCCGGCGGAAAATTGCGCAGTTCGAGGCCTTTGGAGGGGCCAAAAATGGCCACGCCAAAGCGGCGGGCAATCTTGTCACGGGGACCGGTGTATCGAGCCATAGAAAGGGGAAAAAATCGTTATGCTTGGGTTGGGAACAGCTCGAACTACACGCGGCGGGACTTTGGCGGACGGCAGCCGTTGTGAGGCATCGGGGTCGCGTCCTTGATCACGGTCACTTCCACACCAAGGGCCTGCACGGCACGCACGGCGGACTCACGACCCGAACCTGGGCCGCGGAGACGTACTTCAACTTCGCGCAGACCATGCCCCATCGCCTGGCGGCAGGCATCCTGCGACACCACCTGGGCGGCGTAGGCGGTGCCTTTGCGGGAACCGCGGAAGCCCATCTTGCCGGCGGTGGACCAGCCGATCACATTGCCGGCGCGGTCGGTGATGGTCACCATCGTGTTGTTGAAGGTGGCGGTCACGTGGACAATGCCGGAGGAGACATTCTTGGAACCCTTTGCACGAACGATCTTCGGCTGCTCAGGTGCGCCGCCTTCAAGGCTGAGGAAGACGTCGTTGATGTTGGTCGGCTTGGCAGGAGCATCCGCGACGGGAGCAACTGCAGGAGCCGGTGCGGGCGCGGCCACGGGGGCGGCGGCGGCAGGAGCGGGAGTATCGGTGGTTTCGGGCGATGCCATAACTGGGGGAACGTAAATTCGCTGAAGGTTGGTGCGCAGGACTTACTTCTTCTTCGCGGCGCTCTGGGCGCCCACGGTCTTGCGCGGGCCTTTGCGGCTGCGGGCATTCGTCTTGGTGCGCTGGCCGCGCACAGGCAGGCCGCGACGATGGCGCTGGCCGCGATAGCAGTTGATGCCCAGCAGGCGCTTCATGTGCTGCTGAAGCTCACGGCGAAGATCGCCTTCGGTCACCAGCTTCATGCC
>CAINXC010000614.1 GCA_903854655.1 uncultured Verrucomicrobiota bacterium | reverse complement strand
ATTAGTCCGCTCCTTTTTTGGCGCTCCAAGTGTAGTCTATGCAACGGACTGATCAGTAATAATAATGCAAGGCAAAGAACAACACCAATAGTTCCAATTGCAGCCAATATCAATGATGCCTTTAACTCAAGATTGACCCAGAATATCTTTCCAATTTCAGCACTGGCAGCTTCACCGCTGATGGCTCGCAAATGAGGCATCATGACAAATACAGAGTATAGGATGCCCGATGAAACACCAACAACCCCAACAATGAGGGTGTTCAAAGAAATTTTGGTGCATAGGTTCATATATATAAATAAAGAGGGGTCAGGTGTTTTTTGTTGCATGTTTTGATCATTTAAGAAGCGCCTTTCATTATCAAATGGTGCTGCCGGGCCAGCTTTTTGTCTTTGGGAAGTCTCAAGGCCATCTCAGTCGTCACCCGGCTCACGGTGCTGCGCGTGCCCATGTGAAGCTGGCTCCCAAGCCAGTCCAGGGGCACGGTTGTCTCGCGCTTGATGGCCAGCGCGATGAGCGCCTTGCGGTCATCGCCGCAGGGCAGCTCCTGAAGGGCCAGGGGATCCAGGGCGCAGACCCTGAGGCCCGCCGCCAGCAGTTGCTCGGCACGGCGGAGGTGGTGTTCGCGCACTTCTGGCGCTGCACCGTAGTTCCTGCGTTTTGCGCCCTCGCCCAGCGTCTGGCCCGCCAACTTAACCAGCTTCTCCTTGAAGGCATCGCTGCCAAACATCCAGCCCCGCCATAGTGTGGATTGGAGGCTTTGGCCTGTCGGCAGCTCACGCCCGGCCTCCGCGCCTTCTTGTCGCATCTTGTCTTCCAGGTGCTGCAAGTATCTCCGCCTGCCTGAGGGATCGTCCCTGAGGCCGCGCATGAGCAGACCCCGATCGGCCCGCAGCCAGGGCGGTCGCTTCGCGGGTGAAACCAGGTAGCCAGTGCCGAGGCTCGACCATTTGAAGGTTTCCAGGCCGTCCTGCAAGCCCGCCAGCCCCGCACGTGCCGGGTTTAGATGCACGTAGTCGATCAGTGTGGGCAAGTACCATCCATCCTGGGCGTCATCCACCAGCACCGCCTTGTACCGACCGCCGAAAAGATGCCCCCAGAGCTTATGGCGGACGTTGTGGCGGCGAGTGAAGGTGTTTTGCAGCCAGGCCTTGCCCGCGACCAGATTGGGCTCTGGGGTTTCAATGACCAAGTGGTAATGATTGCCCATCAGAACATAAGCATGGCAGAGCCAGCCCGTGCGCCCACAAGCCTCCGCCAACGCCTTCAGGAACATCATGCGGTCGTCATCATCGAGAAAGATGGCCTCCCGGCGGTCACCCCGCGCCATGACGTGGTAAACAGCGCCTGGGAATTGGATGCGAACCTGCCTGGGCATGGGCCAAAAATGCAGCTTCCCGCCCGGCCCTGAAAGAACAAAAGCGATCTTTTGCAATAAAAAACACCTGACCCCTATTAACGGGGCTTGCGGACGCTCCATCCACCTTCTTGCGAAGGCAGCTACTTTGGGGGGCATGGCAAAACGAAGAGAAGGAAGTAGCCGCGCTTGCAAAACAGTAGGGGCGGCTGGCTCTTGCAGAGCACCGGGACGCTCCATCCACCTTCTTGCGAAGGCAGCCACCTGGGCGAAAAGAGCGCCGCCCCACTCCGCACATCGAGCCCTGACAGCGCACGCCGTGTTGGGCGGGGCTACTTGATCGCCGGGAACTTCGCACCCAGGCACGAACTCTGGCCGCCGATGAGGGCGCTGTGGGTCGTGAGGGTGAGGCGGCCGAGCTTGATGGCGAGGTAATCCATGAGCTCATCCAGGGCTTCCAATTGGGCCTTGGAGGGGGGCTGGGAATTGAAGTCGCCCACGAGGCACACGCTAATGCTGGTTTCACTCAGAAGAGGATCGGCGATGTCTCCGGCAGGCAGCGCCTTAAGCCAGCGCTCGCCGGGTTCCACCAGGCCATCCGATTTGCCCTTGCCGCTGCCAATGACGAAGTGGCTCGCAAGGCCATCGGCCTGGCCGCGCACGGTGGCCTGATAGCGCGCCAGCAGGCGGGCGTTGCCATGACTGATGCTGCTGCCATGCAGGACGACGCGCTGCCAGTCGCGGCGTTTCGCCAGGCTGGCGTCAATGGCGGCGCGGGCGGAGGCATTCAGGTGACGCCACTCGGTGCGCGGTGCATTGAAATCGACAACAGGCACTGCCGATACCGTGGCGTGCGCAACCTCTTGAGAAACGGGGGCCGCATCCGGAAGGCGAAATTGCGGTGCTTTGCCCGCAGCCGGATCAAGGTCGAACTTCATCCGATGAAACGCCGCCGTATCGGCCAGGCCGCTGGCGGAGAGCAGCGGCACGATGGAGGCGGCATGGGCCCCCTGCCCCTGATCCGGTGCGATGGAGGCCAGCCGCATGATGACCAGGCAAATCAGCACGCCGGGCAGACCGCCGACGGCAAGCTGGGCGGCCCACCGCAGAGGGGCGCAGTCCTGCCAGTTCGAGTCCAGGAAGGACCGGATTGGCGTGGAAAGACTGGAGGGGCGGTGAAGCATGACACCTGCATCTTACTTCGGACATCTTTATTATCTAGAGAAATTATGCTCTGTGCCAGCCATTTCGTTTGTCATTCGCGTTTTTTTCAGCACGGATGGCTCGTGATTTGGGTTTTAACGGCGAGCTTCGGCGACGGCCATAATACAGCAGCTCGGTGTGTGGCCGAGGGAATGCGCCGTGAAACACCGGCCGAGCAGGTCGTTGTCAGCGACCTGCTGGGCGAGGTGCATCCCCTCGTGGCCAGCGTCACCCAGTCGGCCTACCAAGTCGCGATCATCAGGTTTCCCTGGGTCTGGCGCACATTTTATCGCTGGCTGGCCCATTCCGGCGGCGCCAAGGCGGACGCGACCTGCATGCAGCCGTTGCTCAATGAGGTGGCACGCCGCATCGAGCACAACCGGCCGCGCGCCATCGTCAGCACCTACCCGCTCTACGCCCTTGCGTTGCAGGCCCTGCGCAACAAGGGAATCCAGGTGCCGCCCCTGGTGACCGTGATCACCGATTCCATCACCGTGCATCCCGTATGGATGTCGGCCCCCAGCGACCTCTACTTGGTGGCGGATGAGGAAACCCGGCAGGTGGTCATCAACCAGTACGGCATCGCCCCCGGCAAGGTGAGCGTGACCGGATTCCCTGTGAGCCTGGATTTTCTGCACACACCGCCCGCGCCTGCCCCAGATGGTGCCAGGCACCGGGTGCTTTACTTTCCCTCCACGCCCGCCCTTCACGTCGCCAAAACGTTGCAGGCGCTGCGCCCCCAGCTTCTTGACGGGGTGAAGCTGACGATGCCGGTGGGCAAGCACGGCTCGCGCCTTTACCACACGATCCGGCGTTTCACGGATGCCAATCCAAAAGCGCAGGTGGAGCTCATCGGCTGGACCCGCCGCATACCCGAACTGCTGCAAACTCACGATCTGCTGATCACCAAGGCCGGGGGAGCGATTTTGCACGAAGTGCTCGCCGCGCGCATCCCGCCGGTGATCGACTACGTGGTCCCCGGCCAGGAGGAGGGCAATGCGGAGGTGCTGCTCGCCCACCAGTGCGGCCTGCGCTCCTATTCGCCTGCGGAGACGGCGGCACATGTGCGCCGGCTGTTGAACAATGGCGGGACAGAAGCCCGCCTCATGCGCGAGAACATGCTTGCACTGAGCGTGCCGGATGCAGCATTGCGGGCGGCGAGGGTGATCCTGGCCAGGGCCGAAGCGATCGGCGGCTAGCACTTCATTCTTCCATGGCGCGGGCGCGATTCGACGCTTACACTCCAGGTCCATGAAGTTGACCCACATTGCTCAAGTACTCACGCTCGCCCTGCTGGTGGTGACGGCCTATCTCGCACTCCAGGCCCGTGATGAATCGGTGAGAAGCAGGGAGGCCGACGACAAGCGGGCGGTGCAAATGAATCAGCAACTGCAGGCCATCGCAGCGCAGAACGCCGCCTCCGTCACCCTGCCCCCGCCGGTTTCATTGCCCCCGCCCACCCCCGCCTTGCCAAGCCCGGCCCCGGTCATCGCACCTGCACACATCGCATCCAAGCCTGCCGGTTCAGCACCGGCCAGCCCCCTGGCCCTTGAGTCCCCCAGGCCGTCCAGTCCGCCACCTCCGCCCGCACCCGAGCCCAAGCCTTTGTCCGCCGAAGCTGGCAGCTCGTCAGCACCGCCGCTGCCCTCCATCGCCGATTTGCCGCTGACGCCATTGCAGCGCCGGGTGAAGAGCTCGCCCTCGCTGGGCAAGGTGAAGGAGTACCAGCCCGACCAGGGCTTTGTCGTCCTTTCCGCCGGCTCCAGGCAGGGTTTGAAGGAGGGTGTGAAGCTGGACCTTCGCCGCGACGCCTCCATCGTGGGCCGCATAAAGATCACCAGCGTGGAAGAAAGCGAATCCGTGGCCGATGTCGAATTCAAATCCGTGCCGGAGGGTGTCACCCTCCAGCCTGGAGACGAGATCATCGGCGTGGTGCTCGCGCAATAAGCCCGCCGATGGCCAAGGAAAGACTCGATGTGCTGCTGGTGCAGCGCGGGCTCGTGCCTTCGCGCGAGCAGGCAAAGCGCTTGATCCTGGCCGGCGAAGTGCTGGTGGCGGGGCAGCCGGCCACCAAGCAAGGCACCCTGATTGCGACTGAAGCCGAAATCAGCATCAAGGAGGCGCCACGCTTCGTCAGCCGCGGCGGTCTCAAGCTCGAAGGCGCGCTGATCCATTTTGGAATCGACGTGACCGGGCGCATCGCCATGGACGTGGGCTCCTCCACCGGCGGGTTCACGGACTGCCTTTTGCAACGAGGAGCGAGCCGCGTGCATGCGTTTGACGTGGGCACCAACCAGCTCGTCTGGAAGCTGCGCAGCGATCCCCGCGTGCACAGCCGCGAGAACTGCAATGTGCGCCATCTGAAGCCCGAGGACGTGGGCGAGCGCGTGGATGTGCTGGTGGCGGACGTGTCCTTCATCTCGCTGACCCTGGTGCTGCCTCCCGCCATCGCGGTGCTCAATCCCGGCGCAGATGCCGTGGTGCTGGTGAAACCCCAGTTTGAACTTTCGCGCGAGGAAGTGGGGCGCGGTGGCATTGTGCGTGACCGGGCGGCTCATCAAAAGGCCTGCGACAAGATCGAAGCCTTCGTGCGCTCGCGCCCCGACCTGGAGTGGATGGGGATCATCGAGTCCTCCATCCAGGGCATGGATGGCAACCGCGAATTTCTCGCCTGGTTCAAGGTTCGCGCGGCCGCCGATGTTGAAACCTCAGCCCCTCAGGGCTAACTAGCGTGCATGGCTCCCCCTGTTTCCTCCGTCCCCCGGCAGCGCCTTGGCGTCCTTATGGTCGTTTCCGGCCCGTCCGGCTCCGGCAAGACCACCCTGTGCCGCAAGCTGTGCGACGCGGGCGAGGCCATCTTCTCCATCTCCTGCACCACGCGTTCCCCGCGCCCCGGCGAGGTGGATGGAAAGGATTACTTTTTTCTCAGCGACGAGGAGTTCGTGCAGCGCATCGGGCGCGATGAATTTTTCGAGCACGCCCATGTGCACGGCCGCCGCTACGGCAGCCTGAAAAGTTATGTGACCGAGAACCTCCGGCGCGGCATCGACGTGATGATGGACATCGACGTGCAGGGAGCCGCGCAGGTGCGCGCCTGCCCGGATGAAATCGTGCAGCGCTGCCTGGTGGACGTGTTCATCCTGCCGCCCTCCGGGGAGGAGTTGCAGCAGCGCCTCGCCGGGCGCGGCACCGAAAGCCAGGAGGCGGTGGACCTGCGCCTGACCAACGCCATCGCCGAAATGACGCACTGGCCCGAATACGATTACACGCTGGTGAGCAGCACGCGCGAGGCGGACTACGACCGCTTCAAAGCCCTGCTCATCGCCCAGCGCATGCGCACGGAATTGCAGCTTCCTTGACTTGGTGAGTCGCGAAGCGTCCTGGAGTGCGGTGGCAAGCCTTGGCGCGACACCGCTTTGCCGGAGAGGGTGATTCCGTATTCCCGAAACACCGCGTTGCCACCGCTGTGCTGCTTCGGCATGGCGTCTCGTAAAGCCCTCGCCCTGCGGCCCCTCAAAGCGGTGTCGCGCTTCGGTTGCCTCGCTCCGCTCGCCCTTCGGGCAGCCTTCGGCGGGCTGTCTCCGCTTTGCTGCGGCTGCCACCGCACTCCAAAACGCTGCCCCGCCGCGCCATCTGCGTCCCATAAAAAAAGCCCGGCCCACTTTCGCGGTCCGGGCTTTCCACAACTCTGTCCTGCCGGTTACGGCGTCGGAGCCGGCTGCTCTGGCTCACGCATGAGCTGGCGATGCAGGCTGACACCCGTCCTGCGGGCGTGCCAGAGCACGATGGGAGCGGCGACAAACACGGAGGAATAGGTGCCCACGATCACACCGATCACGATGGGCAGCGAGAACTCACGCATGGCCGGACCACCGAAGAGATACAGCACCATCATGGGAATGAAGGTCACCAAGCTGGTGAGCAGCGTTCGGCTGAAGGTCATCGAGATGGCCTCGTTCATGAGGTCGGTGATGGTGCCGGTGCGCGAACGGATGATTTCACGCACACGGTCAAACACGATGATGGTGTCGTTCACCGAGTAACCGGCGACCGTGAGGACGGCGCCAATGTGAACCAGGGACAGCTCCTGACCGAAGATGACCGAGAAGCCCAGCACGATGATGCAGTCATGGAAGATGGAAACCAGGGCGCCGAGGGCGAAGGAGAACTCGTAGCGGATGTAGAGATAGAAGAAAATACCCCCCAGCGCCAGCACCACCGCCCAGGCAGACCTGCTGGCGAGCTCGCTGCCGATCAGCGCACCCACCGTATCCAGGTTCGAGCCGGAAATGCGGTCCTTGAATTGGGCTGCGATCACCTTCTGCACTTCCGGGCCGGCAAAGTCCTCGGTACGCACCGTGATCATCTTGTCGCCGCCCAGGGAGGTGCTGCCCTGCACATAGTAGCCGCCGATGGCTTCCTGCTTGCCGTCGTGCGCCACCTTGAGCCCTTTGAGGGCGTTTTCCACTTCCTCCGTCCCGAGGTCCTTGCCTGCGGTCACGTGGAAGCTCACTTTTGCACCACCGCGGAAGTCGATGCCCAGGCTGTGCTGCCCCTTGATCATGATGGCGCCGATGGCGATCACGCAGAGGATCGTGGAGAACATCACGAACTGGAAGCCATACTTCATCACCTGATACACGCGGTGCGGAATGATTTCGGCCACGGAGAGCTTGGTGATGATGCCGGGATCAACGAACCAGTGCAGGAACACGCGGGTGACAATCAGCGCGCCAAGCAAGGTGCTGAAAACACCGATGATCATGGTGATGGCGAAACCCTTGAGCATCCCGCTCGCCAGCTCAAGCAAGATCAACGACGTGATCAAGGTGGTGACGTGGGCGTCGAAGATCGCGGTGAAGGCGCGCTCGTGGGCGGCATCCAGGGCGGCGAGCAGGGTTTTGCCGGCGCGCATTTCTTCCCGCAAGCGCTCATAGATAAGCACGTTGGCATCCACCGCCATGGCGATGGTGAGCACCAAACCGGCGATGCCCGGCATGGTGAGGGTGAACTGGAACAGGGCCATGCAGCCCATGACCGAAATCAAGCTCACGGAAAGACCGATGAGCGCAATCAAACCCGCCACGCGGTAGTAGATGACCATGAATACAGCGGTGAGCGCCAGGCCCACCAGGCCGGCGATCAGGCCCTGATGAATCGTCGCCTTGCCGAAGGCCGCCGAAACGGTGCCGGATTGGAGGAGTTTCATCGGGTTCTCCAAGGGGTTCTCCAGCGCGCGGGCCAGCGAGCGGGCCGAAGTCTCGGTGAACTTGCCGCTGATCTCAGCCGTGCCGCCATAGATGGGCTCATTCAGATTGGGAGCGGAAATGACCACACCATCCACCACCACGGCCAGGCGCTCATGGGTGTGGGCTGCCGTGAGTTCGCCAAACAGCTTGGCCCCTTCACCGTCAAACTTCAGGATGATCATCCAGCCCTTGTTGGGGTCCAGCGTGGCAAACGCCTGCTTCACGTACTTGCCGTCGAGATCCGCGTGGTTCTTCACCAGCAGGTCTTTTTCGCCTTCTTCCTTCGCGTCTTTCACCGGCAGCTTCACGTAGCCCAGGGTGCTGCCCTGGCTGTGCACCAGGCGGAACTCCAGCTTGGCCACCTGCTCGATCTTCTCGCGCACGCCAACGATGTCTTCATCCTTCACACCGGGCATCTGGATTTCGAT
>CAINXC010000613.1 GCA_903854655.1 uncultured Verrucomicrobiota bacterium | reverse complement strand
GGCACCACATATCGAGCCCAGCGCCGTGGCGCACATCCCGCAGCAGGTGGCGATGATCGAGACGCTGATCCAGCGCGGCCACGCCTACGCCGCCGCCGACGGCTCCGTGTACTTCCGCGTCTCATCCTTTGCCGACTACGGCAAGCTTTCGCATCTGGAGGATCGTGAGCTGCGGCTGGGTGCCTCGGAGTCGGCCTCGGCGACGGACAGTGACGAGTACACGAAGGATTCGCTCACTGATTTTGCCCTGTGGAAGGCACGGAAGCCGGAGGACGGCCCCAATTTCTGGCCCAGCCCCTGGGGTGAAGGCCGGCCCGGCTGGCATCTGGAATGCAGCGCGATGATTCTGCAATATTTGGGCGAGGACTTTGATCTGCACAGCGGCGGCGTGGACCTCATCTTTCCGCATCACGAAAACGAGATCGCGCAGAGCTGCTGCAGCACACACGGTCACTTTGCTCACCACTGGATGCACGTGGCCCACCTGATGGTGGACGGCGGCAAGATGAGCAAGAGCATTGGCAATCTCTACACGCTGGAAGACCTGGGCCAGCGCGGCTACACGCCTGCAGAGGTGCGCTATGCCCTCGTCAGCGGTCACTACCGCGCCCCGCTCAATTTCACCTTCCACAGCCTGGATTCGGCGCGGCAGGCCTTGCAGAAGATTGCGAAGCACGAGGCCTCCCTGCGCGCCAAGGCCCAGGCCACCCAGCCGCCGACGCACGAGGAACTGGTGGCGCAGGCCACGGCGGGCATCTTTGGCGATGCCTGGAACACGCTGCTGGATGACCTGAACGTGCCCGGAGCCCTGGGCGGCGTGTTCTCTAAAATCAAAGAAGCGGATCAGACGGCAACGGATGTCGCCACGGCCCGGCAGCACTGGCTCAGTCTGTGGTTCATGCTCGATGCCATCGGCCTGATGCTGCCGGATGCGAAAGAGGAGGCGGCCGAGGCACCCGCTGAAATTCTCGCTCTCGCCGCCAAGCGCTGGGAGGCCAAGGCGAACAAGGACTGGGCCGGGGCCGATGCCCTGCGCAAGGAGCTGGAAGCCGCTGGCTGGCTGATCAAGGACTCGAAGACCGAGTACACGGTGGTGCCCAAGGCATGATGGAAACCGAGGATCATCCGGTGGTGCTGTTCGACGGCGTGTGCAACTTCTGCGCCGGTTCCGTGCAGTTCATCATCCGGCGCGATCCCGGCGCTCTGTTTCGCTTTGCCGCCTATCAATCGGAGGCGGGCAGGGACATGTGCGCACGGCACGGCATTGATGCCACCGTGCTCGAGACCTTCGCGCTGATCGTGGATGGGAAGGCGCTGTTCCGCAGCGATGCCGCGATTGCCACGGCCTCAAGGCTGGGCGGCCTGTGGCGCCTGGCGCTGGTCTTTAAAGCGGTGCCAAGGGTCTTGCGCGATGCGGGGTACGGCGTGATTGCGAAGAACCGCTACCGCTGGTTCGGCCAGCGCGAGAGCTGCATGGTGCCCAATGCCGATGTGCGGAGCAGATTCCTGGGCTGAGGCAGAGCGGTCCCGCTATTCAGGCCACCTGGCCGGAGATGGTGTGGGAGTTTCGCCCTTGCCCGGACTGGAACAGAAGGCGAAGCCGGCACTGGCCGAGGTAGCAAGCAGGGAGGGAGGTTTTCGTGATGGGAAATTACTCCGCCTGATCCTCCGCCTTTTCCACGTGCGTGGCCTCTGCGTCTTCTTCTTTGACTGTGCCGACCTTGAGGGCTACGCGGATGCCGTGCTTTTCTGCGGCGGTATGGAGCAGCGAGCGGATGGCGCTGAGGGTGTGGCCGTGCTTGCCGATCACGCGCTTCACATCCTCCTGGGCCACCTGGATACGGAAGGTGGTCGCGCCCTGGGCGTTGTGGCCGACGGCAATGGAGGCCTGCTGTGGCTGGTCGATGAGGTGGGCCACCACATAGGAGAGGTATTCACGCAGGGCTTCGGGGGCGTCCATGAGATCAGAAGGGGTCTGGGTAAATAAGCAAAAAAAAGGCCCGGGGCCATTGAATAGACCGCCGGACCTTCGAAATTTCAGGGGAACTCGCTGCTTACTTGGCGGCGACGATGCGGGACTTCTTGATGAAAGAAGCGACGGTTTCGGAAGCGGCGGCACCTTTGGCCAGCCAGCCTTCGACCTTGGGCAGGTCCATCTTGAAGTTGTTGTGCTCCAGGGCAGGATCGTAGGTGCCCAGACTTTCCAGGAATCCACCATCACGGCGCTTCGCGCTGTCGAGGACTACAATGCGATAGAAGGGGCGGTTTTTGGTGCCTTCGCGGCGGAGACGGATAACAAGGGCCATGATGAGTAGGTGGAACGAATGAATGAAGGGCGGTGATAGTGCGTGGCGGTGTGAATAAATCAAGCGGGTTTTTTAGCGTTGTGCATTCCCTCAGTTGCTCCGCGTCACCTGAAGCCTGGCGAAGTGATGGGCGGGGCTCGCCACGGTTTCGGAGGAGGTGACGAGTTTGACGGGCGACTGGCCGGCGACATCAGCCTCTGAAACGAAAGCGCTGCCCGTTGGCGTGGCTCCCAGGGCGCTTTGGGCCACGGTGGTCCACGCCACCATGTCATCGCTGGTTTGCAGCACGTAGGTGAGGTCTGTGGCGCGGGGGTCGCGCCGGAAGGTCGTGGTGCAGGTGTAACTGGCCCCGTTTGGCACCACGCTGACCTGAACACCGGAGCCCGGCGGGTTGGCGGCGAGCGGTGAGTAATTGAAGGCGTACTCGAGCAGATTGGGAATGCCATCGGCATCGGGGTCCGCAAGGTCGTCCACGTACGTGCCGGGGGTGGGATAGTACTGCTGCAGCCATTGCAGGCGCCAGGACAGGGGCGGGGCCACGGGATTGTAGTTGATCTGGAGGGTCGGCTGCACGTTGGCGGCAGCCTCGCGGGAGTCGAAGACCCGTGCCGTTCCGCTGGCGGTTTCATCGCCCAAAAGGATCCAGCCGAAGTTGCTGGCCGGGGTGGTGAGCCAGCTTTGTACATCCGTCGCCATCTGGGCGGCGCTCCAGGTGTAGTATTGCAAGGTGCTGCCAACGGTCGCGGACGCCGACGCCGTTGGGCTGTAACTGCCGCCAGCCGTGCCCCAAGGCGTGGGACTGGTGGCTGCGTAGTAGCTGTCCAGCCAGGTGGCGTCGCCGGTGGTGGCGGCCTCGCCTTTGCCGCCTGTGCCCGACTGCGTGGAGGAGCCTTCGCCCCAGTTCTGGTTCAGGGGGTAGATGGACAGCGTCGCGTTGTTTGGCGAAGCACTTTGATTCAGGTGAAGGTTGAGCACCGCAGATGTGACGGTTGCCCCGGAAGGCACGTTGTTTGCGACATCGAAGGCAAGCAGGGCGCGGCGCGGCTGGCTGTTGCCGTTGTTCCCGGCGTAGAGGCTGCCGATGGCGTTGCTGTTGGAGGTGAAGTCCGCATAGATGGAGTTGTCCTTGACGGGATTGATGGTGGTGGACACCAGGGCCTCCACAATCTTGTAAATGCCGCCGTCCGGGTTGGTGCCATTGCCGGAGGGGCCCAGGGGGCCCAAAGTCACCCGGGTGGCAACATAAAGCTCTCCCTGCTCGTCGCGCCCGAAGGCGCAAATCCTCGTGGTCAAGGGATTGCCGCCCACCACGGCGAGCGTGGACATCACCCAGTTGTTGGAGTTGGCGGGGACCTCTTCCAGGCCCAGCATGGTGCCGTCGGACTGGCCGTTGGAATGGCTGAAATCACCAAAGACATACTTGCTGGCCAGATCGGGGCAGGCGGTGCCGCGATACACATAGCCACCGATGACGCCAGCGCCAATCTGGGGCAGGGCGGGGGTGCCGACGTTTACGTTGATATGGGCATACTGGGCAATGGGCCCTATCAGAGGCGTGCCGCCCGTCGGGGCATTGGTCGATGGGGTGGTGCTGTCGTGCACGATGCCCCCCTCCATCACCCTCCAGCCATAGTTGCCGCCGGAATTGATGACGTTGACTTCCTCGACCTCGTTCTGGCCCACATCGCCCTCGAACAGCCGGTTGGTGCCGCCAGGGCCGTCATCGAAAGAGAAGCGCCAGGGGTTGCGAAAACCAAAAGCGTAGATTTCGGCCCGCACGGAGTCCTGGCGCGCGCTGCCATCCGAGGGGGCAAAGGGATTGCCACTGGTTCCAAAGGGGATGCCATACGTCCCGCCCGGACCGTTGTTGCCCAGGGGATCAATGCGCATCAGTTTGCCCAGCAGCTTGGTGGTGTCCTGGGCGTTGCCCAGGTTGCCCGTCACGGAACGGGTGTTGTAGCTGGTCTGGCCGCCGGTGTGGCCGTAGTCGTTGTCGTGCTGGCTGCCGCCATCGCCGGCGCTGATGTAAAGGTAGCCGTCGGGTCCAAACTGGAGCTGCCCGCCGTTGTGGTTGGACTGGGGCTTGTCGTAGGCCAGCACCACGCGTTCTGAAGTGGCGTCGGCCACGTTGGCGTTCGCTGAAACCGCGAACTCGGAGATCGTGCTGCGGCAGTTGATCGGGGCGGTGGTGCTCGTGGTCGCATTTGGCGACGGGGCGCTGTAAAACACATAGAATTTTCCGTTGCCCGGCAGCGGATGGTTGCTGCCGTCGGTCTTGTTGAAATTCGGGTGGAAGACGATTGAAAGCAGCCCCCGCTCATCGTAGCCGGTGCTCAGCGGGTAAACGTAGCTGGTTGGTGCCTTCGGCACGATCTTGGCTGTCAGGTCCAGGAACGGCGTTGGCAGCAGCATGCCATCCTTGATGATGCGGACCTGTCCGCCCTGATCACAGATGAACAGCCGCCCGGAGCCGTCGCCCGCATTGCTGATGCAGACGGGCGCGGCGACCTGTGACAGGCTCACGGGCTGCAGCGCTATCGCCGGGAAGGCGGCGGCGGCCTTCCTGACCCCCATCGCGCAGACCGCTAAAATTAGAAGTGAACAGTAAAATCGGTGTCTCATCGCAACGGGGAATGGTTTCCGCCTCGCGATCATGAGGCAGCGCGGTCGTTTAATAAACGAAAAACAAGTGAAGGAGCGCAAAACCATGGGTGCGGCCAAATGCATGACATTTCGCAATTTTCCCAACTTGCAGCTTGATCAAAAGTCACAACTCGCCAAACTGAGCGTCTTGTTGATCGGCGGGCTGTAGTTCAGCCTGGTAGAACGCTTGCATGGGGTGCAAGAGGTCGTGAGTTCGAATCTCGCCAGCCCGACCATTCGACAGGAGCAGTCGTGGCATCAGCCACGTCGAAACGGCAGGCCAATGGTGCCTTGATGTTCTCCATGCACGCGGAGGCAGAGTCCTGTGCGATTGGTTCTTGGGAGATGATATTTCATGCAACGCCCACAAAGCTTCCGGCGCATGATGCGTCGCTTGCAGCGGGTGAACCGGCTCCCATTCTTGCTATGAACACCAGAGACGAACTTGTCGAATGGCTGCGGGATGCTTATGCCATGGAAAAGGCCATGGAAGCTGCACTGCAGAAGCGCCTGAAGAATGAGGCGGCCGCGCCGGTTCAGCGGGAAATGGCCACTCTCCACCTGGCTGAAACCCAGAGCCACTTCGAAGCTGTCGAAACCTGCCTGAAAAAGCTGGGTGCCGACCCCTCGCCTTCGAAAACCACGCTGGCGCAAGGCATGGAGATCATCAGGAGCCTGGACACCGCTTTTGCCGAGGATGAACGGGTCAAGGACGTGCTGGAGGCCTGCCAGGAAACGACGCTCCGTCGCCATGCGGTGCGTGCTTCTGTCTCCGGCAGGCCTCGCGTCTTGAAGACCAGATCTGCGGAGCGAGTGCTCTCGGCTGTCCGACAGAAGACCGGACAGGTCATTCAGGCGTTTCATCGCTCGCGGTAGAACGACTGCCGAGGTTCACCCTCACGCCATTACTCCCCGGGCCACCGCATAACCTGCGGTGTCGGCATTGGTGGCGATGCCCCGGAACAGTTCGCCGATCTTTTGGCGGGTCAATTCGGCAAAGTACTGGCTGAGACGCAGAGTGTGCTCCATCTGCACGGGTTCGAGCGCGGCAGCGGTGATTTTGGTCTGCGCATAGGCCAGAGTGGTGGCGAGCACGAACAGCTCGGAGCCTATGTCCACGAACCGACCGAGCAGCACCTGCTTCTTCTCCAGCGCGGGGCCGTTGAGGGCCATTGCAAAGAACAGCCGGCGCGCGAGCTTGCGGCTGAGGCGCTCGACAATGACCATTTCCTTGCGCAGGACGGGGTGCAGGTCTTCGGCGCCCTCGACGCTGCGCGGCACATACTTCACCGGCAGCCAGACGCTGTAGAATTTGGCGGCGCGCAGGGCGGCGCGCACCCGCTGCTTCATGGGCAGGGAGGCGTTGACTGCTTCGGCCCCGACCTTGAGATGGGGATCCAGCGCTTCGCGGGCGATGAACAGGCGCATGATCTCACTGCTGCCCTCAAAAATGGTGTTGATGCGGGCGTCGCGGAAGAAGCGCTCCACAGGCTCGGCTGGTTCACCACGCGCATGCAGCGAATCGGCGGTTTCATAGCCGCGTCCGCCGCGCATCTGCATGGTGTCGTTGATGATTTCCCAGGCGCGCTCGCTGCCCCAGAGCTTGCCGATGGCCGCCTCCAGGCGCACGTCGGCGTTCTTGTCCTTGTCCACCAGCGATGACACGTAATACACCAGGCCTTCCAGGGCGAAGGTGTTCGCGGCCATGCGCGCCAGCTTGTCGGCGATGGCGGCGTGCTTGCCGATGGCCTGGCCCCACTGCTCGCGCGCCTTCACCCAGCGTGTGCTGATTTCCAGGCAGCGCTTGGCGAGTCCGGCGCAGGCGGCGGGCAGAGTGATGCGTCCGGTGTTGAGAGTGGTGAGAGCGACCTTCAATCCTTTGCCTTCGCCGCCAATGATGTGGCTCCGTGGAACCAGCACATTGTTGAAGCGGATCACGCCGTTGTAGAGCGCCTTCAGGCCCATGAAGCGGCAGCGATGCTTGATTTCCACCCCAGGCCGGTCGTTCTCCACGATGAAGGCGGTGGTGGCGTGCGGCTTTTCAGGCGTGGGGGTCCGGGCCATCACCACGAACAGGCTCGCACGCAGGCCGTTGGTGCACCAGAGCTTCTCGCCGTTGATGGTGAAGTGCTCGCCGTCGGGGCTCGGGACGGCGGTCGTTGTGATGCGCGCGGGATCGCTGCCCACCTCGGTCTCGGTCAGTGCGAAAGCCGAGATCTCGCCATGCGCACAGCGCGGTAGAAACATCTGCTTCTGCTCCTCGGTGCCAAACACGATCAGGGGCTGCGGCACGCCGATGGACTGGTGCGCCGAGATCAGCGCCGTGAGGCTGCCGCAGGTGCCGCCCAGCAGCATGGCCGCGCGCGAGTAGTTGGTCTGCGACAAGCCCAGGCCGCCGTACTTGACGGGGATCTTGATCCCGAAAGCCCCCAGCTTGGCCAGTTCGTCCAGCAGGCTCTCCGGTATCTCGCCTTCGCGGTCGATCCGGTCGGGGTCGGCGTGTTCGTCCAACACGCGTTTCAGCCGGGTGAGGAAGGCGTCGCCCTGGTCGCGATCCTCCAGCGACTGGCTCGGGAAGGGGAGCACCTTGGCGAAGTCCGGCTCGCCGAAGAACAGCGAGGCGGCGAAACCGGTGTTGCGCCGCTCCTCGCGCGCGGCCTCGGTCATCTCCAGCGCGGCTCGCTGGCCAGCCGACATCTTCGAGGTGTCGATGATGGAGTTCGGTTCGATAGGAGGTTCGCGTTTCATGGCACCTGGGTGTTAAGGGTTTCCTTTTCGCGGCGGGAGCGACCGTGTTCCGGGCGCTTGTTGTTGCATATTAGTCAACCAGACATGGTGTGGAGTTCAGCTATTTGTTGGGACATTACCAAGAGTTAATGAATGAGCGACCGGCCCGCCCCGGAAGGGGGCGTAGCCCGTGCCGAGAACCATGGCCATGTCGATGTCGCCGGCCGAGGCTGCGACGCTCTCCTTCAGGCAGCGGCAGGCTTCCATGCTCAGCATCCCCGCCAGATGGTCCTGCAGATGCTGCCGTGTCATGGCCTCACCGCCTTGTTTCCTCAGATCGAGGGCGGCGGTATTGACCCGTGTCCTGCGACCGTTGTGGATGTAGAAGCCTTTGCCGCTCTTCTTGCCCAGCCATCCTGCCGCCACCATCGCGGTGAGAACGTCGCTGCTGACCAGAAGGGTGCGCGCCACATGGGCGGCCACATCCAGGCCGATTTCGTCGAGCAGGCGCATGGGTCCCATGGGCATGCCGAAATCCAGCATGGCATCATCCATGGCCTTCGGGTCCTGCCCGTGTTCAAACAGTCGCACGGCCCCCATCAGGTAGGGGATGAGCACGCGGTTCACCACGAAGCCGGGGCTGTCCTTTACCAGCACGGGCGTCTTGCCTATGCGCTGCACCAGGCCAAAGGCGGTGGCCACGGTATCGTCCGACGACTCGGGCAGGGTGATGATCTCCACCAGCGGCATGCGATGCACGGGATTGAAAAAGTGCAGACCGATCACCCGCTCCGGATGCGGCACGGTGGTGGCCAGGGCGGTCACGGAAAGGGCGCTGGTGTTGGTCGCAAGGATCGTGTCCGGCGAGCATCGCGAGGCCAGCCCTGCGAAGATGCGTTTTTTGAGGTCCAGATCCTCGGTCGCGGCTTCAATCACGAGCTGGCAGCGGTGCAGCGGCACCGGGGTATGCGCCGGGCTGATGTGATCCATGGTGTCGCGCGCCTCCTTCTTGGTGACGGCCCGGCGCTTCAACCCTTCGGCCACCAGTTTTTGAATCCGCTCCATGCCTTTGGCGACAGCTTCCGGCGAAATATCGGTGAGGGTGACGCGGATGCCCTTGCCTGCCAGCCAGTGAGCAATGCCCGCACCCATGACGCCCGCGCCGATGACCGCGACATCCGTGACCGGCAGCGCATGACCCTTGGGAAGGGCTTTCTTGCCCGCCTCCTCTTTCTTGAAGAACAGGTCGATCAAGCGCCCTGTTTCCGGCATGTGCAGCAGGGTGCCAAGAGCTTGTCGTTCCAGCGCGAGCGAGTGGTCGATGCTTCTGCCGAATCCGTGGATGATCACGTCGAGCGCCTTGAGGGGGGCGGCGTACAGTCCGCGCGTCTTTGCCATGAGATCGCGCCTGGTTTTGAAGGCGATGAGCGGCAGTGCGAGCTGCCAGCCTCTTGTTTTCATGCGCTTCAACCATGAAGGGCCGCACTTGGGTTCGAGGAGGCGCGGGCGCACAAGGGCCATGGTGCGGTGTTCGAGATGCTCACGCGGCACCACCTCGTCCACCCTGCCCAGCTTTAGGGCCTGTCTGGCCTTGACGAGTTTGCCGCTAAGGATCATGTCCAGCGCCCGGGGCAGGCCGATGAGGCGTGGCAGGCGGGTGCTGCCGCCCCAGCCGGGAATCAGGCCAAGTTGTGTCTCCGGCAGGCCGATGCGGGTGAGGTCATCATCGCTGGCGACTCGAAGGTCACAGGCCAGGGCGAGTTCATAGCCGCCGCCCACGCAGGCGCCATGGATCATCGCCACCTTGAGCATGGGGAGGCCCGCCAGGCGGCTGAAGGTGCGCTGGCCCAGCACGAGCAGTTCTTCCATCTTTTCCGGTGGCAGTGCACGAAGGCCCTTCAAATCGGCTCCGGCGATGAACACCTTGTCTTTGGCGCTGCGGATCACCAGGGCCTTGATCGAGGTCTCGTGTTCGATGTTGTCGAGCTGCCTGTTCAGATCGCGGAAGGTCATATCATTGAAGATGTTCACCGAGGTGCCCGGCAGGTCGAAGGTCAGCCAGGCGATGCCTGCATCGTCCACCTCCAGCCGGAAGGAGGAAGGAGGGTCGGCACGCACCGGCCTGGTCTTGGGGAACTCTTGGGCGGAATCGGGAATGAGCGCATTCATGGTGAGCGTGAGGTTGAGATTTCAAAGGGCCTCCAGGAGGGCTGCACCACCCTGGCCGCCGCCAATACAAAGACTCACCAGCGCGCGTTGCTGGCGGCTGTCACGAAGCTGCTGCAGGGCGTGGAGCACCAGCCGGGCGCCGGTGGCACCCACGGGATGGCCCAGGGCGATGGCGCCGCCGCGCGCATTGAGCCGGGCGGGATCAATTTCGCCCAGTGGTTCTTCCAGGCCGCAGCGGCGGGCGCTGGTTTTGTCCTGCACGGATTTCATGACTGCCAGCACCTGTGCGGCAAAGGCTTCGTTGATTTCGATCACATCGGCATCCGCCAGCCTCGACCTTGTGCGGTGCAGAACGGATTCCATGGCGCGCACCGGCCCCAGGCCCATGCGTTTGGGATCGCAGCCGGTGTAAGCGTAGTCCACCAGCCTGCCAAGGGGTTTCCAGCCCATCTGCGCGGCCTTCTCCTCCGTCGCCACAAGCAGGGCGGCCGCCCCGTCGGTGATTTGTGAGGAATTACCTGCTGTCACACTGCCGCATTTCGTATCAAACAGCGCCGGCAGCCGGGCCAGTTTCTCCATCGAGGAGTCGGCACGGATGCCGTTGTCAGTCATGATCACCTTGCCGTCGTCGTACACCGGCACGACGGTCGCATCGGGGCCTGCGGCCGCGCGCAGGTGCGAGCGCGTGGCAAAGGCGTCCTGGGCCTCGCGGCTGATGCCGAATTCGCGGGCCAGAACCTCCGCGGTCTCGCCCATGTTCAGTTCGGACACGGGATCAGTCAGCCCAAGTTTCAAACCGATGACCGGGGCGAAATCGGCGGGCCGGAAGCCGGCCATGGCACCCAGGCGGCGGCCCAGGGTTTTTGATCGCGAAAGCGTTGCAAACTTGTCCGCAGCGGGCCGGGAAAAATACAGCGGCATTTGCGACATGCTCTCCGTGCCGCCCACGATGAACACATCGCCGTGCCCTGCACACATCTTGTCATAGGCGGTGGTGATGGCCTCCAGGCCAGAGGCGCAGTTGCGATGCACGGTCATTGCGGGCTTGCTTTCGGGGATGCCCGCACGCAAGGCGATGACCCGCGCAATGTTCTGGGCATTCGCGGGCTGCCCCACGCAGCCGAAGATGGTTTCATCGACCCCATGGGGGTCAATGCCCGTTTTCGTGAGCAAAGCGCTCACCACAATCCGCCCAAGCTCGACGGCATCCAGTCCGGCAAGCGATGTTCCCGCACGGCAGAAGGGGGTGCGCACTCCGTCAATGACCAGCAGTTGTGTTTTCATACGGCGTGGAGTTCAGGATTCAGGTTCGTTGCAGGCTTGTCGCGGTGATCCACCAGCTTCTCCTCTTTCAGCAGGCGGCCGATGCCCAGCAGATCGCGCATTTCCGCCATGGTGTGGAAGACCATGGCGTTGGGTGAAAGCTCGGTGGCTTCGACAAACCGGCGCATGACCATGCGCTCGAGTTCAGGTTTCGAAATGCCGCCCTCCGGCGTCACGTGCAGCACCACTTCATCCACCTCCAGCGGATCGTTGTTATGCTTGCGCAGCTCCACCTGCCAGGCTGCGATGCCCTTCTGGTCGTCGAGAAGATGCTCCAGCATGTTGAAATCCACCAGCGTTCCCTTGATCTTGTCGATGTTGAGCGAACGCACATCGGTCACCCGTGACACGGGGCCGTTCAGGCGCTGCGAGATGCGTCCGCAATGCGGGCACTCGTCCCATACCATGCCGCCTTCCATGATGTCGCCGGTGCGGTAGCGCAGCACGACCGTTCCGCGAGAATCCAGGGGGGTGAACACCACTTCGCCACGCGTTCCAGGCTCGACCGTACGGCCGGTTTTTGGGTCGATCAGCTCGACTAGTGCGAGATCCGGCGACACGTGGAAGCCAGTG